>JAJFTV010000071.1 GCA_021372725.1 Chloroflexota bacterium | reverse complement strand
TGTTTCACGGTGCGGCTGCAGCAGAGCCTGGGCTTCCCAAAAATCACCAGCCTGGAATAACAATTGTGCCAATTGGTAACAGGTTTCTGCCTGGCTTGGACGGGCTTCGAAAGCTTGCCTGGCAGTATTGATTTCATTTACCAGTTGTTGGCGAGTTTTCTCTACGGGTTTATTCTCTACGGTCATACCTGCTCTCCTCTTTCTTTTCGACCTTTCACCTCCGGAAACCAGGCATAAAAGAATGTGTACATGGAGGTATCCTCTTCAGGTGTCAGGTTTTCCTCCTTTTCCATTTCTTTCAGGATCTCTTCCAGTTTTTGTGATAATTTGGCGATGCGGTTTTTTGGGAGACGAATACTTTCCCTGGATACGGCAAGATCATTTTGGATATTTTCGTTTTTCGACGTGGATAAAGCGAAATGGATATCGTCCAGCACCTCATTGATCAAACCGGCAAACATGGGATATAGTGTTTCCTGATCTTCCTCGCTGCCCAACAATTCAACCGAAACTGAAATTCGATGAGCAGGCACACGATAGAGTTTTTCCAGAATACCGGAAACGATGCGCGTTTCTGCTACCTGCAGCAGCCCATGACCCTCAAGAAGTTTGAAATGGTAGTACAGTTTGGCAGACGGTATTTCCAACTCGTCAGAAATTTGTTTGACGCTGCACAATTCGCCGTCGCGGTTGAATTGACTGACCTTACGGAATATTTTCAAACGCAGGGGATCGCTGATCACTCGCAGTGTCTCAAGATCATTAATCATGACAACCGCATCAGATGAAGTGGTCATTTTAAATCCTTATATCATTTAAATTTATTAAAATGATAAAGAAAATTATACAATAATCGTGACGATTGTCAAGATATTTGGATTCAGACATTCACTCACAACGGGAAATAAACTTACAGGGTTGGATGGGCCTGTTTATACCAAATTTACTCGATCAACAAGCTGCTTATTTGCAGGAAGGGCTTCTTTTACAGGCTGCTGCCCGGCCCGGCTTCCACGCCGGCTGCGTCTAATTCCTGTTGGCGGGTTTGGTTGCGATGCATCCCAATAAATATCGTGGCGCTTACCAGTGCCATGATCCCTGCACCATACCATATTGCTGCCGGCGCAATTTGATCATTTAAAACCCCGCCAATAAGAGGCCCGATACCGCGCGCAGCGCCCACCGTAAGGCTGTACAGGCTCATATAGCGACCGCGCAGTTCCGGTGGTGCAAACCGGGCTACCACGCTCATGGCTATCGGCTGCAGAATCAGCTCGCCAATGGTCATGATGACCATGCTGATGACAAAATCACCAAAACTGTTACCCCATGCTACACTACCCAACCCGACTGCATAAAACACTGCACCCAGGGCGAGCATAATGAATTCCGGTTTTTTTCTGGTGATGCTAGTGACGGGCAGTTGCAGTGTGACAGCCATCATCGCATTGACGGTCATGATGAAACCATACTGACTTTCCGGAATGCCAAAGTTTTCCTTTGCGTAGACAGACAACAGGTTGAACATGTTCACCATACCCATCGTTACGCAAATATCGGCTACGATGAATACAAGAAATGGTTTGTCCTTGATAATGTTCCGGTAACCCCCCAACATGCCAAAACCGCTTTTGGTTTCCGGGATATTCTGTTTTGGCAGGGTTTCCTTAACTCCAAAAATGGTGATGACTGTCACAATTGCCAGCACCACTGCACTGATACTCATACTCAACTGAATCGAAACCGTGGCGATAAATCCACCTATCGCTGGACCAACCGCGAAGCCAATGTTGGCACTGGTGCGGGTAAGGGAAAAGGCTTCATAGCGGTCTTCTTCACTGGTGATATCCGTCACCATGGTGTTGGTACCTACCCGATAGAGCTGTGTAAACAACCCGCGCAGGATCATGATGACCACAAAAGCCGGAAGCGTTTTGGCCAGGGAAAGCGCAACGAACGACAGGGAATTGACGAAAACACTGATGACCATGATGGGTTTCCGGCCATGGCGATCCATGTACGGTCCGACCAGGATCGTGGAGAGGACGGTCATCACGGATTCAAGAGATATGAGAAAAGTGATTGTTGTAAGTGGAAGGCCGAAGGTCTCGCGCAGGTAAATGGTCAGGAACGGCCAGGTCAGGCTCGTTCCCACAACGCTGAATATTTGCCCCCCAAAAATGATCCAGAATTGTCGTGAATATTTATTCTTGAAACTTTGCAAACGGTTTTTCGTTGATTTGATTGAGTTGGAGGTCACCGTAGCAATTATAATCCCGCTTTGAATTCCATGCTGACGGACGTCTGCAGACGTTCATCAGCAGGTCATTGCACAATCACTTCAACATCCTGCGACTGGCTCACATTGCCGGCCAGATCATACGCCTCTACCCTCAACACATGCCTGCCCGGGGTCGGTGGCCATGACAGAAAAAATGGCGCAAGACTTCTTTCCCCGGCAGCAATTCCATCCACGTACCAGGTGATATGATCCAACCCCACCGTATCCGAACCATCCGCGAGAAAGGTGACTTGCTTTCCTTCCACATATTGAATTACCTGGTTCTCTTGCGGCCAGGTGATGACAATTTCAGGAGGGGTATTATCCACCACAAGCGGGGTGTATATGGTTTCCAAACGGTTTTGTGAGCGCTGTACGGTAAGCCGGATCACATACAGCCCGTTCAATCCGGTCGTATCCCAACTGCCCAGGGTGTTATTCTTTACCGGCTCTTTGCTTTCAGTGCCAATTTGTATCCAGCTTTGCGGGTATAATCCCTGCCCGACATCCAACCGGTAGGATGTAAAATTATTCCCTTCCGCACTGCCGATGATCTCAGTTAAACCATGAATATAGGCCAATGAGGATGGGAAGGTAACCTCAACCCCCGCGATCGATTCCTGGGATGGGATTGGATCATATTGGGTCGGCGGTTGTGGGATGCCACCGGTCAGCGCCCAGCCCTTATACTCTTCAGGGATCACAAAGAAGGTTCGCTGCTCTACAAGCTCCAATGGTGTGAAAACCGTAGCCAATTTACCGGTTTCCCGATTGATCGAATAGGTCTGATAAAGGGTATCGTATGCAACCGGCTCGTTTCCGGAAAGGAATAATTCATCCACAATGTCAGGGCAGGCATCTGTTGGAAGTTGACCGGAAGGACTGCATACTTTCACCTGGATGACATTGGCGGGTTTTTCCCAGCCCAGTGAAGATTCATTTTGAGCCGCGTATCGAATGACCGCCTGCCAGACACCCGCCGGGAACGCCTTCTGTAGTGCACGGCTGCTGTCATCGACCTTATTATCCGGAATGCCCATCCACACCACAACCAGGTGATGAGGTGTGTAGCCCACCGTCCAGGCCTGTGTTCCCCCGGCAGCGGTTTCAACCGCTGCGGCAGCAGGCCGGCCAACATCCGGGTTTATCTGCTGCCGGGTGGTTCGGGAAACCAGGCTTGTATCATAAGTGACTTCACTCAATACATCGTTCACCAAATATGCCAGACCGGGGTCCATAACCGGCCTGGTCACAATGCCCTCTTGACCGTACACAACGTTCCCTGCAAGATCTTCAACCTGCAGGACAGCGACGGGTGAAAGTGTATTGCCGGTATCATTCGGTATCCCGGTTTGCTGGCCCAGTGTCGCAAATGTGCTGAAAGCCTGGCCCATTTCCAGCAGGTCGGTTTTTCCTTCACCGTTTGCCAGATCATCTTCGAAAGTTACCTGGTCCAGGCTGTTGAGCCCCAGTGTATCTGCCAGCGTCCGAACGTCGTCGAATCCAACAAGCTCTGCGGTCTGGTAAACGGCATTGAAATAATCCTTTGCGATGACCTGGCGCAGGCTTTGTGGACCGTGCCAGATCCCGTCCGGGTTCAGATTGGCTGCATCCTCTGCTTCTGGCACATCCCAGACCAGCGTTGCCGGGCTCATCCCGTGCGCAAAGGCTGCCGCGGCCACAAAGGGTGATAGCAGGCTGCCTGCCTCGTATTCGGGTTGAGCATCGATCCCTTCCGTGGATAGGACGCCACTCCAGGCCAGTATCTCCGAACTTACAGGGTTGATTACCAGGCTATTCCCACTGACTGCAGGAATGGCATTCGCAGAATTGAGAACACTGTTATCCGGAAGAGGCAGCAGAGCGGCAGCTTCGCATTCACTGGAAAGCACAGCCTCGCCTGCGTCCGAGGGGGTTGCCATCCACAGAAGCTGTGTGGCAAGTGTGCAAATCAACTGCCGCTGCAGATCCGCATCCAGCGTTGTGATTACCTTAAGCCCGCCGCGCTCGATTTGCGTACTGCTGATCGATTTCTCCAGTTGATCGATGGAATACTGGATAAAATCAGTCACTTCAGCCGTTTCTTGTAGCGGTTCGAGGAGCACCAGTTGTGTTGTTTTTGCGTTCCCGATATCCGATGAAGCATATTGCCCTGTGGCAGCAAGCTGATCGAGAACTGCGTCTGTCCTTATGCGGGCTGCCTGGGGCGCCTCCAGGGGGTTCAGGGTTGGTGTGGTGAGAAGTGAAACCAACAGCGCCGACTCGGTGAGATTGAGCTGGGTGGCTGGTTTTCCCAGATAGACCTGGGATGCCTGATCAGCGCCAAAAGCCAGGTGACCAAAACAGGCAGTGTTCAAATACCATTCCAGTATTTTTGCCTTACCATATCTGATTTGAATCTGAACAGCCAGCAAACGCATGCGGATTGCTCGCGGAAGACCGGCCGGTTCTTCATACAGAAGTGAATCGATTACCAGGTGTTCGGCGATGGTATGCGGCTCTGGATCGGTTATCTTTTGCAGTGAAATCCCCGAGTCGGACCAGTAATTGCCTTCCAGGGCAGTCATCACCTGGACAAGTTGGGGGGAGAAATGGGGTGAGTCGGCCGGGTCAATGCTGAGATACCGCCGTTCAATGCCCGGGTTTTCGAGTGTATACAGCAGTATTTTCCCGCTGCGGTCATAGAATTGTGTTGGGGGCAGTACTTTTCCCGGCTCAGGCTCCATGATCTGGGCCATGTTTTCAACCGCGGGTAGGCTGCGTGCTGCGGAAATCAAACAGACTCCTGCCGCGAGGATAATGCCAGACAACAGGACAAGGAAAACCGTTCCACTGAAAAACAGGATTCTGTTACTGCGTGATACCAGAGAAACCTGTTTTCTCTTTCTCCTTTGCTTTCGGGCATCCAGCACATGGAGTGTGGAATGGGTAGTGTGGCGCCTTATTGTACTCATTGATTTGGATCGAAAAGACCATGCGAAATCTTATAGTAAAGTAATTTCAATTATATACTACTGGCAATTTCAAATTCAGGCCACCAAAGTAATTTAATTTGAGGCCTTACGAACCGATCGTTCTCATTTTTTCTATAAATTTTATTTGTTGGATGCCAGTTCATTTGTTGTATAATTTTCTGTAGTCTCAGTAAAATTGAAAAGAACATTCCTGTATGGAAGGATTTTTCTCCCTAAAAACATTCCTTCGTCTTTTGGCCGGGGCCATTGTGTTGGCGTCCGCAATTGTGTTGATCGATGAAAGAATCGAAAACTCAAAGCCAGTTCAATGTGCGCAGGAAGTTGAAGTCACCCGGATTGTTGCACAGACTGTTTTGGTTACCCGGATAGTGGATCAGGTGATTACCGCAGCTCCCCAACCCACTGTAACCCCTTCCAGCACTCAACAAAGCACTGAAACACCAACCCTCACGCCCACGTTACAAGTCTTTGGAGTGGTGGAGGATGGTGTATCGATCTGGTGCCTGCCAAAGACTTCTTATGAAACAGATTCAATCCTTGTCACGGGGCAAATTCCGCAAGATGCAGTTCCGGCAGAATACAATAACGGAAACCTGACTGTAACCACCCAAATGAAGAGCTGCACCTTTATGGTCGCATTCAATAGCCCTGTTCCTGCTGGAGTCCGTTTGAAAATCCAGGATCTTGGGCCACAACCATTTATCGATGCGCAATTGAAACCATTGGAGAGTGATACGACGGTCGCTTATACCGCCATAGACCACTATTTTATTGTCGACCCCCCTTATTGGGAAGTGACTTATATTGTCTCAATTTACGGTCCGGAAAATGAGAAACTTTGGGAAAAACCGGTGATTTTCAAACGAGACTGGATCCCGGAGCCTTGTCCGAACGGTCTGCTTCCGGATGCCCTGACCTTTCAATGCGAATCTTGATCAAAAGAAAAATTATTGTGGGGTTTCTTTGGCAGGTAAATTAAAAGGAAGCCGTTTCTTTTTATTGTTTTTGATTTCATACATACGCACGTCTGCGTTTTCGATGTTTTCCCGTAAAGTACCTTGTTGTTTGGCGATGGATCCTCCAGCGGAAAGACTGAGTGAATAAGTCAAATCTACTTGTTCATTTTCAGCAGCCACATTTGTATCGATGCGGTTCAAAACATGGAGAAGCGTATTTTCATCAGAATTTGGCATCAAAATGGCAAATTCGTCTCCACCTACACGTGCCACAATATCTCCTGACCGGACAGATTTTCTGAGCAATTTCGATACCCGCAGCAGCATATCATCCCCGGCAGCGTGCCCCAGTTGATCATTGACCTGTTTCAAATTGTCAACATCCATCATGATGATACCAATGGGAAACGAGTCGCTCATTTCAAGCCGTTCCGCTTCAATATCAAAATGGGCCCGGTTGAACAACCCGGTCAAACCATCGTGCAGTCCCAGATACCACAACTTGTTTTCCTGCTCCTTGCGCTGGGTGATATCCTTGAAAATGGCAATTTCTCCGATGAATTGCCCGTTCGTATCAAAACGCGGTGTTGAGGTAACCAGCAAGCTTCGCTGGCATTGATCATTGCGCGTGATCCTGATTTCAAAGGAACTCTCTTCCGTCTCCTGACTATTTTTCACCTGTTCCTGCATCAACGCAAATTGTTCGTCATCCATGAATTCATGGAGATTGCGGTTTAGTGAGCTTCCGTGTTCGACACCAAATATATCTTCTCCGGCCGGGTTCATGTACAAAATATTCTTTTGCGGGTCAAAAATGCTGACGCCGTCACCCTGTCGTTCGATCAGATCGCGATAACGTTTTTCGCTCTTCCGGAGCGCCGAATCAATTTCCATCCGTTTTGTGATGTCTTCGGCAATCCCTGCCAGGCGATAATAATTTCCGGCGGAATCATAGATGGGATACGCTCGTGAAAGAATCCAACGTACCGACCCGTCGGAATGGATAATCCGGTATTCTTCGTTGAGCATGACACCGCTTGCCACCAGTTCACGGAGGGCATGATATACCCTGCTGAAATCTTCCCAATGGATGCTGTCCAAAAAGAGGCCCGGATCCTCGTACATTTCCTCAGCAGTATGTCCCCATATCTCATTAAATGCCGGTGAAATATAAATGAACCTGCCGTTTTCCTTGTCTCGCAGCCAGAATACCTCATGCATATTTTCTGCCAATTGGCGGAATTTCTCTTCAGACTGTCGCAGTGCTTCCTGGATCATCTTCCGTTCTGTGTTATCGATATGAGTGCCCACCATGCGCGTGGCTTTGCCGTTGGGATCCTGGGTTACAATCCTTCCACGATCCATTATCCAGCGCCATTTTCCAAAACGTGTCAGCAAGCGGTATTCGGTTTCATAAGAACTGGTTTGACGTGAAATGTGAGATTTGAATGCATCCAACATCCCGGGCAGATCATCAGGGTGAATCAATTTCAGGTAGTCTTTCAAAAGAATATGGTTCTCGCCCGGTTTGAGACCCATTAAGGTGGCATATCTGGGATTGAAATAAGTTTCTCCATCTTTCAGGTTCATATCCCAAATGCCATCTTCGGATGTTTCCAACGCAGTATGCAAACGTTCATACTGGACTTTTAGATTATCGATTTCCTTTTTTCGTGAGTTGATATCGTACAGGCCGATACATTGCCCAATATACCGGCCTGTTTTGTCAAAAACAGAGCGCGAGGAATATTCCACCCAACGGAGTTGGCCGGAACGTTGCCGGATGCGCACATCTTCCTTTTTGATGTTCTGCTGAGGTTCATTGGAAGGCTGCATTACTTTACTGAGCTTGTCGCGATCTTCCGCAAGGATAATTTGTGAGTATAAATCCCGCTCATGTAGAAACTCGGCGGCGGTGTAACCGGTAATTTGTTCGCAGGATGAACTGACATACTCCAAGGTTCCGTCAGGACGCTGCCAAACCTCAAACCCTGATACGTTTTCAGAAAGCAGCCGGAAACGAGTATCCAGTTCCTGCAGTGACTTACGCTGACGGATGAATACCTGGTAGATAACAATCATCACGGCTGCTGCTACGGCTGCCGGTAAACCATTATCCAGAAGTGATTTTGGAAAGTCGGCAGAAACACGGGCATCAACCCAGATGATCGTTCCAATCCAAATACCAAGCTCGCTGTAAACCACCCAGGCCGGATGGCAAAAAATGGCATACAGTACCATTCCCAATAGCAGAAACAACAATCCTTGTGCCAGGCCATTATTGACAATCAGGTATGCAGCAAAAAAACATAGCGCCGTGAACAGGAGAATAAACAACACTGGCTCTGGTTTTCCTTTGTCAACAAACCTGAATTTCATTTTCATATCACTTATCGTACATTATTTTTTGAGAGACTAATTTTTAATTCCCCGGTAGCTTGCCCGTTTTGCCTGGGACAAGTTTATTTTATATCATATCAATTCCACACCAAAAAAACATCAACCCTTGCAAGGTTGTAAGGCAAAGAGAGAAATGATTAATCACCGATCCATTCGATAATCGTTGCTTCACCCTGCCCCACGCCTACACACAGGGTGGCCAGCCCGTAAAAAGGACGCGGCATCGATGCAGCTCGCCGGCCCATTTCATGGATGAGGGTGGTCAGGATCCTGGCGCCAGAACATCCCAATGGATGTCCCAGGGCAATGGCACCGCCGTTCACGTTGGTAATTTCCTGCGAAATCCCCAGCTCACCCAGCACTGCCAGTGACTGCGAGGAAAAGGCCTCGTTGAGTTCCACCAAACCAATATCCGAAATGCTTAAACCGGCGCGTTGCAACGCTTTGCGGGTTGCATAGACCGGCCCAATTCCCATGATACGGGGGGGAACTCCGCATGCCGCGGAAGTGACGATCCGGGCCAGCGGTTTGAAACCCAACCCGTCTGCCCTGTCCGCATTCATCACCAGCAATGCTGCCGCGCCATCATTCAACCCGGAAGAATTACCGGCCGTAACCGTACCGGCGCTGCGGAAGGAGGGTTTCAGGCGGGCCAGTGCTTCGAAACTGGTATCACGCCGTGGGCGTTCATCCGTTGTCACTATGACCGGATCTCCTTTGCGCTGGGGGATGGACACCGGAAGAATCTCTTCTGCAAATTTGCCTGAGTCGATTGCTGCAATGGCACGCTGGTGGCTTTGAACTGCAAATCGATCCTGGTCCTCGCGGCTGATCGAATACATTTCCGCCAGATTCTCGGCTGTCTCACCCATGGCCTCGGTGCCGTACATTTTTTCCATGATCGGGTTGGGGTATCTCCAGCCCAGGGCCGTATTCCAGGCAGTCAGGTTGCTGCTGCCGAAGGCGCTTTCAGCTTTGGGCAAAGAGTAGGGTGCGCGCGACATGCTTTCAACGCCGCCTGCCAGGAAAACATCGCCCTCACCGGATTTGATGGCCCGGGCTGCCATATTGACGGCCGTCAGACCGGAAGCGCACAGACGATTGAAGGTCACCCCTGCAGTTTCAACCGGCATACCGGCCAGTAAAAGTGCCATGCGCGCAACGTTGCGATTGTCTTCACCGGCCTGGTTTGCACATCCGAGATAGACTTCTTCCACCCATTTAGCGTCCAGACCGGTTCGGGCAAGGATGCCTTTCAGTACATGGGCTGCCAGATCATCGGGCCGTACAGCGGAGAGGATGCCGCCCAGTGCACCGATGGGTGTACGGATGGCATCAATAATAACAGCTTCACTCATTCTGTCCTCCAGCGTGAGTTAGTGGTTACAGGGTGTTGTGTTTTGTAACTATCAGCGATTATAGCACCGAAAAAACCTGCCGATCCTGGTTTTCAGGCTTTGGGCTATTGTCTTGGGAGCGCAGTGAACCATACGCCCAAGAGCAAAGGGATCATTAACTGGAGATGTAATAGCATGAGCACCAAGTGGGTAAGAGAAGCCAAATACCAACATCTGTTATAATATTCTACATTAATTGTTTTCACCTCACTGACATTCAAGGGGATAATCCGAGTTCTTTTAAGGGATTTAAAGATGAAAACTATCGTTGCTGCGGCACTGGGCGAATGTGTTCATGTTGCCGGTATTATGAATTTCCTGCGTCTTGCAGAACAAAGTGGCTGGAGGACTGTATTTCTGGGTCCGGCCGTTTCTATAGAGCAGGTGCTCAAATCCGCCCGGGAAGAAAATGCGGATGTAGTTGGGATTTCTTATCGGCTCACCCCCGAGACCGGTGAACGCCTGGTTTCCGAGTTTGCAGAAGCTGCCGATGATCTGAGAAATGCGGGGGTTCGGTTTTTGTTTGCCGGTACACCCCCATTGGCCCAACGTATCAGGCAGATAGGTTTTTTTGATCGTGTGTACGAAGGCGGAGAATCCCCTGAAAGCATACTGGCCTATCTGCAAGGCAAAGTAACAGGGCCAGAATCGGAGGCCATGTTCCCACAGACTGTGGTGGAACGAATTCGGCTGAAAGCGCCCTTTCCCATTCTCAGGCATCACTTCGGTCTGCCAACCATACCGGATACACTGGCCGGAATAAAGGAAATTGCAGAAGCAGGGGTTCTGGATGTAATTTCACTGGGCATCGATCAGGATGCCCAGGAAAATTTCTTTCACCCTGAACGCCAGAACCCGCGCCAGACAGGTGCAGGTGGTGTACCCGTCCGCAGTGCCGAGGATTACCGTGCGCTATATCAGGCCAGCCGGTACGGGAACTTCCCGCTGCTGCGGGTCTATTCCGGCACGGATGACTTCATCCGCCTGGCCGAAATGTATCAGGAAACCATTCACAATGCTTGGGGGGCAGTGCCACTGTACTGGTTCAACCAGCTTGATGGACGGGGACCGTGGGATTTACAGGGTTCCATCGAGCAGCACCAGCAGTTGATCCGCTGGTATGGGGAGCATGGCATCCCTCTGGAACTCAATGAGCCTCATCACTGGGGGATGCGCGATGCGCCGGATGTGGTATCGGTCGTTTCAGCGTATTTATCGGCATACAATGCCCGCACATTGGGGGTTCGTGATTATATTGCCCAGATGATGTTCAACAGCCCGCCCGGTCTCTCGGATGTGATGGATCTGGCCAAGATGGCGGCCATTTTGGAGATAATTGAGCCGCTGACCGGGCCTGATTTTACGATCTGGCGGCAGGTAAGAACAGGCCTGCTCAGTTACCCGCTCGACCTGGATGCTGCCCGTTCACACCTGGCCACCAGTGTGTATATCCAGATGGCTTTACAGCCGCACATCGTTCATATCGTTGGCCATACCGAGGCACAACATGCCGCAACGGGTAAAGACGTGATTGAAGCCTGCGTAATCGTCCGTAAATCCATCGAAAGAGCATTGTATGGTCAACCGGCGATGCTGCTGGATGAAAGGCTGAAAGAACGAAAGAATGAACTGATCAGGGAGGCATCTGTCACCCTGGAAGCGATCCGACGTCTTGCCCAGGGCAGCGATACTGACCCGTTTACCGATGCCGGTAATCTGACCCGTGCGGCCGCCTGCGGTATCATGGATGCACCCCATCTGCGCGGCAGCCGGTTTGCACCGGGAAACGTTCATACTATTATTGATGCACGCGGCGCCTGCGTGGCAGTGGACCCCGTCACCCATGCTCTGCTGGACGAGAAGCAAAGAATCGAACCATTGTTGCAACAATTCAGACATAAAAAGTGAGAAAAGAGACGTATATGAAAAATACTGAACAGAATCCAAAAACGCGCTTCACCGTCATCGGTGCCGGACACGGTGGCAAGGCGATGGCTGCGCATCTTGCGTTGATGGGTTTTCCTACCACCCTTTACAATCGAACCCAGGCCAATATTGAGTTCATCCAAAAACGCGGCGGCATTGAATTGGAAAGCTACGAAGGCGGCCCCAACGGATTTGGTGAGCTGGTTCTGGCTACTTCCGATATGAAGGAAGCATTGCGCGACGCAGAGGTCATTATGGTAGTGGTGCCCTCCAATGCCCATCAAGGAATTGCGCAAAATGCCGCCCCACATTTATCTGACGGGCAAATTGTATTGCTTAACCCGGGCAGAACATTGGGGGCCATTGAGTTTGACAAAACCATTCGCGAAAATGGTTGTCATGCTGATGTGACCATTGCTGAAGCGGAGACGTTTTTATACGCCAGCCGCTCCGATGGACCATCTCAGGCACACATATTTCGGATTAAAGACAGCCTGCCGCTGGCTGCCTTGCCAGCTACGCGGACACAATTGGTTTTGGATGCAGTTTCCCCGGCATTTCCGCAGTTTATTAGTGGCGAAAATGTGTTGCATACCAGCCTGAACAATATGGGATCAATCTTTCATCCTGCCTTGACGATTCTGAATGCCGGTAGAATCGAATCCACCGGTGGTGACTACCAGTATTACATCGAGGGAGCTACGCCATCGGTTTCGCGTGTGTTGGAAGCCATGGATCGCGAGCGAGTGACCGTTGCCTCTGCGCTGGGGATACGCGCCCAGACCGCAATCGAATGGTTGAAACGGGCATATTCTGCCACCGGTGAAAATCTGTATGAAGCCATTCAGAACCAGACTGGTTATTATGGCATTACAGCACCCAAAACACTCAATCACCGCTACATATTTGAAGATGTGCCCTTCAGCCTGGTGCCTATTGCAGCGTTGGGGCAACAGTACGGTGTTTCGGTGAGATGTATGGATAGTATCATCCGATTGGCTTGTGTAATCCATCGTACTGATTACTGGCGCCGCGGCCGTACCTTGCAGAAGCTGGGTATACAGGGTTTAAGCGTGAACGAATTAACCCACTATGTAATGGAGGGAATTCGCCCTGATTAAAAAATCAGAATAAGTTGAACATGTGAACCTCGCAGACCGCCAGCCTGCCCGCCGGCCTCGGTTTACGGAGCGGCGAGTGGTGATCGAAGGGTATTGCTGTCCCTTATTCCTCTGCTTTTATTTTTTTCGCAGGAGGGAGGTGATCAATAGATATCCGCCAAGGACGATTAACGCAACCGCCCAAACCGTCGAGGTGCCGGCCATGCCGAAATGAAATACCGCCCAAAGAAACAGGGTGATAATGAAGCTGATCATAAACATGTTCAGAGCGGTCCGCCGTTCATGACGCATGTCTTTGGATATCAGACTGCCGATAAACAAACCCAAACCCACCAACCCCGGTATGAGCACCCATATATAAGCCCAACTGACCCAGTCGCCGGTCAGGTTCTGGTAGAACAAAATTCCCCCGATACCGCCGATGATGGCTCCGGGAACTGCCAATCCTCCTTCAGCGGTGACAATCGCCAGCAGCAGAAATATCAGGCCAATGCCGATCACATAAAACGGCCAGCTAAAATTACGGCCAAACCAGCCGGTGATATTCTCAGGTGCCATCTGCCAGAAGAGAAAGAATACACCCAGCAAGATCAGAATAATCCCACCCGTCAAATTTCTTCTTTTTTCCATAAATCTCCTTCCACGGACGAAATGGCAAAGGATAATGCAATCTATTACTCCAGCGATTTTACCTTACCCGCGCCGGAAATGGACATGACGACGACGGGTTTTCCGCGATAGTGAATGGAACCACTGCCCGAGATACGCGCATCCAGCCTTTCCTTGACGGATACTATGGCGGAACCGCTGCCACTGATGCTGATATCGGTTCTGTCGCTCTCCAGATTTTCGCATTTATATTTGCCGGCCGAGCTGATGGACAAGTTCTGTTTTACAGTCTTTCCTTGCAGTTCGATATCGCCTGATCCGGAAATATGTGATTCCACGGTATCCGTTGCAATCTTTTGCACCCGGATACCCCCTGAACCTGAGATCTTAATGGTTGTCGAACGGGTTTGAATTTCATCGATCCGTATTTTTCCAAAACCGGTAATGATGATGTCTGTATCCAAAGATTTTATGGACGCGATATCCGCTTTGCCGCTGCCGGCTATTCGCAACAAAAGACCTTTATCAACAATCACTGATCCGGCATCGATGTCACCACTGCCTGCAATTTCAATTTTTATCTGATTGCCGGTCAGGCTGGAGGTATGGATTTCACCACTGCCGGCCAGTGAAATGGCTTCGATGTCCTTTACTGTGACATAGAATTTTAGGGTATGCGGTGGGCGCAGATTGATATTGTTGACCAGACCAAGGAAAAGTTCACTCCCGCGCAGCTCAACCCGCAGGTATTCGAACAAATTGTCGTCTGCTTCGATACGGATACTTTCCTCACCGGTTTGTTGAATGGACAGGCTGCCAATACCTGCCAATTGTACGGAACGAAAGTTCTTTATGTCATAATCCCTGGTTTGAATATTTCCTGAACCGTGAATAACATCAAATCCGAATGGCATTTCAAACTCCTTGATCCTATTTTGAAATGTTCAATAATATATTCAATATTATTTAACTATCATATCATATTAGTAACGATTGTCAAGTATTGCATCAATATTATTAATTTAATCAATACATACATTTGATTCGGGAACTTGAATAATTCCACAGCTCACCGGGCTCCGTTTTTCAGGATGCCTGCCATCCGGCTTGCTCTCGCCGGAACTTGGAGATATGATTGGATCATTCCATACACGTTTTTACTGACCAGGTGAAATGATGACCGATTTACTTTATCATACCGATAGTTATCTAAAAGAATTTGATGCAACAGTAATGGCACAGAATGAAGAAATGCATGCCATCCTGCTGGATCGGACGGCTTTCTTCCCGGGCGGTGGCGGCCAGCCGTATGACAAAGGAACAATTGTCACGGAGGATGGTTTTTTTACCCTGACGCGTGCCAGATACGGGGCTGAAGGAGTGTGGCACATCCTGGAGGGAGAAACCCCTCTCCCGGCTCAAGGATCACAGATCCACGGGGTGCTGGACTGGGCGCTGCGTTACAAGCACATGCGCACCCATACGGCCATGCACGTATTATGTGGAACCATCTTCCGTGATTACGGTGCACTCGTCACCGGCGGAGAGATGGAGCCGCTGCATGCCCGCATGGATTTTGAATTTGAAAACCTGCATAAAGACCTGGTGCAGGTGATCGAGGACAGCGTCAATGCTGAAATCGACAAGCAACACGATGTACGGGTGAAAATTCTGCCGCGTGAAGAAGCCTTTCAAATCCCCGACCTGATCCGTACCAAAATCAATTTGCTGCCGCCGGAAATTCAGAATATCCGCACAATAGAAATTGTCGGGCTCGATTTACAGGCCGATGGTGGAACGCACGTGCACAATACACGGGAAGTCGGGCGTATCCGTATTCCGGATTACAAAAGCAAAGGGAAGATCAACAAGCGGATTTATGTAGAGTTGGCCGAACTGGAGTAGGTGATCCTCACAAATACTGTCGTATCACCATGACAACCCGCCCCTGGATCTCCAGTTGATCCGGGTTTTCGACCTCGATATCCGCCATGGCCGGGTTGGCAGGCCGCAGAATGATTTTTTCATCCTTGCGGATAAAGTGTTTCAGTGTAGTTTCCTGCCGATCCTTGAGCCAGACGGCCACCATATCCCCGTTTTCAGCATTTTCGATGCGGCGCAGTATGACCGTATCTCCGTCGTTGACCATCGAATCGATCATCGAATCGCCTTGAACCTCCAACGCAAATAATCCATTATCCCGGTCGGCTTGTGAAAATGTGCTCCCAGGAACCGTGACGAAAGATTCGGCATCGTAATAATTGAAGGATGAATCCGGCATCGGGATCGGTTGGCTGGCAACGATTCTTCCCAGCAGTGGAACCGTAAGCGCTTCATCCATACGGCGGCCTGCCTGGCCGGCAAATTCATAGGCGGCATCCAGAATACGGATGGCGCGTGATTTACTGCTTTCCCGGGTGATCAAATCACGGTCTTCGAGCTGTTTCAGGAGTTTCTGCGCGTGGGACGGAGATTTAATGCCTATTCCTTCGCAAAGATCACGCACATGCGGCGGGTAGCCGTTTTTACGTTGAAAGCGGATGATAAATTTCATCGCTTCCCTCTGACGGTTCTCACCTTTTTGATAATTCATTTCTACTCCCATTCAATATCGAACATTCGTTCTGTTAATATTATAATAGAATATATGTTCTGTGTCAATAAACTTCGTGTCTTTTGTGGGTTTCGCGGTCTGAATGTTTTTTGGTAAAATGCAGTGTATTTTATGCGTATGTTATGAAATCAATGAATGTCTTCAACAGGAGCACATGATCAGATCACAGAACGATTACACGATCTATACAGATGGCGGATGTATCGGCAACCCCGGTCCGGGTGGATACGGGATTGTGATTCTTCGCGGTAAAGACAGGAAAGAGCTCAGCGGGGGTTACCGCCTGACCACCAACAACCGCATGGAGCTGATGGCCGCCATTGTTGCCCTGGGAGAAACACGTGAAAACAGCACCATCACTCTTTATTCCGATTCCCGCTATCTGGTCGACGGAATGACAAAAGGCTGGGCTGAAAGCTGGCGTGCCAACAAGTGGCGTAAATCCAACAAGCGCAAAGCCATCAACGTCGACCTGTGGAAAATTCTGTTGTCATTATGTGATGATCGCAAGGTTACCTTTGTATGGGTGGAAGGACATGCAGGCAACAAGGAAAACGAACGCTGCGATAAACTCTCGATCAAAGCCGCCTCACAGCACGGCCTGCCGGCCGATGCGGGTTACGAAGGTGAGAATACCCGGCAAAGCGAGCTGTTTTAGCTGCCTTGTTTTGTATTCTCACTGCTTCTGAGGAGGGGTTCCACATTTTAGAACGAAGATCATCAATGAAAAAATTAAGAGGAGCTGTCTGCTTTTGAGACAACTCCGTTTTGCTTCATTAATTGAACAGCCCGCGAAAGAAACTTCGATGCAAATCTACAAAACTTGTTCGAGCCCGATGATGACTACCGAACTATCTTTTGATGAAATCATTGAAAGTCGTATTTTTTAGTTTTTCAACCAAATGGCATTGTGCATCCATCCACATCTCGCGAACCGGGCAGTTATCGCCAAACGGACAGGTTTCAAGGCTGCTAAAAGTGCACTGGTTCAGGGCAATCGGCCCATCGATGGCTTCGACCACTTCCATGACGGAAATCTGATCAGCAGGCCGCGCAAGCGATACGCCTCCCCGTGCTCCGCGGGACGTATGAATCAGCCCTGCAATGGATAACTGGGAGATGATTTTGGCTAAAAATGAAGGCGGAATATGCTTTTGCTCGGCAATTTGACTTGTGGAAGCACGCAGATTGGGGTCATTCTCAGTCAGGAATAGTATCGCCCTAATAGCATAATCGGCCTGTCTGGTGATTTGCATGTAATCTACCTCTATCGGTAATTTTGGTAAAAATTGTCAACTTATTATAACAACTTTTTCTATAAATTGAACCCTTGATGACAGAGATCAGTCAAAATAGAGAGTTTCTTCTCTCATTAAGAAAATCACCGGGTTTTTCCCACGTAGCGCGACACTGCAACCTGCTTGATCGCGGCTCCGGCAGTGGGAATAAAACATACACCGGGACTCTTTTTCATTGTTTTCTCTCCTTTTGACGGATATAGTCGCTGTAATTACCGGCATATTCGGTGGCTGTCAGTTCCAGCTCAACCACCCGCTGAACCACCCGGTCCAGAAAATAGCGATCATGGGAAATCACCAGAACGGAGCCAGTAAAATCCTCGAGGGCTGATTCCAGTACTTCGATCGATGCGATATCGAGGTTGTTGGTAGGTTCATCCAGCAAAAGCAAATTGGGTTGGCTCAACATCAGCAAAGCAAGCTGCAACCGGCTGCGTTCACCACCCGAAAGGTTCTGCACCGGCCCGCGCGATTGTTCATAGGTAAACAGAAAGCGCAGCAGAAAAGCAACCGCATTTTCCTCTGTAAACCGGCCTGCATTGCGGACGTTTTCGATCAATGTACGCGAAGAATCGAGTGTCTCATGCTGCTGTGCATAATATCCCATGCGGATACTCGGGCCAATCTTAATCACGCCCCTGCTGGGCTCAACCTGTCCCAGGATCATGCGAAAGAGGAGGGATTTTCCGGCGCCGTTCTGTCCCACCAGCCCGACACGTTCACCACGCAGGACAAGCAGATCCATATCAGACAGGATGGTGCGTTGATCTGCTTGCCAACGGTCTTCCGGTTGGCAAGCGGCGTCCGATCTTAGATCGGAGTCGCCGGGTATGGAAAATGATTTGGAGAGACCTGTAATCTCAACCACCTTGTCTCCACTGCGGGCGCCCTGGATCTGGAGTTTCATCGCTCCCCGCTGGTAAGGCCTGTCGATACGTTCCATGTGATCAAGGCGGGCAAGAATATTCTTGCCGCGTTTTGAAAATTTCTCATTATCGAAGACTTTGCCCCAGGTCAGCAAGCGGGTGGCTGCCTGTTCAAGCCGGTGGATTTCTTTTTGCTGGGTCTGGAAAAGCTGCTGTCGGCGGGTACGGCGGAGTTCCTTTTCAAAGGCATATTCTGAATAACCCCCGCTGAAGAGTTCAATTCTTCCATTTTCCAGTTCGACAATTTCATCCACCACCAGGTCAAGCAGGTAGCGGTCATGCGAAACGATCACCACTCCCCCGGGCCAGGTTCGGATCACCTTTTCCAGCAAAGCCTTGCCATCCAGATCCAGGTGGTTATCGGGTTCGTCCAACAGCAGCAAATCCGGCCGGACAAGCAGCAAACGGGCCAGTCCGAGCAGTTTCTTTTGCCCGCCGCTGAGTACATCGATGGTCAGGTGAAACTCAGGCTCTGTAAAGCCAAGATCCAGCAGTGTGGAGCGAACCAGGCCCTCGTAATTGAGACCGCCCAAACGGGTGTATTCATCCAGCAGGCGGGCTTGCCGGTCAAGGGTTCGGGTAAGCTGTTTTTCATCACTGTAAATCATCGGATCGGCCAGCCGCTCTTCCAGGTGGGCAAGTTCGCTCTCCAGTTCAGCCAACCGCTGAGACGCGGAAAACGCTTCCTGCCACAGCGTGTTGTTTTGATCCAGCAGCGGTTCCTGGGCAAGATAGCCCATCGTCAGGCCTTTACGCCGCACAATACTGCCCTGATCCGGTTCCAGTTCACCGCCAATCAGTTTTAGCAGTGTACTTTTGCCGCCGCCGTTGGCGCCAACCAGACCGATCGTTCGATCATCGTGTATCTGCAAAGACAATCCACTGAATATGGGGGCCGCGCCAAAACCGATTGCTATGTCATCCAGTTGAATGGCAATCATGTCACTTTTTTACTATGTTGCAGGTGCCCAGACCGCCATTGACGACCGGGCAGATGGCATTTTGATCTTCAAACTGAACCAGAACCCGGATAAAAACCAGCATGGTATCGTAGCCTGATGTGATCAACCGGTAGGGTGAATTCAGATAAGGCTCGATTTGTTGCAAGCCAAACAAACCCATCTCAGATTTTGTCTGAGTGGATAAATCCTCACCGGTATGCGCAATGGAGAATTGGATGGATTGGTCGACAGATACAACTGCATCACGCATTGGATTGGTGTTCATGGAAGCGCCCAGATAACCGATGCCGAGGAAGACCCCCGTCCAGATCAGCAAGGAAATTCCGCGCCGGATTCCTTCCGCAGAAATGGTTTCTTCCACAATTGAATTGGCGAACAGCCCAATCAAACCGCTGGCAACAATCGTAATCACCAACATGAGAGTCCCGCGTGTACTGACTCCATAGTCGATGGAATAATTCACGAGTGAGTCAAGTTCCGGCTGCAACCAATGCAGCATGGCTTGCATCCCAGGAAAATTGAGGTAAAGCGCAATTCTATCGAAAGTGAAGCCCGCAAAAGCCCAGATCAGAAAATTGACAAAAATATTAACAGAGCGCCGGCACAACCAGCCAGCCAGTAATCCCGCCAGGGCGCATGCCATTGCCCCAACAAATAATTTGAGGAATGGGTACATTCCATGCGCCCTGGATAACACGAATCCATCGATCCCCCACGTACCCAGGGCAAAACCAAGCCCGGCCAGCACGCCAACCAGCAAGGCGGTTTTCATTAAACTCGAGCGAGGGGTAGGATCCCGATTAATCATGTTGACATTTCCAGTAATTCTGTGAATCAAATTATAAACGGCAAATTCAAATATATGGACAAATCGGTTCTTGACCGCACCAAACCCTCTGCACGGGGTGTTTGAGAGAACCGTCAACGAATAGCAAATCAACATAAAATTTCCTCGCCCCGAAGGATGAGGGTAAAGGGGTGGGGTGTCAACAGAGAGGAATGTTATTCCGGCAGAACAGCCATGAGGACACGCATGAAGTTCCAGCCCATGATCTGTTGGATCTCCGCTTCGCTGAAGCCCTGCTTGAGCAGCGCTTCGGTGAGCAGCGCCATGCCGCGGTAATCAATGGGTGCCTCAACCGTGCCGTCAAAGTCACAACCCAGAGCAACATAATCCACGCCCACCAGATCGGCGGTGTAACGCATGGCGCGGGCGGTGGCATCCACACTGCATTCACAAACAGCCTGTTCAAACATGGCAATCCCCATCACGCCGCCGGTGCGGGCGATGCCGCGAATATGGTCATCAGACAGGTTGCGAACATTATCGCAGGTGCCGCGTACACCGGTATGCGAGGCGACAACCGGCATGGTGGTCATCGCCAGGACATCATCGATAATCCTGGGGGATGAATGGGCCAGATCCACCACCATGTGGAGTTCCTGTGTACGCCTGACCACATCCTTTCCAAACGCAGTCAGCCCTCCCTTTTCGCGCCCATGTGCCGAGCCGCCTGCCTCATTGTCGAAGAAATGCGTCAATCCGATCATCCGAAAACCGGCCTCGTAGAGAACGTCCAGGTTTTCCAGTTTTCCCTCCAGCGCATGCGTACCTTCCAGGCAGGGGAAACCGGCCGTTATCCTGTCACCGGCTCTGCGATGCTCCAGAAATATCTGCAGATCTTTCTGGTTGAGGACACGCATTAATTTGCCTTCCGACCGGTTGGCAAATTGTTCGAGTTTTCGAGCCTGGTACAAGGCACGCTGGAACAAACTGCCCCAGGTACGCGGCGGCCAACCGCTCAAAACAGACAGCAGGGTGATATTGTCAAAGGATTGGGACGAATTGCTTTCAAAGTTCTGCCCTTTGGGGCTTTTCGTCACCACACCAAAAACCTGGAAGGCAATATTGCCCTCCAGCATGCGGGGAACATCCACATGGCCTGTCCGGCCGGTTTGCAGGAGATCCCGCTTCCAAAGCAGTGCATCGGCGTGAAGATCTGCCACCAGAAGCCGGTTATGGAGTGCCTGAACCTCACTGGAAACCATGTACGGCGGCGGTTGTCTGACCCTGTTGGACCTTTTCTCAACTTGCGCAGACATAATATTGATCAAAATGAGATAGATTAACGCCAAAACGATCAAAATGATGACAGGAACTGACACCCAGGCAGTAATTCCTGCCAGAGAAGTAAATACAAGCAATGAATTAATCATATTTTTGCTCCTTGTTTTCCGTGATTTCATAATGATCGAGTACCTGCGTTATAAAACGCTGCCAGGTTTCATTGGGCTGCCATACACTGAGCATATCGTCGGCTGCGATTTCAGGATTTAATCCCATGGCAATCACCCGATACAGGTAAAGAAAACAGGAAACCCGCATGTTCCTGGCACAGTGGACTAAGACCTTTTTCTCCTGAAATACTTCCATACATCCCAGGAACTGCTGAAAATCGTCCAAATGGGGTTCATCCCAGATGACTGGAATATGAACATAGGTCAGACCCAGTTGGGTTACCAGCTCACCTTCGTTGGGTATGGCATTGGCGGAAGTGGGTAAGGCCAGGTTGATGACTACCTGGCAGCCTGTGTCAGCCAGTTCGATGAGCTGGTCAAAGGTGGGCTGTCCTCCGCTGGCAATACGGGGATCAATAATCCGAAAATTGATGATGTTTTGCATATTTATGAAGTTCTTTGGGTACAAAAAGTATTATAAGCCAACTCTTCGTTGAATGTAACGAACGTCGCCCACACCATGACAACGTCAAGAGTCCCTCCGTTCAACATGATAAAGAGGGGGTAGATATCACCTGTTCTTTATTCTTCGGGCGAACGAAGCTCCAAACTCCACACCACGCAGCAAATCATCATGATTGGGACCCCCGTTGAAGTCAAAACTGTCAACCAGTTCCCAATTAAGCGGTGCAATCAGCTCTTCAAAATGCTTCTCTGCCCCACCGCTTTTCCATCCATAGCTGCCAAACCTGGCGACAGGTTTGCCGGTGATGTGCTTAACGGCCGCCATTTCAAGTGTGTATGCCATGGGCGGGAAAAGCGCCCCCTCGTAGGTTGGCGCCCCAATCACCACCCCGCGCTGTGTCCACAAGGAAGGTAATATATAGCTGACATGGGTTTCAGTCACATTGAACAGGTTGAGCGGGACCCCCTCGCGTGAGATGCCCTGGGCGACGGCGTTCATCATTCGTACGGTGTTTCCATACATGCTGCCATACAGCAAAGTGATCCCCTTTTCGGCAGGTTCAAACGCCAGCCTGGCCCATTGACTGTAAAGTGAGATGATTTCTTCCGGATGCTTCCACACCAGCCCGTGGGAAGGTGCAATAAGTTCCACCGGGATGCCGGCCAACTTTTCAATAGCTCGCAAAACCGGACGGCTGAAGGTGGCGACAATGTTGACATAATAACGAAGCGCTTCGCGTTTGTAGAAACTCAAATCCTCATAATCGTCATCATAAATCGCACCATGCAAAGCCCCGTATCCGCCAAACGCATCACAGGAAAAGAGGATTTTTTCTTCCAGTGCATAAGTCATCATCGTCTCCGGCCAGTGCACATTGGGCGTGGAGACAAATTGCAGATTCGTTTTTCCCAAAGACAGGATTTCACCATCCTGCACAACCCGCACGCGGCTGCCCAGGCCGTAAAAGGCCTCCAGCATCTGCTGCCCGCGTTGGGTGGCCAGAATTTCTGCCTTTTGAGCGTAGAGTAAAAGAGTCCTCAGCGCTCCCGAATGGTCGGGTTCAATATGGTTCAGGATAATATAATCCAGCTCGGAAGGTTCGATAATCTGGCTGATTTGATCCAGAATGGTATTGGCTGATGATTCATTGGCCAGGTCGATGATGGCTTTCTTCTGGTCATCGATCAGATAGGAATTATAGGAGACGCCTTCCTGGCTGATCGGCCACAGACCTTCGAAGAGATCGGTCTTGTAATCATTTACGCCGATCCAGTAAATGTTTTCCCTGATTTTGATGGGCAGCATAAATCCTCCTTGTTGATATCAGGAGATTCATTCCTGTAAACACAGAATAAAATTTTGTTAATTATACCGGTTCAAATCTCTTTTTACCCCTTTTGGGCCGAATGGTACGGTACATGACAGGCAGAATGGCAGATATGTAATAATCAGACAATCAAAAAAGATTGACTATTTGCCAATACTACGCAATTTGGATGATACAATGTGGGTGTTGAAAATGAAACCGCAAATCATTACTTTCCCCCTCCCCTTTATCCCCGCCTCCGGCTGGGGCTGGGAGACTGTGAATAATTTCTTTCGTCTTGCGGATTTTCTTATCCGGAACGATTTTTCTTATGCTATTGCTAATTCTACGGACTTTATAGCCCATCCCCCTGCCCCCTTCCCGACTCGGGAAGGGGAAAAAACATTTTTGATTTGGAAATTTAGCCGTAAAACGGCTAAATTTCCAAATCAAAAAAGACAGGTATAAATTGCATGAAATGGATCCCTGTTATTGGCCTGGAGGTGCATGCCGAGCTGCAAACCTGTTCCAAAATGTTTTGCAGTTGTCCGGTTGTGGACCCTACCCTGTCTCAACCCAACACTGCGGTTTGCCCGGTCTGTGCGGGGATGCCGGGGGTGCTGCCGGTCGTTAACCAAAAGGCTGTGGAGTATGCGCTCAAGGTTGCCCTGGCGCTCGAATGCCGTATTAACCACACCAGTCTGTTTGCCCGCAAGAATTACTTTTACCCTGATCTTCCCAAGGGATACCAGATATCACAATACGAGTACCCCCTGGCAGAAAATGGTATCCTGAATATCCCTGCCACCCAGGGTGACAAAGTGGTGCGCATCCGCCGCACCCATCTGGAGGAGGATACCGGGAAACTCACCCATATCCAGGCGGAAGGGCAGGCTTTTACACTGGTTGATTTAAATCGCGCCGGCGTACCCCTGCTGGAGATCGTCAGCGAACCGGACATGAACTCCATTGAGGAGGTTCGCCTTTATGCCAAAATACTGCATGACATCCTGGTATGCCTGGGTGTGAACAGCGGCGACATGTCGAAGGGTGTCATGCGCTTTGAAGCCAATGTTTCGCTCAGGCCGGAAGACCGGCTGGAATTGGGTACGCGGGTGGAGATCAAGAATTTGAACTCTTTCCGGGCGATGGAGAGAGCCATCGCATACGAAATCGAACGGCAAACCGGGCTGCTCGAAAACAGCCTGCCTGTGCAGCAGCAGACGCTCGGCTGGGATGATACCGCCGGCGTGACCTACCCGCAGCGGGGTAAAGAAGAGGCTCATGATTATCGATATTTCCCTGAGCCTGACTTGCCTCCGCTGGTAATTGATGATGCCTGGATTGAAAGAATCCGCCTTCAGCTTCCCGAGCTGCCAATGGCCAGGATGCGGCGTTTTGAACACCAATACGACCTGCCCACCAATATGGCTTCAGTCCTGGTAGAGGAAACGCCCGTTGCCCAATATTTTGAAAATACCGTCCAGGCAATTTCCGGACAGGACATTCCACCCATCGAGGCAGCCAACTGGATTACCGGCCCTCTTTACAGTTGGATGAATACCACCGGCCAACGGATCGATCAGCTTAAGGTGAAACCCGCGGATCTGGCAGATCTGATGAAACAAGTGCAAAACAAGGTCATTAATCTCAACACTGCCCGTTCGGTGTTGATCGAAATGCTGAATACCGGTAAAACTGCAGGAGCGATCATCACCGAAGAAAATCTCGGTGTGGTCAGCGACCGGACGCAAATTGCCGGGGTAATCCGGCAAATCCTGCACGAGAACCCGGTTGAACTGGAGAGTTATCTTTCCGGAAAGACCACCTTGGAAAACTGGTTCTTTGGGCAGGCCATGCGTCAACTGCGAGGCAAGGCCAATCCGGATATCCTGCGCGATGAGCTGCATCAGGCACTTGAAAAAAGACAAAACGGTTAATGGAAGCCGCAGATGACAATCGTGGCCCATGTATGGAGACTATACATGATAGTTGACGATGTTTATCATCTTGACGTAACAGGCGATATTTGTTAAGGTTAAGCTATCAAAAACCACGGTTCAACATGATAGTTCAGAAAGATTATGCTGAACAGAAAACAGTAACCGGGTTTCATAACCGAGGTACGAGGTTGAAACAGTCAGGGTTGCGATCTTTGCGTCTTTCTTTACAGGCGGGCACACTCGCACAGTGCCCGTTAGTTGTTTAAACTGCATACTTCAACTTCATAACAGGTTAACACACAATTTTTCAGGAGTAATTGAATGGCAGAAAAAACCAATGCATTTGAAATGGCACAACGGCAGTTTGATCACGTTGCAGACCAGTTGAACCTCGACAACGAGGTACGTGAACTTCTGCGCTGGCCGATGCGGGAATTCTCTTTCCGCATCCCTGTTCGCATGGATGATGGCACTCTGCGTGTTTTCCAGGGTTTCCGCGTCCAGCATAATGATGCCCGCGGCCCCAACAAGGGCGGTATTCGCTGGCACCCTGCTGAAACCATCGACACCGTACGTGCCCTGGCGACCTGGATGACCTGGAAATGCGCCGTTGCCGATATCCCGCTGGGCGGCGCCAAGGGCGGCATCATTGTTGATCCCGCAACACTGTCCGTTGGTGAAAAAGAACGGCTGTCCCGTGGCTATATGGATTGCGTCTGGAAGCTCATCGGCCCCCGCAATGACGTACCGGCTCCCGATGTAGGAACAACCGGCCAGATGATGAGCTGGATGATGGACGAGTACTCCAAACTGAACGGGGAGTATACTCCTGGTGTAATCACCGGCAAACCTGTCGGTGGCGGAGGATCACTTGGCCGTACCGAAGCAACCGGCTTTGGTGTCATCTACAACGTTCGGGAAGCCATGAAACATCTCAAAATGGATCCCGGGAAGTCTGTCGCCGCGGTACAGGGTTTTGGTAATGTGGCACAATATGCAGCCATCGGTTTCACCGAAATTCTGGGTGGCAAGGTTGTTTGCGTTTCTTATTGGGATCGCGACGACAAGGTTTCCTACACCGTCAGCCGCGACAGCGGCATCGATGCTCATTTCCTGATGAGCATTACCGACCAATACGGCTCCATCGACAAAGAAAAGGCCATCAAGGCCGGTTATGCAATTGAACCAGGAGATGCCTGGATCGCCAAGGATGTGGATGTCCTGATCCCGTCAGCCCTCGAAGGCCAGATAAATGCAGAAACCATCAAGAAAATATCTCCTCGTGTGAAAATGATCGCTGAAGGCGCCAATGGCCCAACCACCCCGGAAGCCGATCAGGTTATCAAAGAAAAGAATATCTTCATGATCCCGGATTTCCTGTGCAATGCCGGTGGCGTGACGGTGTCCTATTTCGAAGGTGTCCAGAATGATATGAACTTCTACTGGTCCCGCGAAGAAGTCATCGAAAAACTGGATCAGAAGATGTCCGTTGCCTTCGCAGGTGTTCTGGATGTCTCTGTGAAAAAAGGCGTTTACATGCGTGATGCCGCATACATGGTGGCAATCGATCGTGTCGTGAAAGCCATGCAGTTGCGCGGCTGGTGCTAATACCGGTTTCCTTTCCATCCCCGAGAACAAAATCAACCCCCTGTCTGTCGGGGGTTGATTTTGTTCTCGCCGCACCCATGCTGAAAAATTGGCCTGAATCTTGCTATAAACAGGATTGCTCTCTTCTATAAGGGGCGATCAGGTTCTATAGACGAGGCCTGAGTTTCGCCCCTTGTTTTTCAACGTTTATGCCGGGCAAGGACGTCTCGTTGTAATTGCCCGGGCGAATAATCGGATTTGGTTATATGAACAATAACAGGAAATTCACCTCTTCTGTAATGCCGGGCAAGAACATGCCAAAAGTTCGCTGGCTGGCCTGGATACTTCTGTGTGCTTTGTCAGTCTTCTTTACCGAGGTTGTCAGCGGAAGCACACCGTCTATCTTCATCAATATCTATGGCTTGCTGGTAACAACACCGCTCTACTTTTTACAGCTCATGGTCCTGCTGCCGCTGGTTTTCCGCACAGGAAAACCGGGGATGGGCACTTTGTATCTGGCAGGGGCGCTTTTCGGTTTGTATGAAGCCTATATCACCAAGGTGATTTGGTCTCCGATTGACTACCCTGTGGACTGGTATGTGGGGGGTGTGGCCGTTTTTTCCACCTTGATGTTGGTCCTTTTCTGGCACCCTTTGATGTCATGGATCGTTCCACTTTTCACTGCAGATGGATTGCTGAATTCGTCCAAGACGCTGAAAATCAGGCTTCCGTTTCAATGGTTGAACCGTGTAAAACCCGTCTTCCTGGCTGCTGTGCCCGGCGGCATCATGGGGATCATCCATGGCGCTTCCATATCAAAACCGGCTCCTGCGCTGTTTTCAGCCCTCTCATCCACTCTGGTTATCTGGCTGCTGCTCCGTCTTTGGAGGCATGAAACCGGCAGGACAGTATTCACGATGACTCAATTGATGCCTAGCACGAAGCAGTGGAAGGTTTTCGCTTTTCTTTTGGCTGCCGATTATATTGTACTGGGGTTTGCCGTTCGACCCGCTGCTTTTCCTTCACTCGCCGGCCATATCATCGTGGCAATCATGTACGTGGTCATCGGCGGTTTGCTGCTGCTTTCCAGCAAGGCAGATAGGAAGTTACAAACCCAGACGGAAGAAGTGCAGACATCCTCTGCTTATTTGAAAATATCATCCAAAAACTGGCTCGTATTCAGCGCTGGTTTTGTCATCCTCTCTGTTATCGCAAGCATGCTGCAGGATTGGTCACGGCAGGGCGTCCATTACATTTTGTGGGGACTGGGGATAACAGCAGGATTGGCGATGTTTGTTTGGGTGATTTACCGGCTTATCCAAAAGATGGATGTCCATATTAAAATCCCGCAAATTAGAAGATTTTTCTCTGCAATAAAAGGAAATATTCGACCAGGAGAAAAATCCAATATCTTGCGGAAAATTCGCAGCTTTCCTGTTCGACTGCCAAAAATTCACGTTGACCTGGCTGCCCTGCTGAAAAAGGCCAGATTGTTCGACCTACCCGGCAGGTTCCATCGGGCACAAAGGTAGAATTTCTTTTTCATTCGGTTTCCGATTATCATTAGTCCTGCCGTCTGATCACCGGGCGGAACAGGTATCTATTTGTTTTTGAACCAGGCAGCCTGGCGAAATGCTATTTCGGCCAAACTACAGTGCTTTTCCTTCAACCGCTCTGGTACAATTAGCCGTATCATCGAGTGGCCAGTCAACAAGATTATGACAGGAAAAATCTTTTTTATCTATATTTACCCACTATTTCCATCAACATCTGCCTGACTGAACACCATGAGAAACAGGGCCATTCATACCATGTCACACAATCTCACATTAAAGGTTTTGCCCGGCAGGTTTTCAGTTTGCAAACTGCCTGCCGATGCAGAAGTTCCGGCCTGTGTGCTGAATGAACCCTTGTTTTCACTCACCCGCACCCCTGAGGAGATATCCTTGATCGTCCCGGAAGGCAGGACAGAACCAGGCTGGCAGGTGGAAGCGGGATGGCGGATGCTCAAGGTGCTGGGCCCACTGGATTTCAACCTGGTTGGCATCCTGTACCAAATTGCTGAACCGCTTTCAAAAGCTCATATCAGCATCTTTGTTAACTCTACTTATGACACAGATTATCTGATGGTGAAGGGTTCCCTGCTCGGACAGGCCATTGCTGCGCTACGAGCCAGCGGCATCGAAGTCTTTTGGTCGGAATAGATGTAAAAGGATTGCATGAATGTATTCATTATTACCTCTCGGAAAGTTACCTGTCGAACTTTTGGAGCAATTGATCAACAATGCGCCGGTCACCGACGACCGGGTAATTCTCGGGCCGGGGATTGGACTGGACTGCGCCATCATCGATATGGGCGAACATTACCAGGTGATCAAGTCAGATCCGATCACCTTTGTCACCGGTGAAATTGGCTGGTATGCCGTACAGGTAAACGCCAACGACATCGCCACCACCGGAGCCTTGCCGCGCTGGTTCACCGCCACGGTACTGCTGCCGGAAAAAAGAACCACCGCCGACCTGGTGCTGCAAATCAGCCGGCAGCTTTTCGATGCCTGCCGTGACCTTGGCATTTCATTTATTGGTGGACATACCGAGATCACTTACAATCTTGACCGGCCAATCATTGCCGGAACCATGATTGGCGAAGTGCAAAAGGACAGCCTGATCACCCCGCGCGGTGCTTCCGCCGGAGATGCGGTTCTGTTATGCAAAGGCCTGGCAATTGAAGCAACAGCCATCCTGGCACGCGAATTCCCTGACCGGCTGCTGCCCGTGCTGGGTGAAAGCGGGCTTCAGGAAGCAGCCAATTATCTTTACCGGCCAGGTATCAGCGTGCTGCGTGACGCCCGCACCGCGATTGCGGCTGGACGGGTGACTGCCATGCATGATCCCACCGAGGGCGGGTTGGGAGCTGCATTGTGGGAACTGGCTGAAGCCTGTGAGCATACTATCGAGGTGGATAGCGCGGCAATTCCTGTTTCACAAATTACACAAAAAATTTGTGCTGTTTTCGATCTTAATCCACTTAATACCATTTCATCCGGAGCCCTGTTGATAACTGCAAAAAGCAATGACGCCCGGCAGGTGTGTTCTGCCTTGCAAGCCTCCGGATCCCCTTGCACAATTATTGGAAAGGTACAGAAAGGTCCTGTGATGGTTTGGGATACCTCCGGCGGAGAGCGCAGTTTGCTGCCCCGACCCATCCGGGATGATATTACAAAAGCTTATGAATAATTATTCACTGCATCCCATTGAGGACTCTTACTGGGTCATACCTGACCGGCTGATTGCCGGAGCTTACCCGGGCGCAAAGTACAGCGAAGAACAGACACAGCAAAGGTTATATAAATTGCTGGTTGCCGGTGTGACGAGTTTTATCGACTTGACGAGTGTGGGCGAGCTTCCTCCCTATGAAAATATGCTCCACGAACAAGCCGGTTGGGTGGGCAAGAAAGTGACCTATCGACGTATCTCCATTCATGACCTGGGTCTCCCGACGCCGGAACAGATGAAAACCACTCTGGATGCAATCGATGAAGAGATCAGCCTGGGAAAAGTGGTTTATGTCCATTGTTACGCCGGCATAGGCCGCACCGGAACTGTAGTGGGCTGTTACCTGGCACGCCACGGTATGCAGGGTGACGAGGCATTGAACAGCATTGCCCGCCTGCGCGCGGGTACTGCAAGCGGCTGGACACGCTCACCGGAAACGAACGAACAAATTGATTTTGTGTTGAACTGGCGGTCAGGACAATAGAAAAACCCTCCCCCGGCGAATAATTAGCCCATGGATTGTTCTTTGTGTTTGATGGCAATGATTTCGGCAGACGGTCAAGTTGGGCAAAATGCTCCGCCGGCGGGGTTCCCTTGCGCACGACCAGCTACAATATTTCAACCTTGAGGTTGGGGATCATCTGGGCAATCCCGGATACTGCCCGTTCACCCAGCCATAAGAACCGATGACCGATGCGAACCTCAACCGTGGGCGAAGCGCGTTGGCAAGGCTGGCCGCATAGATAGCCAGCAGATTCTATGTTAGGATTTGGGCATGGAGAAAAATGATCATGAAAAAGAAGAATAAAATACCCAACTGTATTGTTGGCATGTCTTTACTGGTAGTACTGATCGCCGGTTGTGCAGCACCGGCCGCTACGACACCCGCGCCCACCCTGGAAAACCTCCCGACAGCGATACCAGCGGAGCCAACCGTTGCACCTGCCGAGGTGACACCCACTGAAGCGACGCCGGTCCAGCCAGAACCGACGATCACAACAGGCCAGTCAGACATCGATGGCCGCTGGGAGGGCAGTCTGACCGTGGCAGGCAGCAGCCTGGAGACGATTGTTTATTTTCGAACGGAAGACGGCACCCTCAAGGCAAGCCTGGATATCCCTCCCCAGAACCTGTTCGGGTATTCGCTTGCAAATGTTGAATATGACGGCTCGCGTGTTTATTTCGAAGGCCTCGAAGAAACGGGCCGCAAGGCAATCTGGGATGGCAGCCTGACAGAAGATGGCCGGATCAGCGGCACCTTCAGCCAGGCGGGGTATACCGGCACTTTTGAGCTGACCCCCGCGAAACTTGTGGAAACCAGTGAAGAACCGCTTCCATACAAAGAGGTGGAAGTCACCGTTCAAAATGGTGATATCACCCTGGGTGGAACTCTGACAATCCCGGAAGGCGAAGGGCCGTTCCCGGCCATCGTATTGATCAGCGGCAGCGGAGCCCAAAATCGGGATGAAGAGATCTATGGTTTCAAGCTGTTCGGCGTCATTGCTGACCAGCTTACCCGAAATGGGATCGCAGTCCTGCGATATGATGATCGCGGGGTGGGAGCCTCGACCGGTGATCTTGTCAACGCTACCAGCAGCGACTTCGCAACAGATGTGCTGGCATGGGTCGATTACCTGAAAATCCGCCAGGACATCAATCCGAAAATAATCGGCCTGCTGGGCCACAGCGAAGGGGGAATGATTGCTCCAATGGTGGCCGCCCAGTCCGATGATATTGCCTTCGTGGTTCTGATGGCTGGCACAGCCATGACCGGCGAGGAAATCGTATACAAACAGGTTGAAATGATTTCGCGCGCCAGTGGGGCCACCGAAGCGGAAATTGAAACATCACTGAAAATGCAGCAGCGCGTTTTTGACGGCTTGATCCGCGGGCAGGATTGGGAAGGAGCAAAAGCAGCCATACATCAGCAAATTGCCGACCAGGTGAATGCCCTGCCGGAAACCCAAAAACAAGCCCTGGGGAATCTTGACCAATACATCGAAACAGCTTATCAACAGCAGATCGATGCCCTTGAATCCGCCTGGTATCGCTATTTCCTCGAATACGATCCGGTACCCGTTCTTGAACAGACCACCGTTCCGGTTCTTGCTCTCTTTGGCGGGCTGGATATGCAGGTACCGGCGGACCCCAACGCCGAATTGATGGAAGCGGCGCTAAGGAAGGCAGGGAACATGGACGTCACCATCATCACCTATCCCAAAGCCAACCACCTGTTTCAGGAAGCCGAAACCGGCAGCCCGGAGGAATATGCAACCTTAAAGCAGGAGTTCATTCCAGGCTTTCTGGATGACCTGACCAGGTGGATTAAGGTCGAAGCAGTATTAGCCCAATGATATAATCACCGCATCCACCAGTCCTGATCAACAAAGGAGAATAATATGGCATTTCCAGGTAATGTTCCATCGGATGAGAAACTGGCTGTCATTATTGATGAAATGATGACGAAGCATTACAAGCCGGACGAACCGGGCGCTTCCATCATTGTGACCCGCAAAGGCAAACCGGTGTTCCGAAAAGGCTATGGCATGGCCAATATGGAACTCGGTGTCAAGATCGAGCCGCAGATGGTTTTCCGGTTGGGATCCATTACAAAACAATTCACGACCGTTTGCATCTTGATGCTGATGGAACAAGGCAAATTGGATCTGCAGGACGAGATCACCAGCCATCTGCCGGATTATCCCATGCAAGGGCATCATATCACTATTGAACATCTGCTCACCCATACCTCAGGCATAAAAAGCTACACCAGCATCCCGGAGTTTCAAAAGATGATGCGTACCGATCTTTCTCTGGAAGAGCTGGTGGATTCCTTCAAGCCGCTGCCGATGGAATTTGCACCGGGAACACGCTACAACTACAACAATTCCGCTTTTGTCATGCTGGGTCTGGTCATAGAGAAAATCTCCGGTATAAAGTACGCCGATTTTCTGAAAAAGAATATTTTCGGGCCGCTGGATATGCAGAATACCTGGTTCGATATGCCCAATCCGATCATCCCCGGCCGGGTATCCGGATACCAGGTGGCGGGAGACAAGTTCGAGAACTGTGATTACATCAGCATGACCCTGCCGCACGCCGCCGGTTCGTTGGCCAGCAACGTGGACGACATGGCCAAATGGGATGCCGCGCTGTATACCAAAAAGCTGGTCAAACAGGAAAGCCTGAAAAAAGCCTGGACGCCCTACACCCTGCAGGATGGAACATCCACCGGTTATGGATACGGCTGGGCCGTTTCACATTTCCAGGATCATAACATGATCGCACACGGCGGTGGGATCAACGGGTTTGTCACCGATGGTTTCCGCTTCCCGGATGAACAAGTGTATGTCTGCATTTTGACAAATTGCGCGCGGGGAATCCCGGATGATTTGGCATTCAAGATCGGCGCCATCACTGTCGGCAAGCCATATCAGGAACCCCGGGCCATTCCGTTTGACCCCGTCCGTTATGAGCATTATCAGGGCGTTTTCCGTCTTCAGTATATGGAATACACCGTGGCGGTTATGGCTGAAAACGATAAATTGTACGTCACCATGCCCGGAGAAGAGAAAGAAGAGATCTTCCCGGTATCTGACATTGAATTCGCATCCAAAAATTCGATCACACGTTACCGTTTCGCATTTGATGAAACCGGCAAAGTTAACACCATCACCGTGATGGGTTTCTACGGGCCCGGTATGGTAGCTGAAATCACAGACCAGCCCCTGCCCATGAGAGTGTGAAATTATTCCTTAGAATTGCTTTTTTTACCCCACCCCTTTATTCCCCGCCCCTAAATGGGCGGGGAATTGGACTTTTTCACACCAATGGAATGAATAAAAGGAGCAACCTCCACTTTTGAGGCGGCTCTGGTTTTTCATCTCCATGACCGGAACGGTTTATAATGAAACTGCCAGGACAGGCAGGAGGGAGGTGGTAAATGACTCATCACCCTTTGATTCAAAAACTGAATGACCTTTCCAAACCGGGCGTGCTGTACGAGAAGCTGCCGGATGATGCTGTCCGCTGCCATGCCTGCGCACACCAATGTTTAATCAAGCCCGGGCGGCGCGGCATCTGCCAGATGCGCTTCAACCAGGATGGCGTCCTGTCTGTTCCGTGGGGTTATGTCGCCGGGATACAGCCGGACCCGATCGAAAAGAAGCCTTTTTACCATTTCTTGCCGGGCAGCCAGACATTGACATTTGGCATGCTGGGCTGCAATTTTCATTGCAGCTTCTGCCAGAACTGGCATTCGTCCCAAACCTTACAGGATGATTCAGCGGATCGGTCGATCCAGTACATCGAAGAAGTCAAACCTGAACAGCTTATCGCCTATGCAAAACGGAATGGAGTAAAAGTAATCGCATCCTCCTACAACGAGCCGCTGATCACAACCGAATGGGCGGTGGATATTTTCCGATTGGCAAAGGAACAAGAGATTAAGACTGTTTTTGTTTCCAATGGTTTTGCCACTCCGCAGGTTTTGGAATATCTACATCCATACCTGGATGGCTTCAAGGTGGATTTAAAAGCCATGCAGGATGAAACCTACCGCGATTTGGGGGGAAGGTTGCAGCCGGTGCTGGACAGCATCAAACTGGCCAAGGAAATGGGTTTTTGGGTGGAAGTGGTCACACTGGTAATACCGGGGATGAATGACAAACCGGATGACCTGTGGAATTCCGCCCGCTATCTGCAATCCGTCTCAGCCGACATCCCCTGGCATGTGACGGCCTTTCATCCGGATTACAAAATGCCATCCGGGGAGAGGACAAGTGCAAAAAATCTGCTGCAAGCGGCCGATATCGCCCAGGAAGCCGGCCTGCATTATGTCTATGCCGGAAACCTGCCCGGCCGGGTAGGCTCGCTGGAGGATACTTTCTGTCCTCAATGCAGTCAGAACCTCATCCGCCGTAGCGGGTTCACTGTGCTCGAAAACCGGATCACCGCCGAGGGGAACTGCCCTCAGTGCGGGACAAAGATTGCAGGGGTGTGGGCTTAGTTGTGGCTGCTTCATGATGGCATTTGCACATCAAGTTAATGATTTCATCACCCCTTGGGTGTGGATGCTTTGCCAGGTTTAGGGCTGTGCAACCCTTCCAACCGTGGCAAGGTAAATGGTAAATTCATCCTCGCCGTCCAGATTGAGCAGTCTGTCCACGGTATCCTGGTCATAGCCGTCATAGGCACAGGTTCCCAGCCCCAGAGCTTCGCAGGCCAGATACAGGCTCTGGCAAACATGTCCGGCGTCCAGGGCAATGATCTTGTCTGAAATTATGCTGTAGCGCCATTCCGTACGGTACGGGATGACTGACCAAACAAAGACAACTGCCGAGTTATCAAGAAATTTGCCATAGCTCTCGTCGTTCAGGCGAGCATGGATGGCATCGAGCGGCTCAAGATGACACAGCCGGTGTTCCAACGGCAGATACCGGTAAAGCCCTGGCTCAATCCCGTCTACACGATTGATCAACAGATAGGTTTCAAACGGATGCCGGCATCCGCCTGATGGAACCGTCCGCCGGGCAGCCAACCCGTTTTTGACCATTTCCTGGAAACCCTGGGTAGACCAGAGGAGAAGCGATAATTCCTCCAGGCTCAGCGGTTCGCGGGTATATTTGCGCCGGCTTTTCCGCCTGCGTACGGTTTCGATGAAAGGCATATTGCCAATCTTGATTTCATCCGGCGGCACAAGCTCAATTTGCTTTGCACCTGTCGGGCAGGGCAGCTCCAATGGCGGTGGGTCAATTTTCTTTACCTGATCCGTTTCGATCTTTGCCCACTCACCCCAACGATCCGATTTCAACCATCCACGCTGTGTTTTCATAAGCTGTCAGTCTCTCCATACTTGTTCAAATACACGCATAAAATTCTCACGGCGATGGGCATGAGCAGGTCGCCATGTGCATCGATCACAATGGCGCGTTGGTGCAGGTCAAGGGCTCGTTTATGGATCTGGTCGTTTGTTTGCATAAGAAGACCTTTCGATCAGGGAGTAGAGTTGTAATATTGTAATACAGAGGGTGTTGAAAAACTGGACTTTTTTTGGAATGATTGAGCCACAAAGTGGCTAAATTCCCAATATTCGTTTACGGCCGGAGACCGAATTCGTTGATGGTTCTGTGATTAACCATCAACGAATAAACAGGGGGATATTTCGTGGTTGGTTTCTTCTTGTCCATAAACGATCAAAAAAGGATATGTTATAATCCTGTAGACAGGCAAACCATGGGAAGGTTTGATATGAAAAAATTGACATATTTCCGTGATGATGTAAAAAGGAAATGTATTCTGTGTGCCTTCCCTTATGCTGTATTGAAAGCTTTCATCCCTGTACATTTCCTCCCAAGCGAAACTCATTTCACAACCGGTTTTGAATAATATATCGATTACAACCGTCCAGGGGCGGAATCTGTCCCCCCGGCGGTTGGTTTAAACTTTTTGGGTATGCCGGTATGAGCTTTTTCCGTCCTCAACCCAGTTCGCTTTTCGTCAACCATCATTCAATTTACTATCAAGGAGTTTTAAACCATGTCTCCCATCCGAACCCTTATCATGGGCGCCGCAGGGCGAGATTTTCATAATTTCAACGTCTTCTTTCGCGGCAACAAGAGCTATGAAGTAGTAGCTTTTACTGCCACACAGATTCCGGACATCGAAGGTCGCCTGTATCCGGCAGTTCTGGCCGGCGATTTATACCCCGCAGGTATACCGATCTTTGATGAACGAGATTTGCTGGATTTGATCCGCAAGTACAACGTCGAACAGGTTGTCTTTGCTTACAGTGATGTGCCACATGAGGTGGTGATGCACAAAGCGTCAGCAGTGATTGCAGCCGGCCCCGATTTCGTGTTGATGGGCTATGCCAGTACGGCAATCAAATCCACCAAACCGGTTGTATCTGTTTGTGCGGTACGGACCGGCAGTGGCAAGAGCCAGACTTCCCGCCGGGTTGCAAAAATCCTGATTGAGATGGGATATCGCGTGGCTGCCATTCGACACCCAATGCCCTACGGTGACCTGGCGAAGCAGGCTGTTCAGCGTTATGCCGAATACAGCGATCTGGACAAATACAAATGTACCATTGAAGAACGCGAAGAATATGAACCCCACATCGACAACGGGGTCATCATCTATGCCGGCGTGGATTACGAAGCAATTCTTCGTCAGGCAGAGCAGGAAGCTGACATCATCCTGTGGGATGGCGGCAACAATGATATTTCCTTCTACAAATCCGATCTGTCGATCGTGGTCGCCGATCCACACCGTGCCGGCCATGAGGTAAAATACCACCCCGGAGAAGCCTCGGCCCGCATGGCAGATGTTTTTGTGATTAACAAAGTGGATACTGCCAACCCGGAAAATGTCATCACCGTCCGCGAAAATCTCTACGCCATCAATCCCAGTGCAACCGTCATCGAAGCAGCCTCCCCGCTGTCTGTCAAAGATCCATCTGCCATCCGTGGAAAACGTGTCCTGGTCATTGAAGACGGCCCCACCCTGACCCATGGTGAAATGGCATACGGTGCCGGTTTTGTTGCCGCACGTCGCTTTGGTGCCGGTGAAATCGTGGATCCCCGCCCCTACGCGGTAGGTTCCATCGATGCAACCTACAAGAAGTACCCCCGTACCGGAACGATCCTGCCCGCAATGGGTTATGGCGATGAAATGATCCGCGATCTGGAAGCAACCATCAACCGTATGGATGTGGATCTGGTGATCTCGGCCACCCCCATCGACTTGACCCGCATCATCAGGGTCAATAAACCGATGCAGCGTGTCGGTTATGAATTGCAGGAAATCGGAAGACCCAACCTGGAAGATATTTTGAAAGCAAAATTCGGTAAGTAGAAAAGATTTCTTCGATGGAGCATAACCAAATTGCGGTTTAATGTTTGACAAAGCAATAGATTATTTACCGTCCACCGATCAGATATAAAACCTCTGGTTAAGAATCAAAGATTATGAACTTTCGTTTCATAATCTTTGATTCCAAACATACCCTCATTCACGGCCCGTACCAGAATTTCAGTGGCATAGCCCCAAAGCAACCCGGATCCGGGACAAATTTTTAGGATAATGGCTTCCATCCTGTCCGGTGTGATCCCATGTTGCCGCCAGGACAGTCCCCCGGCACGGTAATTCTGTCTAATTTACCTGGTCTGAAAGATAAATTTGAATACCCATTTGTTTAATCTGGTCAAGTTGCTCTTCAATCCAGTCCACGTGATCTTCTTCATCAACCAGTATCGATTTGAATAGCTCATGGGTACCATAATCACCAATCTCGGCAGACTGCTTGATGCTGTCCGCATATACTTTGACAGCGTCATGTTCAGCTATGAGATCATTGTGTAATTGCTTTTCCACGTTGTCACCGATGTGGATGGGATTTAACACACTGACAATCGGAACCCCTTCCAGGAAGAGTAAACGGGAAATGATCTTTTCGGCATGCTTCATCTCCGTGATGGCGCGTTTTTCAACTGCATCATGTAGTTTGTCGTATCCCCAATTGGCGCACATCTCAGAATGAACGATGTACTGGTTGACAGCGGTTAATTCCTCGGCGAGCCGGGAATTCAATAATGCAAAAATTTGTTCGTTACCTTTCATTTTTTATCTCCTGATTTGTATAGAGTATTTTTATACAAGATATCAAAAAAGCAAAAAAACTGCTCTTCGCGCATTCTTCAGTATAGCATACTTGTTATCCTTTATCAGCAAAGTATCATGTGAACAGACTGGTTTTCCTTTGCTTCCGTAACTGTCGATCCATGTCATCTGTTTTCAGGTTTTTTCAGTCGATTCTGGAATTTTATACGGAACTTGGAGATCTTTGGGGTAATCACCACACTGCAGTATCCCTGATACGGATTCTTTCTGAAATACTCCTGATGATACTCCTCGGCTTCATAAAACGCCTCCATCGGAATAATTTCGGTGACCACAGGGTTGGGCCACAACCTTTGTTCAGCTATTTTCTCCAGCACCTTTTCTGCAACCATTTTCTGCCCGGCATCATGATACAAAATGATCGAGCGATATTGTTTGCCTATATCTGCGCCCTGCCGGTTAAGCGTGGTGGGGTCATGAACGCTGAAGAATACCCACAACAAGTCTTCAAACGAAATCAAGCTTGAATCAAATTTGATTTGAACAACTTCGGCATGGCCGGTCATCCCTGAGCATACCTGCTGATAATTGGGTTTCGGGACTTTCCCTCCGGCATAACCCACCACAACATCGAGCACGCCGGTCAGTTCTTCAAAAATAGGTTCCAGGCACCAAAAACAACCCCCGCCCAATGTTGCAGTTTGTATACAGGCTTCTCTCGAAACAATAGTTTGATTATCGGACATCACGCACCTCGATATGTAATCCCTTGTTAATGGTACCCGCCGAATCTCAGTGGAAGATTAAAACGGGTCAAATTGTCTTTTCTGGGTTTTCCTTCAGCTCACGGTAGATAAACCAGGCACCTTTCCGGTCATCTGAATTTTTGGGGGCGCGGTCATAATAAAGATCGAAGATATTGCCCTCGGACGTCAGGATGCGAAAGAAAAATCGTCCCACCCCCCAGGATCCCCGTTTTGCTGCCGTAGCAGAATGGGCCGGTGACATATTTTGAGCCATCCGGCCACGCCTCTCAAAATCCTGCCATTCACCCAGTTTTTCCTGTACCGTGTACTGTTTACCCTGCCAGATAAACCGGTCGGGACAGAGCGGAGACTTCTCGTATACCGGTGGTTTATCAAAGTCCACTGAAATTGGATCATCGATGAAATGAATTGAGACGTACGGCACGGTGTTTACTTACTCATTTGTTTCAGGGATGCCATACCCGGGTATAAATGAGCGACCTGCATCCGGATGACCTATTTCCTTATTCATAAACGCCTCCCTGTAAAAGATTATAGCATGCCATTTCGACATTTTTTCGATTTTACAGTTTATAAATAAACGAAACGAACTCTGCACCTTCCAGGGTAATGGGGTCATGTCATGGATCTTTTTTATGGGCAGAGGTTGTATTACATTGGCAGACCGCTCAGCAAGTCGGCTTTTAACCGGCTATGAAATTGATCCATAGTCTGTAACACCGGAAAATTGGCGGTATATGAGCTGGTTGAATTATTCCTTGCGCCGATCGAGACCGTAAGCCTCAAGGACCGGCAGGACTACCAGAATGCCGGTGTTGGGCAGGTTTAAATCACCGAGAATTTCCTGCGTTGCCACAATGATCTTGTCTACAATTTCATGTTCACAAATGATCGAGAATAGTGTGTGATGGCGGTCTTCTTCTTCCTGCATAAAATCCGCCAGTGATGGCATCAAAGGCAGATCCCCCGTCAGCCCAATTCTTTTGCGGATGCGTTCCAGACCTGTACTGGGTAATACGGTCGCCCCTGAGGCGCCCGCTTGCGTCCAGGCATCCAATACGGATCGCCATTTTGTCGAGTCATCGATTGTTAGCAATACCATGTACATGGTGATCGTTCTCCAGTTATTCTTCTACTGTTTTTTCTTGTTTTGCAACAGTCCGTTTTTGTTTAAACAACCAACGCAGGAGAGGTGGCGTGACCAGCGTGGTAATCAACACCATGCCAATCGCAGCCGACACTTCTTCAGGGTTGACATAACCGTTTTCCAGTCCGATGGTTGCCACGATCAATCCCACCTCACCGCGCGAAACCATTCCGGCTCCCAATTGTGCCGCTTCCAGCGTTGTGAAACCGCCAAGCCTGGCTCCCAAACCGGAGCCGATTATCTTTCCAAGAATGCCAAGCACCGTGATGACCAGCATGAGAAGCAGTGCATTACCGGAGATTTCGCGTAAATTGATGCCCAGGCCGATGCTGATGAAGAAGATAGGTACAAAAAAGCCATAGGATATGGCCCGAATTCCGGGCTCGATGCGTTCTTTTTCCGGCGTCCTTCCCAGCATCAGGCCGGCGATAAACGTACCGGTGATGGCCGCCATTCCGCCTACCAGCTCTGCGGTCAGACCGTAGAACAGCATGACGATCAATGCCAGGGTCACGGCAGGTTGGCTGATATGCAGGTGTACAACCTTGCGGGTGACCCAGGGTAAAACATAAATTCCCAGTGCCACAGATGCCGCGAGATAGAGCACAATGCGGCCAAAGATGAGCAAAAGGCCAACCAGACTTCCCCCTCCGCCTGCGACGGCCAGCAGGATCGAGAGCAGCAGGATGACCAGGATATCGTCAAAAACAGCAGCACCCAGCAAGCCCAGCCCCACGCGGGTTTTCAATACGTTAAGTTCCATCAACGTTTGAGCCGAGATGCTCACACTGGTTGCCCCCAGAATCAACCCCAGGAAAAGGCTTTCCGTAAAGGCGATGCCATAGAGTTCACCGGTCAGCCAACCTAAAAAGACCGGCAGAATCACTCCAAAAGTCCCTGCCAGAGCCGATACTTTGGTATTTTTGGCCAATTCTGTCAGATGAAGTTCAAGACCTGCGATGAACATTAACAGCAGCACACCCAGCTCGCCCAGATCGGACACAAACTCGGTCAGATGGGTGTTTTGAATAAAGGGTAGATGGGTGATATCCAGGAATGTCGGACCCAGAAAAATACCCATCAACAGCACACCCAGGACCGAAGCCTGACCCAGCTTGATACTGACCCAGGAAGCAAAGCTGCCAGCCAGAAGAATAACGATCAGAACAAAAATGAATTCCAGAAAGGGAGTCATCGTTTTTATTATCGTGAGCCGTAGTTGAACTGCGTCACTTCCTCGTTGCGATCTGTCGCTGGCGGAGGAGTTGGAGATAAAGCCGAGATTTCAGCGTACAGTTCCGGCGTCATCGGGATATCCAGGGCTCCCAGGGATCCTTCAAGCTGTTCAAGGTTTCGGGCGCCGATGATGGGCGCCGTAACCGCCGGATGTGCGCCCACCCAGGCCACAGCCAGACTGGCAGGATTATAACCCTGTGCGGCTGCAAAACGGGCAAAGGCATTGGCGGTTTCATAATAACTTTCGACGCCGTAACGGGTGGCGTACATCTTGTTATCCAACAACCGACCCTGTTCAGGCTGTTTCTTGGCACCATATTTTCCTGTCAGCAGGCCACCACCAAGCGGGCTGTAAGTGATCACAGCCAGGTTTTCGGAGAGGGCCATGGGCAGGATTTCAACCTCCGCCTGCCGTTTGACCAGATTGTACATGGGCTGGATGCATTCAAAGCGGGCCAGGCCTTCTTTGGCCGAGATACCCAAAGCCTTGGCTACCTGCCAGGCGGTAAAATTACTGGCTGCAGGGTAGAGGATCTTTCCCTGCCGCACCAGGTCATCCATCACCCGCAGCACTTCCGGTAGAGGGGTATAGTCATCGAAACGGTGTAAAAAGTAGACATCGATATAATCGGTATTCAGGCGTTTCAGGCTTGCATCTACCGCCTCGCGAATATGCTTGCGTGTTCCACCGCGCGCATTGATGTCATTGGAAGTAGAGAAATACACCTTGCTGGTGATGACCACTTCAGAACGGCTGCCCGCGATGAGCTTGCCAAGGATTTGTTCCGACAGACCGCCGTTGTAAACATTGGCGCAGTCAAAGAAGTTGATCCCCGCATCACGGCAGCGTTTATACAATGCAGCCGAGGTCTGCTCGTCTGCATCTCCGCCAAATGACATCGTGCCAAAACAAAGCTGTGAAACTTTTACACCCGTACCGCCTAAAAATTTGTATTCCATCTCAAGTCTCCAATCTCAAATTACTATTGTCTGCTTTTTTAGAAAATAGCTGGTGAAAAATCTTCCCATAAATCGGTGCTGAGATATTTCAGACCGCTGTCGTTGACGGTGGTAACAATGTTCCCGCCTGGATTTGCCTGTTTGGCCAGTTTCAGCGCTCCGGCGATATTTGCCCCGGAAGAAAAACCGGCAAAGATCCCTTCGCATTTGGCCAATCGACGGGCAGCCTGCGCCGCTTCACCATCCGTGATGGATAAGAAACCATCCACCTGGTTCAAGTCAATCAAGGGCAGATCCATCGCATAACCTACACCCTGTATCTTGTGATTGGGATCCATTACTTTCCCCGCAGACAGGTAGGGTGCTGAAGCAGGCTCCAACAGGATACAGCGGATGGCCGGGTTATGCTCCTTGATAAACCCGCTGATCCCGGCAAAAGACCCTCCTGAACCGGGAATGGCCGTAAAATAGTTGAAATTCCCGCCGGTTTGTTCCCAAATTTCCGCCGCAGTATATTTTTCATGCACTGCCTTGTTGTTCACATTATGGAATTGATCGACGCGGAAGGCATTCAGCTTTTTCACCAACGCCGTGGTCGCCTGGTCGACGGCTTCAAGGTCCTTGCCGGAAACCTGCCCGGGAACACCGGTCACCTGGGGCACCAGCACCACTTCCGCACCCAGGGCGCTCATCATGCGGGCGCGTTCGATGGAATTGCCTTCCGACATGACAGCGATGAACCGGTAACCCTTCACCGCACACACAATCGCCAGACCGGTACCGGCATTGCCACTGGTGAGCTCGATCACCGGCTGGCCAGGTTTGAGCTGTCCGTTGCGTTCAGCCTGTTCGATAGTCTCGAGCGCCATACGGTCTTTGATGCTCATCCCGGCCGTCAAATATTCCAGCTTGGCGAATATTCTGCCGGGCAGCCCCGCTGTCAGACGGTCTAACGCCACCAGAGGTGTCTTGCCGATTGTATCCAGTACGTTTGCTGATAAATTAAGTGCCATGGTCTCTCATACCAATCCACAAGGATGTGAAATAATTATAAACCATTCATTTTTGGTCTGATCGATGAACTTTTCTGAGATAAAAAATTCTACCAGGCCAATATCCAGGCTAAAAGACCCAGCAGAAGGCAAATGCCAAGACAGTAGGGAATCGTCGTGCGAAGTACCTTGCCATCCTCACCCAGGATGCCGGCTGTGCTGCAGCCGACGATGATCTTGGCAGGTGCAACCATGCTACCCAGCGCTCCGCCTGTTGTTTGGGTTGCCAGCAGAATACGCGGATCGATGGAAAGCAGCATGGCGGCGCTGTTCTGCAGCGGCGCAAACAGTACATTCGAGTTGTTATTGCTGCCTGTGGCAAAGGCTCCCAGCACGCCCACCAGCGGCGAAATTAACGGGAAAAGCGATCCCAACCCGCTGCTCAAACCCTGTGCCAGCAACAGAGTCATCCCACAATGTTCCATCAGAGAGGACAGTCCTACCATAGAGAGTATTCCAATACTCACCGGAGCAGCCGATTTATACGTACCATGCATGGCTTCAGAGATTTGATCTCTGGAAAGGAGTTTGAAGTGGCCCATTACGAGGACGCCAATTAAAGCCGTGAGCAGCAAATAGAACCCCGGATGCACTAATGGCCGGAAAGCCTGTCCTGCCCCTGCCAGCGTAATGATCCCCGTCCGGGTAACCACCTTGGGGAATTGCATTTGCCAAACAGTCTGTTTGAAAGGGTTATAAATCGACGGGACAAGAAACACCACACACAACAAAACAGCCAGCAGGCCATAACTTCCCAACCCGGCCAACAAGGCATGTTTTTCGACAGGCTGCGCTTCTGTCGTGCCTTGAGAAGAGTGATTTTTATGGTTGTAGATCTTCGCCCAGGCGGCGATACCTACAATGCCAGCCAGCCCTGCCCCCAAAACAGCCAGCGGAACCAGCGGGGTAACGGCCAGGCCGTACTGTACCACCGCCATCAACGCCCCGACACCAATGACGATCGGGAAATGACGTTTCTGCTTGAGTACTGCCGCTGATCCCAGGCCGCACAGGACGCATGCCACACCGAGGAACAGCCCGGCCAGGGGTGCCAATTCTTCCTGGGGGCGGCCAACGACCGCAGCCAACGTCTGAAACACAACGGACATATCTCCAAAAGTGACCGCCCAGGCATGTCCAATTGCCACGGCGGCCACTGCCTGTACCGCCGGAACACCCAGCCCAATCAGCATGGGAGCAACAATGGCGATGGGCAGCCCAAAACCGGCCAACCCTTCCAGCAAACCGCTGAACGCCCATGCCAGCAGAATGAGCAGCAGTCCACCATCGCCAATCCAGCGTTCCAGACCGTGCGCAATGGCCTGAATGCCGCCGGTTTGATCGACTACTTTATACAGCAGTAGTGCAGGCCACAGAATGGCCAGCACAAACAGGGATAGAAACAGGCTTTTAAGTTGGGATACCCACAAAACGGATCCGTTGAGACCAAAAAACAGCCCGGCAACCATCAGACCCGCAACCCAACCGGCTGCACCCGCCCGTTGACCACTCCAATGGAAAAAAATCATCAACCCCAAAACAAGGAGAATTGGAAATGCAGCCAGAAAATAATTCATCGGGGAGATACTCGCAAGGTCATATTATAAACGCTTTCATTCTGGTAAGCTCAGGCAATGTTGAGGCATACACTGGAACATGAAATTCATCACCGCGGTGAGCTTTCATTGACACTGGGGTTATTGGGGCACAAAGGTCTGGATGCCTGATCCGGTATGGAAAACTTATTCCAAACCCATGGGGGTGTTGAAAAAGCTCCCAAATTTACTGTGGCACGCAGACGCCGTTCATCCACTTGCCTTGCAACAGGAGCTAATTTGAGTAAAAAAGAAAATAATCAAAGATAGGCTTTCAAGCATTTCTCTTATTTCGGGCTTCCTGCTCCCAAACATTGTTCACGCCTGCCTACCTGCCATGTTTCGCGAACGCAAATCGTTAGATCGACAACCTTACATCTTCGGCGCGGAGCGAGTCGTATCTAGGGGTATAAGTTTAGGCCGGTGTTGAAAGTGTAGAAAACAGAAATTGCCAATATAAAGCGCTTTCCAGAAATGGAGGGCGTTTTTCATTCATACCAGAAAAACTTTTCAATCTAACGGGCTGCGCACTGCCTTTGGCCCGTGGTTGAGCACATGGGTATAATTAATAGTAAGCGCTCATGAGCATCGCTGCATTGAAGATTTGAATGCTACCGGAAAATCTTTGGTTGAATTACCCGAGCCAAAGCCAAAGAAGTAAAAGAAATTGTAAGCAGATAAAATATTGGCTAGTGGCTTTTGAAATAAAATCAGGCAATTATCCGCTTGACACACCTGTTCTACAAAGATAGTATAAATATATGAAAAACACTAATAGCATTAAAAAAGAGTTGTCACCAGAACAACGTGAAGAACTACTCAGAGCATTGAAGGCCCGTTTTGAGAAAAACATGAACCGCCATAAAGGTCTTGAATGGGCAAAAGTACAAGCAAAATTGGAAGCGAATACTGAAAAACTGTGGTCACTCAATGAAATGGAAAGAACCGGCGGTGAACCGGATGTTGTTGGGCATGATAATAAGACAGGCGAATACATTTTTTATGATTGTTCAGCGGAAAGTCCTAAAGACCGCCGAAATGTTTGTTATGACCGTGATGCGCTGGAGTCAAGGAAAGAATTTAAACCAAAAGATACCGCTATGGATATGGCAGATGCCATGGGCATCGAGATTTTAACGGAAGAACAATATCGAGAGTTGCAGAAACTTGGGGATTTCGATACGAAAACGTCGAGCTGGTTGAAAACACCCTCTGAAATTAGAAAACTCGGCGGCGCCATCTTTGCCGATCGTCGCTACGACCATGTCTTTGTGTATCACAACGGTGCAGAATCTTACTATGGCGCCAGGGCGTTCCGCGGCTCGCTAAGGGTCTAGAACCATGTCTATAAAAATCAATTGCGAGCCAACACAGCATGCACTGGACAGGCGGGATTCGGCGCCGTTTTCGGGCATTTATCTACACTCTACCAGAATTCTGCTAGCGAAGCATTGTCCACGCCCTCCGTGCGGAGCGAGTCGTATATACGGGTATAACTTCCACCCGGTGATGAGGGTGTAGGAAATTGAAATTGCTTATATGAAGCGCTCTCCATCGCTGGAGAGCTTTTTTGTTCCATCGTGTAGGGGGTGAAAAGGTGGGCACACAAACCCGTTTCGGATGAACTCCTGCTCCACCCGGGAACCCGCCGGTTCAACGAGTAAGAATCCGGTGGCTTCAGGGTATGCAGAGCAGATTGGCTTGCGGGTGGATTTCTTGTTATGATTAGTTAATTGTTTTGCAAGACAAATCTGGTTGAAATGTAGCCATCGTAATTCAGAACACATTGGATTGATTATGCCAACGCCAGCAATTTTTCTTACCAGGGTTTCATCACCAGAAGAAAAAGCCTCCGCCCGGTTATTGATCGAGAGCATTCAAACCTTTGGCGGAGCCATGAGCGGCTGTCCGATTTGGGTTTTCGCCACAGAACCGCAGACTGAACCCTGCCTTGATCTCGCCGGTTCGCAAGTAGAAGTGTTTCCACTGCCCATTCCGGAAGCACTTAAACATTATCCATTTGGCGGAAAGGTATTGGCCTGCGCTCGTGCGGAAGAAAAGGCGCCAGCAGAGGTGCAATCACTTGTATGGCTGGATCTGGAATGCCTGGTTGTTCAGCAGCCTCTATTGTACGATTTGGGGGATGAATTTGACGCAGCCCTGCGTCCTGTACACCACCGCAATGTCGGTTTGTCTCCCACTGAGCCACTGGATGCTTTCTGGGAAGGTATCTGCCATGCACTCGGCATTCAGGATGTAAATTTAACGGTGGACTCTTTTATCGGCAGCGAGTGCTTGCGTGCTTATTTTAATACCCACGGTTTCAGTGTCAGACCCGGGCTGGGGATATTCCACCGCTGGAATGAACTCTTTGAGCGTCTGGTTTGTGATAAACCTTTTCAGGAGACGGCTTGCCGGGATGAGATACACAGGATATTTCTTTTTCAGGCTTTGTTGAGCGCCTTGATTGCTTCTTCAGTGGATCAACAGCGGATCCGTATCCTGCCCCCAACGTATAACTATCCCTACAATTTGCACGATCGTGTATTGGGGGGTCAGCGGACAGCGGCTCTCAATGATCTGGTTACTCTTACTTTTGAAGGACGGATCATTCATCCAAAGGCGATGACGGATATTGAGATTCGCGAACCGTTGCGCACGTGGCTGGAAACCCGGGCCCCCGCCGGACAGGAGTAAAGCGCTGGACTTGTTTTATCTTTCCAATACGTATCGGAAGGTCGCTTTTGTATTGCGTGACGCATTTGGTGGTGATAATGGGGATACTCCAGTCCAGCCTGAAAGACAGGCTTGGAAATGGAATCAACCTGGGCATAGGAGAAAAAAATTCGTATTAATCAGCGCAGTTGAGAAATATTTCCAGGAAGTAGGAATTGATTGGTAATATCAACATAAACTGATATATGGCAAAATTATGTGGTCACACCGGATAACGGCACGCTGACCCACATTAAGGCGTGGGTGGGCATCAGCGAGGTGCGCGAGATAGACCAGAGCATCAACCGCCTGCGGGGGAAGAACACGGAAGACACAAGCGTGTTCCACGGACGGGATGTTTTCGGCTACTGTGCTGCCCGGCTGGCAAGCGGCATCATCACCTATGAAGGCGTTGGCCCGGCTTATCCGGTGGAGCAGATCGTCACCCTCCCCATTCTGGAACCGGTTCTGGAAGACGGCAAGGTGCGCGGCATTTTCGAAATCGGTGATCCCAACTTTGGCAACCTGTGGACGAACATTCCGCTTTCCCTGTTCGCTGAAGCCGGATTTGAGTATGGCATTCATCTCAACCTGACCATCCGGCACGGCGGGGTGGCGATATTCCGGGAGAGGGTGCTCTTCGGGCAGTCGTTTGGCTTCGCCCCCACAGGCGATGTGGTTATCTACAATAACGAACTGATGAGGATCTCTGTGGCGGTCAACCAGGGCAGCTTCTGCGAACGCTATCATCTTGGTTACGGTCCCGAATGGGAGGTTGAATTTGAAAAGTAAGGCTTGGGATGGGGTATGTAAATTTCGCTCGGTGATAGGGAGTGGAAAACCTGGATAATGTCGCTGGATAATTTTGGGTTCTGTCATATACTATAAGTAGCACACCCGCCAAGCCTCTGCTTTTCTTAGCATGCTCAACGTCTGATTGACAGAGGGCTAATTGTCGAAAGCAAAGATGAACTTATTTTTTATTGAACCATTTCGTTCTGTGAGTGTGATAAAATGAAATACCATGAATTGTGCGTTCATAATCGAAAGCCAATTACCCTCTGTTATCGTTGTCAGAGGATTTTTTATCCAAACCGGACAGTGCGTCTTGATTTTGGTAATTAACGAAAGGTACCGATGACTTGGACCTATGTTATGGAAGAAACAGCGCTACCGGAGGGAGGCATGGCGCCGGTATACCCGTTGGGGGTCAACATTGTCATCGCCCGTGTTAGCGGAACAATTTATGCTGTCTCAGGCAAATGTACGCACATGGCTTGTCCGCTGTTTACCGGCTTTCTTGAAGGCCATACCCTCACCTGTCCGTGCCATGATTGGCGCTATGACATCCGGACAGGTCGATTTCTTGATGCACCTGAGCTCGGTCTTACGGTCTACCCCGCGAAGTCCGAAGCGGGCAAATTATTCATCAACCTTGACTAAAGGGAGATTGTGATATTGTGATGATGAAGGTAACTATGTATACGTTATCCACCTGCCCCTGGTGCAGGAAGGCTAAGAAATTCTTCGCTGATCGTAACATCCCATACAGCTTCACGGATTACGACCTTGCCGACGATGCGACTCAAGACCAGATCATGCGCGAGCTTGATGCCGCCGGCGCCAGCGGTTTCCCGTTCGTCCGGATTGGCGATCAGGTCGTTGTGGGCTATCAGCCCGATATGTACACCAAACTGCTGGGCATTTAGAGCGGTCCCCGGATGAACACCGAATCCAGGAAGCAGGCACTGCGCCACTTTTACACCAGGGTTGTTGAACCGATGGGGTTTAAATTTACGCCGGACGCCGAGATGGCGGACTTTCTCCTGGAACAGGAGGTAAAACTCGAGGCCAGGCACGGCATACCATTCTGTCCATGCCAGCCGATCCGGCACGACCGCGCTCGCGACATGCAGATTGTTTGTCCGTGCATTCCATTCCACCGCAAGCATTTCGACGCCATGCAGCGCTGCTGGTGTGGCCTGTTCGTTCACCAGGACGTTACGGATCCAGACAGTTTACCGCAGTTGTCGGCGAAGGAGTTGGGCCTTGAGTGACAACTACGTTCAGGCAATACAAACCGTTGACGTTGCATCAGGCGGAATGAAGGTGGTCGAGCTGAACGGTCGCGAGCTCGTCATCTGCAACTACGCTGGAAGCTTCTATGCAATTGATCGACGCTGCGGGCACATGAACGCGCCTCTCGAAATGGGTACACTCGAAGGTTCAATTCTCACCTGCGCCATGCACTGCGCCCAGTTTGACATCACCACAGGAGAGGCTCTCTCAGGCCCCGTACCTGCCTACCTGGGAAACGAGACCCCCCCACCGAGAATTGGAGCGTTTCTCAAGAACGCCGGCTTGTTCATGCAACACGTCCGTACCGAATCCATCGGTACTTACAAGACGAAGGTCGAATCTGGGTGGGTGTTGGTTGCACTATAACTTGTAGGTGAAGTTTCTATGATGGAACAAAACAGTCCTGAAAATAAAGCTCAAATTGTCTATTTCAGCCATGGCGGGGGCCCCTTGCCAATTCTCGGTGACGCCAGCCACAAAGCGATGGTGGATTTCATGACACAGCTTCCGTCCCAGCTCACAAAGCCGGATGCGATTCTCGTCATCAGCGCCCATTGGGAGGAAAGCGCAGCCACCCTGTTGGGAGCACAATCCCCAGCCATGTTCTATGATTATTATGGTTTCCCGGATAAAGCCTATGAAATCACCTATCCGGCTCCAGGAAGCCCTGAGCTTGCCCAAAAAATTGCCGGATTACTGAAAAAAAACAATATTGCGACTCGCATCGATCCCCAGCGGGGATTTGACCATGGCCTGTTTATCCCACTGAAATTGATGTACCCTGAAGCGGATATTCCCGCTCTGCAACTTTCATTGTTGCGCGGTCTGAACCCTGCTGCACATATTGCTCTTGGTAAAGCTTTGCGCGGATTAATGAATGAGAATATCCTGGTGATCGGTTCCGGATTCTCGTTCCATAACCTGCGGGCATTTTCATGGAACGGAATTGGCGCGCCTGATCCTGACAATGATGCCTTTCAAAATTGGCTTATCGAGGGTTGCGTCGATCCGATGAGCCAGTCTGAGCGTGAAAAACGCCTGATCGAATGGGAGAAAGCACCTTTCGCACGCTATTGCCACCCCCGTGAGGAGCATTTATTGCCACTCCATGTTTGCTTGGGAATGGCGAACAAGCCGGCCAAACTGATCTTTGATGACCAGATCCTTGGCAAGCACAGCATCGCATTCATGTGGTGATGAATAATTACAGCATATCAAGAGAGGGGGGGGATAAAGGATATGAAACCAGGTCAGCTTTTCTCTCATTGGGAACAGGTTCGCGAAGGCTTGCTCTTGACAATAGATAAATTCGACGATTCAGAGCTTGTCTTTTCTCCATTCAAAAACTCGTGGCCGGTTGGGCAGATAGCGCTTCATATTGCAGATTGTGAAGATCATTGGATCCATGGTGTTGTAAAACATGAAATCAATTCCAGGATTCCCTGCAAGATCACTGACTATCCCACAAAATCGGATATCATGGAAATTCTCAATCGCACACACGAAAAAACAATCTCGTTTCTCAATAGCCTGGATGAAAAAGACCTGGCTGCAACGTATTGCACGCCTGACCAGGAAACCTTTAGCCTATACTGGATCATTTGGCATGTGATCGAACATGAAATTCATCACCGGGGTGAGTTATCACTCATTCATGGGCTTCTTGGGCGTGAAGGTTTGGATGTTTGAGACAAGAGAAGCTCGCCGATTTACAGGTACAAATTCCAGCCGATATGAAACAAGCAGATCATGATACCTGAAACGAAATTTATACTTTTGAAAGGACTTACTTTTTTTCTTTTTTTGCTGGTATGATCTTTCCATAATCCATAAAATCTACATATCAAAAATGGAGGAAACTCAATGACAAACATGATGGCTGATATAAAAAAATCCCTGGAGAGTTATAACGGGAAATGGGGTGAAAAGAAAAATCTGTGGGATTTTTCCACCACAATTGCTGAGAGAAAAGCCTTTCTTTCCAAAAAGAAATTATCCTACTCATTGAAAATGAGAATCGATGATGACGCAAAAGTAGTTCGTTTTTCCGAGATGCTTGTTGAAGCTGGCTCCGGGTTTTCCACCGGCGGCGATTTTGACAGCGATATGTCAACAGGCTTTGGTGTAAAAAAAGAAAGCTATAATACCTTCAAGGGTGCCCTGACGGGCACGATCGAGGAACAGTCAAAGCTGTTTGGCAAAGATTATTCTTATCAATTTGATTTCAAAGAAATCCGCACAAAGGTTCAGGAAATTGTTGAAAAAGCCGGTTACAAATTCGAATATCAAATTCTGCCGGTAAAATAAATATCCTGATAAAGTACTCATATTCAACAAGGCTGTCTGCACCGGAGACAGCCTTGTTTACCCGCAGACAGTGATGCTCACATTTTCAACAAACCAGTGATCGCGAACAGAATACACCAAAAAATGTTAGAAACACACAAATAGAAAATCTGGTGTCTCATGAAATTTCACAGTTAAAGCCTGTATAATTGATGAAAGATCATATAGGTTTTCTTCATAGATTTTACCTTCCAGAATTCGACCACTGAAAGGATTGGACTGTTTGCAGAGACATCATGGCATATAGATATCCCAATGAGGTCGAAAATTTTAACAAAAGGGATAAGAATTTCGGTTAATATATCTATCATTTACAAGCCAACCAGGTCAATCTGAAGGAACAGCCGCTGGTTGTTGAAGCGATAATACCTCTGTTCATTCGCCAGTGCCCAGTCACAAGTTAATCGGTCAGTGTTGAAAAAATCCCATTTCTCCCATCAACTATTTAGCAATACCAGTAGTGTATTGACATTGATATTTTCATTTGCCCCTTTACAACTAGGATTGAGTATCTTTTTAATTCTCATGTCTGAATTTCCACTCAATGGGATTGGCATGGATTTGAGTGATTACTGCCAATTGCAGATCAATTTCTCAAATTATTTTTCCACCTGGACGCAAAGAAGTTTCCTTCCGCTTCTCGTGATATTCCATGGATCGGCTTTCATATTTTTATTTAGAGCTAGAAAAGAAGAGGCAATATTGCCCGGGCTGCCTTTGGAATTTGGGATTCTAAATTTGCTATTCCCGGTTTCTGGAACAATGGTATTTATCTTTGGCTTGATTGTGGAAATCATCTCAGCCTTTGTAATAAATGGATTACCAGGCAGTGATAACATCCTGTTTTCTGCCTGCAAAACCACTAGGGGATTTTATCCTGGGCTGATTGCGACAATCTTGTCAACCGCAGGATTGTTTTATTCGCAGGCAACTGGCTGGCTGGGTCGGGTGATTACCCGGTTATCTCCCCAAAAGTTGAAAAACTGTTTGACCGCTCTTCTGATTCTGTCCGGCAGCGGCTTTCTTTTAACATTGCCCGTTTTAATTTCTTTTCTGTGAGCATCGATAAAGGTGTTGCGTTTTATATGGATGATGGAGGCACAGGAATAATTTCTGTATGGCAGAGACCTGCGAGACAAAAAAGCGGAATAACTTTAACAATTTCTTCCTTGCCGGGGGTGTTTTATTGCTCCTGCTCAGCTTCGCCCTGCTTTATTCCTGGCTGACTCTTTTTTTTACCACTGCAATTTCTCCTGCAGGAGGTGCATGCTGGGGTACTGGCTGCGTAGAAGCGGAGTGGCAGGATGAATTATCCCGGTCCCTTGGTTTTTACTTCCACAGTTCAAACACTAGTATTAAACCATTTTTGATTGTCTTTCATATTTCTTTATTGATCTTTATCATCCGTTCTGGGCGGGGAAAAAATCGAACGCTGCCGTTTGAATTTACCCTGCTCAACATTTTCTGGATGGTTGCAAGTACGATTGTATTCATGCTGATCTATTTCTGTTTCAAAGCCGCCGTGCCGCAGACTCAATACCCGATTATCGTACCCCTTGCAACGGCAGTGAGTGAAACCAAAGGGATCCCGAACCCAAACTCAGACGATGTGGTAGGAAATCCTTACCTGGTTATCACAGGTCCGGCCGCGCCGCCCTCTTATGGCTGTGTGATTGCCGACAAAACAGGTTGGAGCGTTTTCGATCCGAAAGACAAACGTTGCATAATCGGTAGCAAGATGCCAAACTGGGTGTACGGTAAACCATTGGCATGGGCGGGTTTGCTGGCGTCCATCATGTTGGTTTTAGGGCTGTCCCTCTCCCAGGCAACGGGCTGGCTAAATCGACTGATCCTGCGGTGGCCGAAAAAAGATCAAATTGGCATCATGCTTCTGGCAATCGGAATAACCGTTGCCGGTATTCTGGTTGAGTTCCACATTTTTGGATTCGACCTTTTCTTGTAGATCCCAGGAGGAATTATTACAACGACCGGCTGCTATTGCTCTTTTCGCGTTCTGCCGCGCGGGTGAATACTGGCGGCAATGGATCAGATTGGCAGTATTTCTCACATTCGTTTTACTTCTGGTTTCCGTGGTATACATCCAGCCAATCGGGTTCCGCTCTCCAGCGCGTTACAGCATCCTCATACCCTATCTCATGCTCTTCTTCGGCTCGATTCTCTTGATGGGTCCGCCCATGTTCCGGTTGAACCGGGGATTGTGGCTCGTCACCGCGGCAACCACAATCTTTTTGTTGGGAACCATGGGGTTTGCGATGTACAAAAGGGGTGGGGTAAATCAACAAGAGAGGTTGCTTGAAACAGTATTTTCGGAACTGGATGCCATCCGTAACGCAGAACGAACCCTGCCATCGTGTTTAAAGAATATCTGTTGATAAAGTTCAAAATCTAATTCCTGGTAACGCTTGCAAAGGAAGGAAATTTACAGATGAACTCTCGCGAACGGGTTTTGACGGCTTTGAACCACAAGGAACCGGATCGGGTTCCGTTCGATTTGGGCGAGACGGCTGTACCCGGCTCTCATCGAGCTCATCCCTGTCATGCCTCAACCAGGACAGGGAAAAGTGATAGCCGAAAGAAAACAACTGGAGGAATATTCTACCCCGCGCGAGGTTATATAGATCTTAACGTCTAATCTGCTCAAGTAGTTCACCTGCAGGTATTATTTTTGGCTATATTTTGTACAATTTCCGGTTTTTTTTCCCTGGATATAACTACTAATAACCCCGGGCTGAACATGGTCAAAAATGAATCAGTCATTTCTTCACTGCCTGGTTTAAAACCTTGTTCCACCCACCAGACGATGCAAGCCCACAATGCGCCTGAATAATAATTGAGAATGAAATCCAGGATGAAATTAACATTTTGGATCCGCTGTTGAAAAGCGGGAGATTCCTGGATCAGTTTCGATACAGCTTTTACGTGAATATCCCGAAAACGGTAATAAACCTTATTGGATTGTTCTTTGGTTAAGGCCTGAAAAAGATCGGCGTTTTCCAACACCATTTCAAATACGGCCTTAACAATATTGTCTTCGCCTTTCGAAAACCATTGGATCAACGGTCGTGGGCTAACATTTTCTACCTGGGCAAATAGCTTGTTCTCGAAATCTTCGAGAAACAAATCTTCTTTATCGCGATAATGCAGGTAAAAAGTTGTGCGACCCAGATTGGCCCGTTCGGTTATTTCTTCAATGGTAACCGCTTCATAACCCTTTTCCTTGACCAGGTCGCGAAACGAACGCCTCAATGCAGTTCGGGTGCGGGTGATGCGTCGGTCTTCTTTACGTATGGTTTGCTCGGAGTTATCCATTTTCTTTCCTTCGCTGGGAGTTGTTGGAGGCAGCACTGACAATCAGGTTGAAAATCAATCGGAAGCTCTGTGCTTAAGCCAACTGGAATGATTTTATCCTTCTTTGGAGGAAGTTAAAAATTTGTTAATTTTTCCGATTTACATATCCAAATTTATAATTTCCAGATTTATCCATTGACAAGAGCGATTAATAAAGTACAATATAAATAATGAACATAGTCTATTATACTACATTATCTATTAATGTACCATGTTGATAAATATATTTTAGCAGGGTTTATTTATGATTTCAAGGAGCAATCGACTTTGGACAAAGACAGTTTATCGGCAAAAAATAGCAGTCAACCCCTCCAGCCGCTGATTCGCACGCGAGGTTTAACAAAGATTTATCAGACTACAGCGGGAGATTTTCCGGCTTTAAAGTCCGTTGACCTGGATGTTTACGCAGGTGAATTGCTCACTGTGATTGGAAAATCTGGTGCCGGAAAAACTACCTTGATCAATTTGATTACAGGCGTCGATCACATCACCAGCGGCGAAGTCTGGTTTAGAGACACAGCTATCCACAGCATGAACGAGGAGCAACTAACCACCTGGCGGGGTCACAACCTGGGCATGATTTACCAGTCCTTTTATCTGATGCCTGGACTGAACCTGATTAATAACGTGCTGCTACCAATTGATTTTAGTGGGAATTTTCGTTCAGGACCCAGCAAAGAACGAGCTCTGGAACTGCTGCGCATGGTTGAACTGGAAGAACATGCTTACAAATATCCCTCGGAAATTTCCGGGGGGCAGCAGCAGCGTGTAGCTATCGCTCGGGCATTGGCCAATGATCCACCCTTGATCGTAGCGGATGAGCCGACCGGGCGTCTGGACTCGGCCACTGCCGAAGTGATCTTCAACATTTTCGAAAACCTGGTCAAGTTTGGCAAAACGATTTTTATGGTTACCCATGATACGAATTTTGCAAACCGATCAACCCGCACGCTGAAAATAGCTGACGGACAAATCCTGAATTCATAGCGGTCGAGGAGTGACCGATTAAAGAGAATTATGAAACCTATTGACGGCGATTATTTGAAAAATAAAGCAGAAGCGAAACCGAATATTAAATGCTTGATCCAGATGAAGGACATTACGAAGGTCTTTCATACCGGTGGAATGGATTTTGTTGCATTAAATAACATCTCGATCGATTTTTATGCCGGCGAATTTGTCAGCGTGGTAGGCAAATCAGGCAGCGGAAAATCTACACTGGCCAATATGATTACCGGAATCGATCATCCCACCCAGGGATCCGTCACCATCGCAGGAATACCGATACACAACTTGAAGGAAAGCCCCATGTCAATCTGGCGAGGGAAGAACCTGGGTATTGTATTCCAGTTCTATCAACTTCTACCCACTCTATCTTTATTGGAAAATGTCATGCTGCCCATGGATTTTTGCAACACCTATCCGCAATCCGACCGCGAACCGCGTGCGCGTGATTTGCTGGACATGGTTGGCCTGGCAGATTTCGCCAGCAAGATCCCGGCAGCAGTTTCCGGGGGTCAGCAGCAGACTGCTGCCATTGCCCGAGCGATGGCCAATGATCCTCCCATCCTGATCGCCGACGAACCGACAGGAAATTTGGATTCAAAAACGGCTGAAGCTGTATTTGAATTGTTCTCCAACCTGGTGGCAAAAGGCAAGACGGTGGTCATGGTGACCCATGATCCGGGGTTAGCAGCCAAAACGGATCGGGTGGTCCATTTACACGACGGTCGTCTTGCGCAAAATTAATCGACGAGTGCGTAAAAGGATATATCAATGATGAGAATACAGAGGTGTTTCAAATGAACCGTCCACGTTGGCAAAAAATTTTCTCCGACCTCTGGAAAAATAAATCCAGGTCGCTTCTGGTCATTGCTTCCATTGCCGCTGGTTTATTTGCTGCTGGAATCATAGCCAAGACGTATTTATCCATTAACAGTGATATGCAAGTCGGATATCAGGCTATTAATCCGGCGAATATTCAGATTCAAACCAGCCTGATCAACCAGGATAACGTGGCCAGGGTTGGTCATTTGGAAGGCGTTGAGTATGTTGAAGCCACCCGCCAGGTACACTTGCAGGTCAAAGGGCCAAGTGGGGGTATATGGGACTCCATCAGTGTTACAAGTAAAGATTTTGATAACAGCCAGATCAACCAGGTTAAAGTTTTGGATGGTGACTGGCCTCCCAGGGATCACCAAATCGTACTGGCTGACCACAAACTGAAAGATATACAGGTTAGTCTTGGTGATTGGATTATCTTACGTGACCCCGCCGGCGACACTTTTTCTTTACAAGTCGTTGGAATTGTCAAAGACCAATCGCTCGGTTCTGACGCTGTAAACGGCGGCTTTTTCAATACACCGATTACTGGTTACGTTACCGAAAATACTCTGGAATGGTTGCAAATCGACTCGCCGGATTTATATAACGAGCTGCTCATCATTATTAACAATGACCCAACGCTGGAAGCCAATCGGACCACGGTTGCGGATGTCGTTCGACAGGATCTGGAAAACAACCACGTTATGGTCACCAACCTCTCCACCCAAAGTCCGTTACACCATCCTAACAAAGAATTGGTGGATGCTATTACCGGGGTTCTGATTCTGCTCGGCTTTCTGGTCATATTCTTGAGCGCTTTTCTGATCACGAACACGCTGCAATCCTTGCTCGACCAACAAATTCAACAAATCGGTATTATGAAAACCGTTGGGGCAAAACGCAGCCAGATCACTTTAATTTATATGACCCTGATCTTCATTTTTGGAATCCTGGCCTTTGTCATAGCCTATCCGCTGGCGAATATTGCAGCCAACCAGTTGGATCAGTATTTAGCCTCCACGATTAATTTCAATTACAGCGGGGCCCATTTCGAACCGGTCGTCATGATCATCGAGTTGGCGCTTGCAATGCTCGTTCCGCAAGTCGCGGCTTTTTTTCCGATCCAACAAGGGGTAGGGATTTCTGTCCAGGAAGCCTTGAGCGGCGTCCGCCAGTTGGATGAATCCGGCAAAGGTTGGGTCGACCGATTACTTGCACAAATTCACAGCCTTTCCAGACCGTTATTGATCGCCATCCGCAATATTTTCCGCCGCAAAGGTCGTCTGGCTTTGACTCTGATTACCCTTACTTTGGCAGGAGCGGTATTCATCTCTGTGTTCAGCGTGCGTATTTCACTATCCAAGTACATCGATCAGATCAGCCAATATTTCCTGGCCGATTTAAACCTTTCGCTCACACGGCCTTACCGCATAGATGAGATCGACCAAATTCTGTCAACGGTACCGGAAATTTCCAATGTGGAAGCCTGGAACTCATTGAAAAGCTCACTTGTACGCCCGGATGGTTCTATTGGTGATAGCGTCAGCCTGGTTGCGGTTCCGGGAGGCAGCCAGTTGATCAAACCCATTTTACTTGCCGGGCGCTGGCTGGTACCGGAGGATCAGAACGCAATTGTCTTGAATGACCAGTTTCAAGAAAGATTTCCTTCCCTAAAGGTAGGCGATACCCTGGAACTGCAAATTGATGACAGTACCACGGATTGGGTGGTAGTCGGTTTCTTCCAGCTTGGCGGCAAGATTGGCGGCCTGGCAGCCTATGTTAACCAGGATTACCTTTCCACATTACCTGGTCAGGTACAAAACCAAACCTCCACTTATCGTATTGTCGCCAGGAATCACCCGGACAGTGCAGCTCAAAAAGAACTGGCCGGCAAGCTCCAGTCCTTGTTGGATGCCAACAACATCCAGGTCAGCGATCTGACGACGGGCAGCAAAATTAACGATTCTTCGGCTGCATCCTTTGCAGTTTTAACCAATTTATTGCTCATTCTGGCAATCCTGACAGCTCTGGTAGGGAGCATCGGGTTAGCCGGGACAATGAGCATGAATGTAATGGACCGTACTCGCGAGATCGGAGTAATGCGCTCAATCGGTGCTTCCGATTCGATTCTGATGAAGATGGTGTTGGTTGAAGGTCTGGGCATTGGGTGGATAAGCTGGCTGCTTGGTGCACTATTGTCCTTCCCGATCAGCAAATTGATGTCAGACCTGGTCACCCGCGCGTTATTTGGCGCCCCATCTCAGTACGGCTTTACTCTGACCGGCTTTATCGTCTGGTTTGTGATTGTATCGGTACTTTCCATTTTGGCAAGTTATATGCCGGCGCGCAGCGCCACAAAGTTGACCATTCGCGAAGTTTTAGCCTACGAATAATTCTAAAATCACAAAAAGGATAAAAATGAACACAAAACATCTTTCCAAACCCATAATTACGGCCATCCCGATCCTGACGCTTGTCCTGATCGGTGTATTGCTTTCTGGATGTGGCGCGGTCCAAAATACAGGATCAGGTTCACAAACGGCTGACACAGCCACGCCGGTGATCTCCAATAATAGCTTGATGGCGGGCGGCGTGATCGTCGCAGGAAGGCTGGAGCCAACTGATTCAGTTTGGTTGAGCTTCCAATCAGCCGGCGAAGTAGCGGATATCCAGATCGAAGAAGGCCAGTCTGTCAAAACTGGTGATATTCTGGCTGTACTGGGCAATCCCGAAACTGCCCAATCCGATTTAAAGGCTGCCGAACTGGAATTGACCACGGCCCAACAAGCGTTGGATGATCTCAACCAAAATGCCAGGTTGGATGAGTCCAGGGCCTATCAGGCCTTTGTAGAGGCGAAATTAGCTGCCATCGATGCGCACCAAACGTTATCGGATATGGATACGCAGTCCTATCAAGATAAGATCGATGATGCCTGGACCAAAGTACAGGATGAACAGGATAACCTGAATGACGCCCAGGATACTTTTGATAAATATAATAACCTGGATGAGAATAACACAACCCGCCAAAATGCTCAGACTGATTTGGATGATGCACAAAAGGTTTATGACGATGCTGTTCGAGCCCATGACCAGTTGGTGTATGACCTGGAACAGGCCCAGGCTAACGCCGATAACGCCGACCAGACCGTGAATCAGGCCAAGCTGGATTATGATGATCGTCAAAACGGCCCGGACCCGGACCAGTTGGCCCTCGCAAATGCCCAGGTAGATTCAGCTCAAGCGCACGTGGATGCAGCCCAAAAAACATTGGATTTGATGACTCTGACCGCGCCGTTTGACGGGGTAGTAACCTCTGTCGATATGACAATAGGTCAGACTGTCTCACCCGAAGAACCTGTTGTGCGTTTGGCTGATTTTTCGCAGTGGTATATCGAAACAACCGACCTGGATGAAATCAAAGTCGCGAGAATCGACCCTGGCAAACCGGTGACCCTCACCGTCGATGCCCTCCCTGATCTGGTGCTCAAGGGAACAGTTGACCGGATCTCACTGGATTACATCGAAAAAAGCGGCGATATTCTTTACACAGCACGCATTCGCCTGGATGATACGGATCCACGCTTGCGATGGGGAATGACGATATCAGTAAATTTCGAAGAATAACAAATAATAAACACGGCGGAATCAAATAATTGGTGCATTCATTCTAAGCCTTGAATGCACCAATTTTAATCAATCAACTGAGCTGTAAGGACAAGTGTCCGTTCGGGGCAATGATGAGAGTGTAAGATCAAGAAGAGTAAAACGTTCTACATGTGGGGGGCGTTCTTTGTATTTTCTTGAGAAGGATTGATATAATTCTAGGGTAAAAGGCGTAGCACAATTTGCCTTCAAATTATTTATTTGAATGATAGAGAATCGTTTACCAGGTTTTGACTTTTCAGGAAAATATGAATATTAAAAGAATTTTTACAATTTTATTTGCCGCGGTTTTTCTGGCAAGTTGTTCACCAACGGCTGGTACTGTTCAAACCGAGATTGGTATGTCAACATCCACATCCGCTCCCACCGAAACCGCTGTATCAATATCGACTTCAACACCTGTCTCCACCAGTACCGTGATGCCCATCCCCGCTACATCAACGCCCGAAGTACCGCCACAGCCGACAGTCGATGTGGGGTTGTCCGCCGCCAACAATGCAGAAATGGTGTTTGAAAACAACGCCTGGGTGGTGAAAAACGCCAACGGTGACGTTACTGCCACCTGGGACGGGACGGAATGGGCGTACTCTATGGAAGTCATCACAGTCAGCCGGACGATTATCGGGTTCGATGGGCAGGATGTGCATTTGCTTGACACCCTGCTGGCCACCCCGCTTCCTGCCGACACGCCGGAAAAGCATTTCAGCGACCCGACAAGCGGAGAACCCCTTCCATACGGTTATGTACGCGAAGAAAAGATCACGGCGGTCAGCACCGAAGAGCAAACCTATGAAATCCCCATATCCATGTTTGCCGTCAGAATGCTTGGTACTGTGAACGTGAATGAAGCCAATACTGCCGTTGTTTTGGAAATGCCGGTTACACCGGACCGTTCCATTATATTTACGTTTAACGAATATGTGGAACAGGGTACGACCCTATATAAGCTCAGCAATGATAATCTTTCCCAACCAACATCGCTTTTGGAGCTTCCTGCCGTCCTCTTCCAGTCGACAACCAATTCCGGACTGTTCAATGTGGATCTCCGTGGACAGCAGATGTTGATTGCAATTTATCATGATATTCCGGCCGTCCTGTCTGAGACGTATGCGCAATGGAACATTAACGATGATTGTGAAGCACTCCTGCAGTTCATTCAGGACCCCTCTGCTCCCGTCCCGAGCATCGATGTTTTTGGAAGTGCTGCCAAAATGTCTCCCTTCTGGAATGGCGCATTATGGGTTCCTGTATCGGTTGTGGAAACCCTCCAGGCCCAATAACAGGCAAGTCATTTGCTGCTGGAAGGTTGCCATAAGGTAAAAATCGCTCATGTTTTCCACACTGCACCGGATGATCTTTTTATCATCTCCGGGCTGATTTCGACCGGCGCAAAATCTTGGATCGTCTTTCGGGCAGCCATTGCTTCGTAAACGTCCACAAGTCCCTCCTTCCCATCCCGTGTGTACAGAGCGGGATGGGGAAAAACATAATTTTCCACACCTCTATCTGGGTTTACCAAAATCGGCAGTAAAGTACCCCCCATATCGGCTGTCAGCCGAATAAACATAGCCAATACCGGCTTCTGTCAGGTCGGGATGAGTCATGACCCGATAGTGAGCGGTACTGTTGTACCAACCATAAAAGGCTTGTGTGGGTGTATTGAAGGCGTCGTCTCCGGCGAACAAATCCTCTCCGGCGGCATAGTATTCATAGCCCTCGGCCGCGATTCGTTCATTGAATGTCTCACCGTCCAGATTGGTATGGCTGAAAAAATCATTACAGGCCATATCTGCACTGTGCTTGCGGGCTGCATTGGCCAAATCCTCATTCCAGATCAGCAAATCCAACCCCAGGCGCTTCCTTTCCTTGTTGATCAACTCAAATAATTGACTTTCAAATTCCCGGTCGGTGCTCACCTCGCAGCCTTCCGTGAACCCCAATCCATTCTCCGGGTCTTCATTCAGTTGAGGTCTGTAAAGCGACAAAATATCAAATAATGAGTGTTTTTCTTCAATTTCATCTTCCAGCGGCTCACCCACCTGCACAATCATCCCTCTGGTTTCAGCATCCTGAAAAGCCAATCGCCCCTGAACCGCCATCGCAGGCAAAGTAGCCGTTTCTTCAATTTGCTCATCCATCTTATTCAATGGATCAGGTTGTTGACGGGCAATACCACTCTGTTCATCTTTTCCATTAAGCAAAACAACCGGCATGGCCATCATCGCCATAACAGTGATAATAGTAATGATTTTTATGATGCCAAAACCGCCATTCAATTTCAGGTGATTATTCCTGTCCATGTGTTTACCTTGTTCAGTTTTTTCAAGATGAGAATTTCAAAAGCAGCCTGCCGGACAGGTACGATTATAGCGATCTGCTTTTCAAAGCATCGCAGGAAGAATGAATTTTCCGTCCGATTCTTGTCGGTTTCGGTTATTTATTGGTGGAAAATATTATATTTTAGTAATATGTAGGACAATTATGGGTGGTAAAGGTATTTTTTCGGGCGACCCATATATCGAATCAAGACACCATCTTAAATTCATGAGAGCCAGGATTTAACTCTGGCTCTCAAGAAAAGGAGGAGAAAAAGAAGTTGCCCTATTTCCCTCATAGAATAACATGGCATGACAGATACTGCTTGACGCTTGCTCTATGATTGGCCTGTGATTTCTCGATCCCAACCCCCGCTTGCCGGCTGAATTGTAGTATTGATTTCTTCCAGGATGAAAAATTCTTCTTATCAATCCACGAAACCAACGGCTACAGTCGCTGAAAATGCCGATGTCAGTATTAAAATTAAGGAAACCGCCTGCCTGCGTGTTATGATTAACGGTACCGGTTGACGCGCTATGTTGAACAAAAATGACCATCCCTTATTTGATCTGATCGCCTTCGATGCCGATGACACACTCTGGCATACCGAACGTCTGTACCTGGAAGCGCTGGATACCTTGATCAAGGTGATCCCCACCCCAATGACAGTCAAGGAACTTGAGCGGTACCTCTATCAAAAGGAGACGATCAATATCAATCTGTACGGGTATGGCATCAAAAGCTATACCTTATCCATGATCGAGACTGCCATTGAGCTGGGCGGCGATTCCCTCAAAGCCGGCCAGATCCGGCAGATCCTGGAATTGGGCAAAGGGATGCTGGGAGCGCAGATCCAGTTGCTGCCGCATGTGGAAGAAACACTCCAGGCGCTCCAAATGCGCTACAACCTGATGGTCATTACCAAGGGGGAATTGCTGGAACAGGAAGCCAAACTGAAACGATCCGGGGTTGCCGGGTACTTCCGCAGTTACGAGGTGGTCAGTGTAAAGAACCAGGCTACCTATCATACCCTTTTGCAGCGACATGGTGTTGAACCGCAGCGTTTCCTGATGATCGGCAATTCACTCAAATCGGATATTCTGCCGGTTCTCGAGCTGGGCGGGCATGCTCTGCACATCCCGTATGAGATCACCTGGGCCCATGAACTGGTGAATGAACCGCTAACGGTCGCCTACTACGAGCTGGAGCACATCGGTCAACTGCCCGGCTGGCTGGAAATGTTGGAACAAAATGAATCGAATAATCCAAAAACTGTATAATTAACTATGTTCAAAGCGTAGTATTCCGTCAAACAAGATTCAATGATTTCATTTTTAAGTAACGGAATACTTTAAGCTCTGTCAAAGTAAAAAAGTACTGGTTGCAAATGTTAGATTGAGTTTTGACAGAGCAGTAGTACACAGGGTAATCATCTGTACTGGATTACTGGACCGATTATCTACCTGAAGTTGGCATTTCCGGTCCAATATGGATAGGGGAATTACCTGTGAATGATGAGCAAATAAATAAACTTGCAGACACTTGTGAGGCCTGGCTCCAAGGCGACTGGCGCGAATTGCATGCCCCAGATGCAGCGACTGTAGAGGAATCGCGTCTTTTTGAATTACTTTCCGAGGTACGCGAGCAGCTCATCACAGCCTCCGCAACTGAAAACGATTTTGGGGCCAGGTATGTACAACTTGAAGACCAACTGCATAGAGCCGAGGCGCTGCTGGAGGCTGCCAAAATACTCACCTCAACACTCGATCTGGATGTGCTCCTCAAGACAACCACCGAGAAAATCGCCGAGTTATTTAAGCTCTCGGATGGCGCGGAAATATTTCTTTACGATCCAGCACGCGATGCACTCGTGACGATGACGAGTTTTGGTTATCCTGTATTGGAAAGAGAAATTTTATTCAGCCCTGGTGAGGGCGCCCCAGGGTTGGTTTTTCAGCTCCGCCAACCTCTACTTGCCGATACAGAGGAAGCAGTCGCACAGCTTTATGAAAGTGTCAGAGGGGATGCCAAAGATGTTTTGGATAAATTCAAGACCTCCCACCCTCTTCCCAGCCAGAGTGTGCTGTGTGTGCCCTTTATTACACGCGACAAGGTAATCGGCAGTCTGCAACTGGAACATTGGACTGACAGGCGGAAATTCAAACAAAAAGACCTGCGCTTGCTGACACATCTGGCTGATTTGATCGCCATCGCTGTCGACAACGGAATGCTTTGGAAGGAATTGGGCAAAAAAGAAGATCGTCTGCGACAGATGTTCGGCCAATTGATCAATGTCCAGGAAGCAGAACGCAAGCGGATTGCAACCGAAATCCATGATGGTGCCGGCCAGGCGCTGACCCTTATCTCGATTGGCCTTACCAACCTGGCAGACATCGTTCCCCCGGAATCGATAGAAGCACATACCAGAATCACCGATTTGCGGAACGCCATCAGGGATATCATGGGGAGTTTACGTGATCTGACTTTTACACTCTATCCCTCTGTTCTGGATGATTTGGGGTTGGTGGCTGCCTTAAAGTGGTACACGTCCCGTTTTGTAGAACCACAGTCCCCAAAAATTATTTTGACATTGGAAGATATAGGCAAAGAACTTAACCCGACCGTGGCAACGGTTTTATACCGGGTTGCACAAGAGGCACTGACCAATTCCCTACGCCACAGCCAGGCAACCGAGATCAGGGTTAGCTTGAGCAAGGCTCGTGGTGATTTGGTATTAACGATCGAAGATGACGGCAACGGTTTTAACGCCGTAAAACTCATGCAAAGCCCGGTGGAAAGTTTCGGTTTGTATGGGATGTCAGAACGTCTCGCGTTGGTCAATGGATCACTCAAAATTCGTTCCTCTCCGGGCCAGGGTACATTTGTGCGCGCCCGGGTTCCTTTATATTTGAACGAAAAAACGGAGAATGCATGAACAGCAAACTAATCCGGGTGTTACTGGCCGATGATCACCGCATGTTGAGAGAAGGATTGTGCACCCTGCTGGAAAGGTCCGGGCTTGTACAAGTGATCGGAGAAGCCCAGGATGGACAGGTTGCAGTTGAAATGGCAGCCCAACTGCAGCCGGATGTGGTAGTGATGGACATCGCCATGCCCAAACTGAACGGCATAGAGGCCACCCGCCTGATCCGCCAACAAAACCCAAGTACAAAGGTGGTTATTCTGACCATGTACCAAACCGAGGAATATATCTCGGAGGTGCTTAAGGCCGGTGCAGCCTGCTATGTAACGAAGGATGCTGCGGGTGAAGAGCTGCTTAAAGCCATCCAGGCAGCCATTTCCGGAACAGTTTTTCTCCAGCCCAGTGTGGCTGCCACGCTGGTGGACCAGTACCTGCGCATCGTGACAACCGGGGAAACGGAAGGTGGCCTGACCCCCAGGGAGATGGAAATTCTGCAACTGCTGGCAAAAGGGATGAGTAATAAGGCGCTTGCAGCGTATTTGAACCTGTCGGTGCATACTGTAAGAGCACACCGCACCAACATCATGCAAAAGCTGGGCGTCCACAATACCGCCGAGCTGATCAATCGTGCCATGGCGTTGAATTTGATCGAGCAGTAATTTGCGAGGGATCTGTTTTTCATTTGGTTCCAAAGCTTTGCCAAAACATAAAATTGCAATTTAATCCTTCCCAATCGAGAGTTTGACAGAGCTAAAGTGTCCTGTTCTGGTTATTTTCAAATTTTCTATTGGTATATAGCGGAATACTAATACATTCGAGTTAGAATTTTCAGTATTTTTTGCACTAGTTATCTAATTCATTTATGGGATCTCCTGTTCCTGTTTTGTCAGAACAAGATAGCACCGAGAACTAATTGTTTACTTTCTCCCGGCTTGCTATGATTGAATCAGCCAAAATTTCCTTTGGCGTTCAGGTTTGTTCCATCGTATCCCTATTCAATTTTTAGACTCACCGGAGGTACCATACAATGAATCAACAATATAATTATGATGTGATTGTTGTAGGCGCAGGCCACAACGGGTTGATCGTAGCGGCCTATCTGGCTAAAGCTGGCCTGAATGTGGGTGTTATCGAGAAAAACAATTTCATCGGGGGAGCGACCAACACCATCGAATGTACGCTGCCAGGATTCAAGCATGATATTGGGGGCATTGTTCATAGTGCAATTCTCGGCAATCCCTTAATCGTCAATGACGAGCTTGGACTGTTGAGCAAGTATGGATTAAAGTACGTCATGCCCGATCTGATCGTCGCCAACCTGTTCCCCGATAATACCGCCATTCATTTCGCAGCGGATCTGGATGCCACCTGTCAGGATATCGCCAAATTCTCGCAGCATGACGCAGAAGCCTATAAAAAGTTTATCACGCAGGCTTTGCCCATGCTTCCACTGCTGGGTCAGGGTATGTACAATGCCCCGCCGCCTTTCGGAATGTTCATGCATCAGCTTGATCAGTCCCCAGTTGGACAGGAACTGATCCGTTTTATGATGATGAGCGCCTGGGATGTTGCCCACCAGTGGTTTGAGCACCCCAAGACCATGATGAAGGCATTAAAGGTCGTAACTGAGCCAATGGTTGGACCGGAAGAAAAGGGCACCGGCGTCTGGATGCTTCTCTCCCTTCCCATGGCACACGTTTCGAAAAGTGCGTTGCCGATTGGTGGGTCTGGTGCTCTGGCAAAGGCTTTGGCCAATTGCATCGAGGCCAATGGTGGAACAGTGCGTACCAACAGCGAAGTCACCAAGATTCTCACCAAAGGCGATCATGCTTATGGAGTCAAGCTCGCTTCCGGTGAGGAGATCACTGCCCGGCGTGCTGTGGTCAGCAATGTTGATCCACGCCTGACCATTCTCAAGTGGCTGGATAACGGCGTAAGCTCTGACATACGCGACAAGCTGGGCAGGATCAGCGAACCCAGCTTTTCAGGCCTTATGCAGGCCATTGCCCTGGACGAGATGCCTCGCTATAAAGCGTCAGACAGGGCTCAGGACGCAGTGATGGTTGAACCGCTGCCCAATGACCTGGAGGACTTCCGCAGTTTGTTTGATGATTTGCGCTATGGAAGGATCCCGCAGAAGGGTTTTGCCCCATTCGTGGTGAACCCGTCAAGGCACGATCCTTCGCGCGCCCCTGAAGGCAAGCATGTTCTTTACCTGTGGCATTATGTGCCTTATTTCCTCAAGGATGGCGGCCCGCAGAAGTGGGACAGCATCAAGGAAGATGTGGCAGATATGTTCCTCGATAAATATCTTGCCTTTACAAGTAACATTTCCCGCAAGAATGTGTTGAAACGCACCGTATTTTCGCCACTTGACCATCCGCGCTGGAACGCCAATCTGCTCAATGGCGCAGTTCTGGGGCCAGGCTCTTTCCTGTATCAAAACTTCGCTTATCGTCCCATCCCTGAACTGGGCCAGTACAAGACGCCGGTCAATGGCCTCTACCTCTGTGGTATGTCGACTCACCCCGGTGGAGCGATCATTGGCGGCGGGCGTGCTGCAACGCAGATTATTATGCAGGATCTCGGCCTCGACTTCGATGATGTAATTTCATAGAAACGTTCGTAAGTTTTGCAGCAGACTGTCACCATCTCCCATGATCTGCTGCTATAAATCCCGAACCTGTCCAGGATGCAAAAGAATGCGTCCTGGACAGCCCAACTACTTACTTGAGGATTTTATGAAAAAATTTTTGTATGTTCTCATCCTTGTTCTGGCGGTCTGGCTGGCAATATCACCTTTCCTCCTGGGTTCTACCAGTTGGCTGCGTAAGGGAGTCGATCTGGCGGCCGCGCTGGTTGTAACCGTTCTGGTTGTTCTTGGAACCCGCAATTCTGGTTCAAAATATCCGGCCTGGATTATTTTGTTCATCGGGTTGGCTATGATCGTGTGGGGAGCCATTGCGCGCCCACTCACGGGGGGGCCTGGCGGTGCCAGCGAGATCATCGTTGGCGTATTCTGGCTTATCCTGGCCTTTGTGATCACGCAACTGTTTGTGTTCTCCAAGATGTCGATCTATGACAAAGGCGGCATCGAACTGACTTCGATGAGCGTCATCAGTTTCAAAAACGAGAATATCGCCATCAAGGCAATACTGCTCGGTTCGATGCCTTCCACGCTCTATCTCCATCCTGAAGAACTATGGAAAGCATTACCTCTGGTGGACGAAAGTGTTATCTGGCACCTGCCAGCCTTTATATATAAGGGTTGGAAGCTGGCCCGCCGACAAGCGCGGGAAGCGGAAAATAAGCCTTCACCGGCAGGTTCTTCCAATTCGAACGGGTAGATTCGACTGCTCATCCAAAGCGACCGAGCCATTTAAAGCGCTGTTACTTCTTATTGTATTGTCTTCACCATCAACAGACACGGGTTTTCCGGCCCCTAAATTGTTTCGATCACTTCAAGCGGCCGGAAGCCCATTTTGTTATAAAAAGCTCTCGTGCGTGCGTAAAAGGGATCAGGATGTGTTTCGGCAAGCGTTTTTACCTGTAATAATGGACGATGACGCCTTTACTGATCTGATCAACCCCTTGCACATTGGAAATATTCTCCAACGGGTCTGCGTTTAACACCGCCAGGCCGGCCAGTTTGCCACAGTGGGGAAACAGGTGCTTCGTTTCCAGGCGGTTACGATGTAACATGGGTATACTCCTGTTGTTATTGGGGATCAGTGTTTTGAATCCCGCACAGTTCGCAGGATAAATTCCATAATTCGGCTGCCATCCGGTCGTTCATCGCATTCCTGCCGGGTTGTTTGGGCTGTGTGTCACGCCAGTAGTTATGCGGACTTTGCAGAATGGATTTCTCACGGCAAAGGTACAACACTGTCTGGGCCGGTATTTCGGGTGAACTGCCTTTCTTTCTCCGAAATGACCACACAATTTGAGACTCCACCCCCCTTTCTTTCAAGGCAATTTCTGTATTCACCAGGCCGGGGTCCATTGCAAAAGCATGCACCGGACTGCCAGACATGCGGCGGTTGAATTCACGGGTAAACAGGATATTGGCTAATTTGGAACGCGCATAAGCCAGGATGCCCACATAAGGGAAGGGGTTGTTGAGTCTCCCGACATTCATGCTGGCACGAATATGAGCAAAGGAACTCATTGTGATAATGCGCTGGTCTGTTCCAGATGTGAGAACGGGCAGCAGTTCATGGGTGAGCAAAAATGGAGCCAGGTGGTTAACCGCCAGGGTTAATTCAATTCCTTCGGGGGTGCGGGTCAAATGCTGGGCATACACTCCGGCATTATTGACCAAAATATCCAATGACTTGATGCCGCGTTCTTTGAGCAAATCCTGGATCTCAACCGCCAGATTTCTGACCTGGCTTTGGATCGACAGGTCGGCCAGCAAATACTTCACCTGCGCATCAGGAAGCTTTTCCCTGATGAGGGCTTCGGCTTTCAGGATGCGGGCTTCATTACGACCTACGCCGATCACATTAGCTCCCTCGCCGGCCAGCGCCAGCAGGCTGTACAAACCAATGCCTGCCGTTGCGCCGGTTATAACGGCCGTCTTGCCTGCCAAAGAACCGGATGGGGTCATATTTGCTCCCTGATTTCCTGTGGGCTATCCACGATTGCACCGTCAAAGGTAATTATTGACAGGCAAGATCAGGCAAAAATCGTGCGGAATGCCTTCAGCGCCGTCTCGACACCCTGGTCATCGATGTCATTGTGCGTCACCAACCGTATCCGCCGTGGGCCATCCGTATCGATCAGCACCCCGCGCTGTTCCATCATGGCTGCCACCTCACCGGATGTGTGCGGTAAATCCGGTGAAAGCCGGAAAAAGAGAATATTCGTGGCCGGTTTTTCCTTCTCCAATTCCAGCCCCTTGAGCCCGTGCAACCCTGCTGACAAACGGGCAGCCCGCACATGATCTTCCTGCAGGCGGTTCGCCATCACCTCGAGACTGATGATCCCTGCGGCAGCCAGAATGCCCACCTGGCGCATGCCCCCACCCAGTTGTTTCCGGATGCGTGTTGCGCGGGCAATAAATTCCGCTGAACCGCACAAAACCGATCCGGCCGGGGCGCACAATCCTTTGCTCAAACAGAATGTGACCGAGTCGGCCGGTTGCGCAAGTTCGCGCACCGTTACGTCCAACGCAGCAGCCGCATTGAAAATCCGCGCCCCATCCAAATGGAGGAGCAGGCCGTTCTGATGGGCCAGGTCACCCACCTGGCAGGTATACTCTGCCGTCAGCGGCATCCCGCCCGTCCAGTTATGGGTATTCTCCAGGATCACCAACCGGGTAGTTGGGTAATGAACATCAGCCTTATCGCGAATGGCATTGCGGATGTCATCCAGATCCAGTGTTCCATCCGGCAGGTTGGGGATCACAAACGGGTTCACACCGCCCAGAGCGGCACATCCGCCGGCCTCAAAACGAAAAGTGTGTGAAAGGTTACCCATGATGGCTTCGTCACCACGGTTGCAGTGAGTGAGGATGGCAGCCAGGTTACCCATGGTTCCCGATGGTACAAACAGGGCCGCTTCCTTGCCCAGACGTTCCGCTGCCATTTCCTGCAGACGGTTGATGGTGGGGTCTTCACCATGCACATCATCGCCCACCGGCGCTTCTGCCATAGCCCTGCGCATTTCCGGCGTAGGCTGCGTGACGGTATCCGACCGAAAATCAATGAATTGTGATTGAGTGTGTGTCATGGAAATAATTTTATCGCATCTTTGTTATACCGATCGATAATGAAACCTCAGCTCATGAGCTGTTGATTAATCGGTTTTAAGTTAGCTGGTCGTACCTTGGTAAGCAGCGCTTTAGCTGGTAGCGCGTTAAATAGTATCACAAACTAATTTGTGAACACCAGCGCCACCCAGTCACCCATCATGCGGCGGTCAATCAGGCTTAACCCCTGTTCACCGGCTGCATAAATGACCCGTTCCGCCTGGTTTTCCAGAATTCCCGCCAGAATCAATTTGCCACCCTGCGGCATGAGCCAGGCCAATCCGCGATCGAGCAGGCTGATGACCACCGATGCAAGAATATTGACAACCACCAGCGGAGCTTGTTCGATGCTGAAATTTCCGGCGGTAATCTCTTCCAGAGATCCTGCGCCCGTCTCAAGCCCTTCAAAAAGCCCATTACGGGCAGCATTTTCGATTGTGGCGCTCACCGCGACCGGATCGGTATCCACCGCAACCACCTTGCCGGCGCCCAGGTGCAGCCCCGCAATGGAGAGAATGCCTGAACCGCAGCCGAGATCGATCATATCGTCACCGGGTTTGAGGTATTTTTCGATAAGTTGCATACATAATTGTGTTGATGGGTGCATACCGGTGCCAAACGCCATGCTGGGGTCGATTTTGACCGCCACACGATCGGGATAGGGATTTTCCAGCCAGGCTGGCAGGATCAACAGACGTTCACCAATGAGGATAGGCTTGTAGTGCTCTTTCCAGGCTGACATCCAGTTCTGATCTACAATTTCACGGTATTTGGCCTCCGGCAAAGGTTGAATTTGACCCAGATGCCAGAGTGCTTCATCCACAAGCTTTTTTCTTGGTTCCAGGTGTTCATCAACGGGCAGATAACCGTACACACGTGCTGTTCCAACAGGTGTTCCCAGGTCATCATCATCCTGGTAGGTCATGTCATTTTCAATAACCACGCCATTGGCCACATAGCGGTACAACACCTCGGCTACTGCTTCAGCCAGTTCATTTTCAACCTGAAGGGATACTTCAAGCCAGTGTAAAGTTTGTCCCTCATCCACCCAAAACCTCTTTGATTCGATCCAAAAAGCTGCGTTCCTGGGGAAGCACTTCAGAACCCAGTGTCTTGGATAATTCTTCAAAAAGTTCCCGCTGTTCTTTGGTCAAACGATTGGGGATTTCCACATTCACCAAAACCATCATGTCACCGCGACCGTTGCTGCGCAAGAATGGAACACCCTTGCCACGCAGACGGAAAGTCTTACCCGGCTGGGTTCCTGCGGGGATGTTCAGCTTTGTATCTCCTTCAAGGGTGGGTACTTTGATCTCCGCCCCCAGAGAAGCCTGGGCAACATTAATATTCACATCCAGCAAGATGTCGTTCTTGTTTCGTCGGAAATATTTGTGTTCTTTTACTACCACATCAAGGTACAAATTTCCGTGCGGGCCGCCGTTGATACCGGGCTGTCCTTCTCCCGCCAGGCGGATCTGGTTTCCATTATCCACGCCGGCCGGAATGGAGACCGTCTTTTTAATGGTTTTTCGCTCAAGCCCGCGGCCCCGACACACACTGCAAGGCGTGTTGATCACCTCGCCTTTGCCCTGGCACGTTGGGCATGTGGTAACCTGAACCATAGAGCCCAGCAGGGTCTGCCGGACCGTACGCACTTCACCGCTTCCGTTGCAGGTGGAGCAGCGCACCGGTTTTGTTCCGGGTTCCGCCCCGCTGCCTTTGCAGGTACTGCAGACCTCGTCGCGGGTAATTTCAATTTCCTTTTCAACGCCAAATACTGATTCTTCAAAAGTGAGATTAAGTGGATAGTTGAGATCAGCTCCGCGGGCCGGCCGGTTGCGGGAGCGGCTGCTGCTGCGTCCAAATCCAAAACCAAACAGATCCTCGAAGATATCCGAGAAATCCATCGAAGATATATCGGGCATACCGCCCATCCCGCTCAAGCCTTCGTGGCCGTAGCGGTCATACACTGAGCGTTTTTCGGCGTCGGAGAGGATTGCGTACGCTTCGTTAATTTCCTTGAAACGTTCCTCGGCGTCAGGGGCTTTGTTTACATCCGGATGATATTCTCGGGCCAGTTTTCGAAAGGCCGCTTTTAATTCATCAGGGTTGGCGCTCCGGTCAACACCCAGAACTTCATAATAATCACGTTTTGCCATCAGATGCTCAATTATATAACGAATGGAGAATTCGAGAAGGAACAAAAATCCTTTTCTCGAATCTCCATTTCAGGTTTTAGCAGTTGTCTTCGTCAGGCGTTTTTATACTCGCCGTCCACTACATCATCGTCATCGGGTGGCTTGGTGCCATCTTCGCCACTTTGTTGTGTGTTTTCACCACCTGCCGGCTGGGCAGGTTGTTCTGCCTGGTACATACTGGCGCCAATCTGCTGAACCACATTCTCGAGATCTTCAGTGGCTTTGCGGATCGCATCAGGATCATCCTTGTTCATGAAATCGCGCAATTGTTTGATGCCGTCTTCGGTCTTGGTCTTCAAATCGTCCGGTACTTTGCCGGCATTCTCGCGCAACAGTTTCTCGGCTGTGTAGATGACATTATCGGCATGGTTGCGGGTTTCGATGAGGCTCTTTCGGTGTTCGTCTTCTTCTTTATGCAGCTCGGCATCTTTCTTCATATCTTCAATCTCAGATTCCTTGAGGCCTGAACTGGCGGTGATGGTAATATGCTGGCTGCGATTGGTTGCCTTGTCCAGGGCGGTCACCTTGAGGATACCGTTGGCATCGATATCGAAGGTTACCTCAATCTGTGGAATACCACGCGGCGCCGGGGGAATGCCATCCAGAATAAAACGACCCAATGTCTTGTTATCGGCAGCCATGGGGCGTTCACCCTGCAGAATATGGATCTCCACCTGGGTCTGGCTGTCGCCGGCCGTTGAGAAGATCTGGCTCTTGCGGGTTGGAATGGTTGTATTGCGTTCAATAATTCCGGTGGAGACACCGCCCAGTGTTTCAACGGAGAGGGTCAGCGGAGTCACATCCAGGAGCAGAATATCTTTAACTTCACCACCCAGAACACCAGCCTGGATGGCTGCGCCGACTGCAACCACTTCATCAGGATTGACACCCTTGTGGGGCTCCTTGCCGAAGAGTTTTCTGACAGCGTCCTGTACGGCTGGCATACGTGTCATGCCGCCAACCAGAACTATCTCGTTGATATCCCCTGTTTTCAGGTTGGCATCCGAGAGGGCTGTCTTTACGGGGCCCAGGCTGCGTTGTACCAGATCCTCGGTGAGCTGGTCAAGGCGCGCACGAGTGATGGTCAATACCAGGTGTTTCGGGCCGGTCTGGTCTGCGGTAATGTAGGGCAGGTTGATCTCGGTCTGCATGGTTGATGAAAGCTCGATCTTTGCTTTTTCAGCCGCTTCACGCAAACGCTGCAGAGCCTGTCGGTCGTTTTTCAGATCGATGCCGGTATCTTTCTTGAAGACATCGATCAGATGATCCATGATGCGGATATCAAAATCGTCACCACCCAGGAAGGTATCACCGGAGGTGGAACGTACCTGGAATACACCTTCCCCCACATCCAGAATGCTGATATCGAAGGTGCCGCCGCCAAGGTCATAAACGCCGATGACTTCGTTTTTCTTCTTGTCAAGGCCGTATGCCAGTGAGGAAGCAGTCGGTTCATTGATGATCCGCAGAACTTCCAGACCGGCAATTCTTCCGGCGTCTTTGGTTGCGTTGCGTTGTGCATCATTAAAATAAGCCGGAACCGTAATGACTGCCTGAGTGACGGTCTCACCGAGGTATGCCTCGGCATCCGTCTTGAGTTTTGCCAGGATCATGGCCGAAATTTCAGGTGGTGAATATTCTTTTCCATCCAGTACAACCCGCACATCACCATTGGATGCCTTGGTTACCTTATAAGGAACCCGCTGCAAAGTGCGTTGTACTTCGGGATCGTCGAATTTACGTCCCATAAAACGCTTGATGGAGAAGATGGTATTCTCGGGGTTGATGATAGCCTGGTTACGGGCAACGCGCCCAACCAGACGCTCATGATTTTTGTTCACTGCAACCACCGATGGACATAAGCGTTCCCCTTCTGAAGTGGGGATGACGGTCGGTTCACCACCGACCATGACGGCCACAACCGAGTTGGTTGTTCCCAGGTCAATTCCAATAATTTTTCCCATAGATTAATCCTCCTATTTAGCTACTCGAACTTGCGCCGGGCGCAGGACCCGGTCGCCTAGCATGTAACCTTGTTTTAGAACTTCAATTATTTCTCCGCTCTGATGATCCGGGCTGGTCTCAAAAGTAATCGCCTCGTGCCGGGTGGGATCAAACTCACCGGCGGAGATTGGGGTGACCCCTTCATTTTCCAAAATATTTTGAAGCTTTTTGTAAATCAAATCAATCCCGGAAAACCACGCTTTTTCTTTTGAGTCCTCGGGGAGCGCCTTGAGTGCAAGCTCCAGATCATCCAGGATCGGCAGATATTTTTTAATCATGTCGATTTTGATATTCGCGCGGAGCGATTTTTCATCCCGTTCGATGATCTTTTTATAATTCACAAAATCAGCGCGTTCACGCTTCCAGTTTTCCAGGCTTACACTGGCTTCTGCAGCTTGCGCTTTCAGCTTTTCCACATCCTCAGCCGGCAACAGCACCATACGGATTGCTTCCTCTTGAGCGGATTCAGATTCTGAAGAGCCGGCATCTGATGGAGTAATATTCTCCTCATTTTGGGTCTTATCTTTATCTGCATCTTCCATCTTTTTTTCTTTGTCTTTTTTCAAGCCCATAGCTGTCATCCTGTCAAATAGAACAATATCTTATTCCATAATTGTTTCTGCAACCAGATCACTCAGCAAACCTGAGAGGAAGCGCACAGTCGAAATAGTACGTCCATATTGAAGTCGCATCGGACCTACCACACCCAACATTCCGGTCACCAAACCCGGCATGCCATATCTGGAAAGGACAATTGCACACTGCCGCAATTGATCCCATGAACCTTCGCCGCCAATCAGCACCTGTACTCCGCCGACGGTATCGGCAGCCAGTGCCTGTTGGAGCAGCTCCTTGATTTGCGACTTTTCTTCCAGGATATGGATGGCCCGCCTGGCCTCAACCGAATTGCTGAATTCGGGTTCTTCCAACATATTGGTCAGCCCGTCCAGGTATACTTCCCCGGCAGCCAGGGAATCGATGGTTTCCATTTCCTTGATGATCCAGCCGATCACGTCCAGTTCCAAACCACTTTGTTGGGTTTGGATCGTTCTTACCGATGCAATATCCTTGCCTTGTATGATTTGTGTCAGCTTACGAGAGGTTTCAGAAAGCTGTTCCTGTGATGTCGGCTCACCTAGTGTTATCATGCGTTGGTGAATTTCACCCCCAAACATGACCAGAACCATCAAAACCTGTCGCCCGCGGGTGGAGATCAGCTCAATATGTTTGAGAAGAACCTGTTCAGGGTGCGGCGCAGTCACCAACGATGCTGCTCGTGAGTGCTTGGCAAGGATCGAGGCTGCCAGGCGCATCCACTGTTCTACATCCTGGCGCGACTGATAGAACTGGTGACTGATCATCGAGCGGGTTGAATCGGGCAATTCCGTTTGATGAAGCAGATTCCTCACAAAATACCGGTAGGCTTCTTCGGTGGGTTCCCGACCCGCAGAGGTGTGCGGCTGACGCAGATAACCAAGGTCGGTCAAGACTGCCATCTCGCTGCGCACCGTCGCCGAACTGATATCCAAACGGTAATCTTCCACGAGATTCTTGGAACCCACTGGTACCGCCGTGCGGGCATATTCGTGGATCACCAGTGTTAAAATGAGTTTTTGGCGTTCTGATAGATCGCTCATTTTTCCTCAATAATTAGCACTCTAAGTCCTAGAGTGCTAATTTAGCATATACCATGATACCATGCCTGTATTTCAGCGTCAACCTGCTACAGGAATTTCTGATAAAACGTTTATAAAGCAGCTTTTATATCGAGGGGGTTTTTGTCTGGTAGATAACAGGTCGTGGTTCATTGAACAGCCAGCAATACACAATACGGTAATTTAGTCACTCTGCGTGAAACGGGGAGTCCGCCCAGGGGAAATCTCTGGAGCGTATCATCGGTCACAAGCTGATTGTCCTCAACAAGATAATTGTACGATTGGCTCTCGGGCGGATGTCTCACTGCGTTCGACATGACAACGAAGAAAATCCTTTCCAGAAAGAGTCAAACTGGTCATCGCTCAAATGATCCGTGTAATCCGTGTCCAAATCCGTTGTCACCCCACCCCTTTTTCCCTGCCCCTGCCAGGCGGGGATTTTTTGCCCCTTCCCGTCTCGCGGGATGGATGACAGGTGTGAGAAATAAGGGATTCCATATTTTACAAGCAGACAGGGTTCACCCGTGCCCGATGGCCTAAAAAAATAAAATTCCATCTTGATTCGCCCGCGGGTTTATACTTGTCTGTATCGATTCAAAAGTCAGGTTGTACAATAAGGATATGCCCAAAAAAATTCTCCTCATCGATGATGACGCCTTGATGCGCCGAAGTCTGGCATTCAATTTGAACCAGGCAGGTTACCAGGCGCTGACTGCCGCGAATGCCGAGGATGCACTGGCAATGGCCCAGCGTGATCTGCCCGACCTGATCCTGTTGGACATCGGTTTACCCGGAATGGACGGCCTGGATGCGTTAAAACAGTTCAAGGCCAGGTATGGGCTGCCGGTCATTTTTCTGACTTCACGCCGGCGTGAGTTGGATGAGGTGTTGGGTCTGGAGTTGGGGGCAGACGATTATGTTACCAAGCCTTTCGATCTGGATGTATTGCTCGCACATATCAAGGCTGTATTGCGTCGCACCGTTCAACCTGAGGCTGGCAGCGAACCTCAACTGGTGGAGACCGGGCAATTCAGGATTGACCCGCTTTCGCATATTGTCACCGTTTCCGGCAAGCCGGTTGAATTATCTCCGCGCGAATTTGATCTTCTATATACCCTGGCATTGGACCCAAACCGTGTCTTTTCTGTTGACGAATTGTTGGGGCGTGTTTGGGGAGCTGAATTTCTGGGGCAGCCCCAGGCAGTATATGTGCACATCCGCTGGCTGCGTGAAAAAATTGAACCGGATCCCAGGGTTCCGCGCTACCTGATTACCGTGCGCGGCGTGGGATACAAACTGTCACCGGAGGGTTGAGTATGTTCCGTACTCTGCGAAAACAGTTGATTTTGAGCCATGTCCTGCCTTTGGTCATCGTCCTGCCTCTTTTGGGGCTGGGACTGGTCTATTTACTGGAGCACAATTTTCTGCTGCCGGAATTAGCCCAAAACTTGCTGGGCAATGCACGCCTGCTGGGTGAAATCAGCCGCTCCGAATATGAAATCTCCGATAACCCGGTGCTCTTTGAACGCATGATCAGCAGGGTTAAACTGGACCCTGATGTCAGAGTCATGTTCATCAGCAGCCAGGGCAGGCTGCTTTTTTCCAGCGAGAGCGAGGATATTTCTGCTCTGGGTACAATTTTGGACACCCCTGGTCTCAGCGAAGCAAAGGCCGGTAATGAGATCGCCCTTACCAATTATTCCCTGTTTAAGCTCGAAAATGTTGTTCTGGATGTTTATTCTCCGGTTCTCAACCCCGTCAATCAGGTGATTGGCATTGTACGGCTTACTTACCATGTCGCATCGGTGTATGAATTGTTCGTGCGTTTTCGCTTCTTGATCGGCCTGGTACTGCTGCTGGGTTTGGTATTGAGCGTGGCTATTGGATCACTCCTGGGCGTCCGCATCAGCAAGCCTATTCATGATGTGACAACCGCAATTTATGACCTGGCAAGCGGGAAACGCACTGAACTCCTGGAAGAAAAAGGACCCGATGACCTGCGAAAACAGATCAGGGCAGTAAATTATCTGGTCGACCAGTTGCATAATATGGACAAAGCCCGCCGCCAGCTTTTGGCAAACCTGGTGCATGAGCTGGGGCAGCCACTGGGTGCTCTACGCTCGGCGATCCAGGCTTTCGCGCACGGAGCAGACAACGACCCCGAGTTGCGTCGCGATTTAACCGTGGGAATGGATGAGGAGATCACACACCTTCAGCATCTCCTGGATGATCTGGCCCATCTCTATGACAAGGAGCTGGGTCCATTGGAGCTCAACCGGGGCCCGCTTGACCTGTCGAAATGGCTGCCTGAAATACTGCTGCCATGGAAATCGGCAGCCGCCGAGAAGGAGCTGCTCTGGTCTACGCATATCCCGGAAAGCATACCGGAAGTTCAGGTTGACCCGATCCGCTTGACCCAGATTGTCGGAAATCTTGCCAGTAATGCCATCCGTTATACGCCGCGTGGGGGATCTGTTTCGGTGTCGAGTGGTGTGGAGACAGGGAAAGTATTCATCCGTGTCCAGGATACAGGCACCGGGATTGCCTTGCAGGAACAGGAAAAAATTTTTACGCCGTTTTACCAGGGCGATCAGGGTAAACGGATTAAACAAGGCATGGGTTTGGGTCTTGGCATCGCCCGGGATCTGGCAGAGGCGCATGGCGGGAGCATCCAGGTGGAAAGTACCCCCGGGAAGGGGAGCATTTTTACGCTATGGCTCCCGGTCATGGAATCGTAGAATTCTTCGTTTTGCTTTTCCCTCTCCTTAAAGTTCCGTTAAGCTAATCTTATTGTTTTCATAAAGTCTATTTGATAGCCCCGGCGTATACTACGATCGATTCAATCCTTGTGCGTAGGCAATGAAACCGCAAGATTGATGAAAAATATATTCGTAAAGGAGTCTCAAATGAAGACGACAGGGATTATGAAAAATAAAATGTGGATAACAGGTATCCTGCTGATCGGGATGCTGTTGTCTTCCTGCGGTGCAGGAAATAATCTGGCTGGTCTAATAAATGGATCGACCGCGACCGTGACAGCCGGTTCATCCCAAACCGAAAACCTGGCAAAAGCAACTGAAACTGCACAAAATGACGGATCGTCAAATCAAACCAATACAGTGCAGGCCACCCCTGTACAACCGGTGGTGATTAATGACGGATCGCTGGCAGGATATCAGGATGCCCTTACCCAGATATACGAAGGGGTCAACCCTTCGGTGGTCAGCATCATTGCCACTTCCAGCCAGGGTGAAGGCCAGGGTTCCGGGTTTGTTTGGGATCTGCAGGGACATATCGTCACCAACAATCATGTCATCGACGGTGCCAAGAAAGTGACCGTGGAGTTTTATGACGGAACTCGTGTCAATGCCGAAGTAGTTGGCGCTGATGTTTACAGTGATCTGGCCGTTCTAAAAGTGGATATTTCGGAGGACTTTTTACAGCCGGTTCAAATGGCCGATTCTGACGCCGTCAAGGTTGGTCAGCTTGCCATTGCAATCGGAAACCCGTTTGCATTATCCAATACGATGACAGTGGGGATTGTCAGCGCGATTGGCAGAAGCATCACCGCGGGCGAGATTAACCCGTTTGGTTCTGCGTATTCCATTCCGGATATCATCCAGACTGATGCGCCGATCAACCCGGGTAACTCAGGCGGCGTGCTGGTGAATGACTCCGGTCAGGTGATCGGGGTGACAAACGCCATCGAGTCGACCACCAATTCCAATGCAGGCATCGGGTTTGCGATTCCTTCCAACATTGTAACCATGGTTGTTCCGGGATTGATCGAAAATGGCAGTTATGACCATCCATATCTTGGGATCACCGGTTCGGACCTGTACCCGGATCTTGCCAAATCGATGGGATTGGATCCTGAACAGCGCGGTGCGCTGGTTATACAGGTAACCGCCAATGGTCCTGCCGACAAGGCCGGCGTGCGCGGCAGTGATAGTGAAATAACCGTGGACGGCGAGCAAGTTTCAACAGGCGGCGATGTGATTACTGCCATTGATGGTGAAAAAGTGCTGACCATGGATGATTTGATTGCCTATCTCTTCAGTAAAACCCATGTGGGCCAGACCGTCACCTTGACACTTTTGCGAGACGGTGAAGAAAAGACCGTGGATGTGACACTTGAAGCACGGCCTGCTCAGGAATCGACCATTACACCGCTTGTCAGCCAGATCGGCGGAGGTGCCTATCTGGGCATAACCGGTATCGATATGACTTCGCAAATCGCTGAAGCAATGGAACTGTCAGCAGATCAGACAGGCGTATTGGTACAGCAGGTACGTCAGGGTAGCCCGGCAGATGAAGCCGGTCTGCGTGGAGGTACCTCTGAAATAACCATCGACAACGAGACGATCTTAATTGGCGGAGATGTAATCACCGGTATTGACAAGCAAACGATCACCTCATTTAAGGAGTTGTCAGGCTACATTCGCTCAGCCAACCCGGGTGAAAAAGTAACCTTGGAATTCCTGCGTGATGGAAAGACAAATGAGCTTGAAGTAACATTGGGGTTTGTTCAATAAAATAACAACTAAAGCCGATCTCCACCGGATCAGGAATCAAACATGGCTCTTTTGTGGTAAGAAGAGCCATGTTTGAACAAAGAAAAAGAAAATCAAACTAACTTTTTTTCAGAACCAGCATACCTGTGCTGGTCTCAGCAACCTTGTAGCCTTTTGGAACTGCTTCCAGAGCGCCTTTTTCTTCTTTCGAGAAGAAATACAGGTAAGAAGTGCCCCCATTTTTCAGCTTCCGCTCTTTGGCATGTAGAAAATAAGTCTGCCCTTTTGAGTTGGTATGTTTATATCCCATGATTGTTTTCCTTTCTTATTGTTTAGTCTTTCAAAAATATTGCTACCACATTATGAGTTTACCATAATGAGACTGATACGAGACTGTTAATGGGTGATGAAAATTTCAAATGAATTTCACAGATTCTTTCCATGAACGGCCATTTTTATGAACTCAGCAGATATAATTAGGCTGCATGAAAAGAAAATCTTTCTGGATCATCTTGCTGATATCGATTGGTTTATGGGGCTGCACTTTAGGTCAGACAAAACAGTCTTCTGTTGATAACGGATCAAGCCAAACCGGTGATTACATCGAAAATAAAGGCTCTGATACGATGGTCAATCTTGCGTTGGCCTGGGTGGAACGCTATCAGGAAGAGAACCCTGAAATCCGCATTTCTGTCACCGGGGGCGGATCTGGAACAGGGATCACCGCCCTGAAAAATAACACTGTGGATATTGCGAATGCCTCACGCCAGATTACCGTTGAGGAACAAGCTGATTTGGCCAAACAAGGGGTGGAAGCCGTTGAGTTTATTGTGGCGCGTGATGCCATTGCTGTCATCGTCAACGTGAATAACCCCATCGAGCAGTTGACGCTTGAAGAAGTTTCCCGTATCTATACCGGCAAGTTGAACAACTGGAGTGAATTGGGCGGCGAGAACCGGCCGATTGTGCGCACTTCACGCGAGACGAACTCTGGCACCCACGTATTCTTTTTGGAAAAAGTCATTCGCCTGGGAGACAGTGAAGATAAAACCATCTTTTCGGCTGATACCCTTTTGTTGCCATCTTCCGAGGGTATCATCGCGGAGGTACGGGACAACCCAAATGCGATTGGGTATGATGGGCTGGGATATATAACGAAGGATGTGAAAGTCATTGCACTCGCAGCCAGTCCGGGAGAACCTTATATCATCCCGTCTGTAGCTTCAGTGATGGATGGTTCTTATCCCATCGCCCGAGATTTGTATATGTACACCCGCGGCCAGCCGCAGGGTGAGGTGAGAAAATACCTCGACTGGGTCTTTACGGCGGAAGCACAGAAAATCGTCAGCGATCTGGGTTTTGTGCCTGTAACACGAGCGGATGAGTGACCTGAATGTTTACTCAACGTAAAACATTAAGTGAGACGATCATTACCCGGGTAATCCAGATGGCCGGTTATTTAAGCATCCTTTTTGTCGCCCTGATCCTGCTGTTCCTGTTGAAGGAAGGCTTGCCGGCTCTGGAACAGGTGCCGTTGAAGTCTCTATTTGGTACACGATGGTATCCCATCGAAGGATATTTCGGGGTCGTTCCGCTCATTTTGGGTTCGCTGACGGTTACCTTTGGCGCAATTCTGATTGCCGTACCGCTGGGTGTACTGACCGCCGTATTCATTTCAGAGGTTGCCCCTCTCTGGGCCAATCAAATCCTCAAACCGCTCATCGAGATTCTGGCCGGCATCCCGTCGGTTGTGCTGGGGTTTATCGGCATTCTGGTATTGGCGCCATTTTTACGCACCAGTCTCAATTTGCCAACCGGTTTGACGGCATTGACAGGAGCCATCCTGCTGGGCTGGGGTGCCATCCCAACGATTGTTTCCATTGCCGAGGATGCCCTCAATGCGGTACCGCCTTCCTACCGGCAGGGAGCATTTGCGCTGGGTGCCACTCGCTGGCAAACCATTTGGGGCGTAACCTTCCCGGCAGCCCGTTCGGGGGTTATCACTGCCATCATGCTGGGGATTGGCCGTGTGATCGGCGAGACCATGACCGTGATGATGGTGACCGGCAATGCAGCCACCATGCCAAATGGCTTGAAAACCTTCATTATGCCCATTCGCACCATGACTGCCACCATTGCAGCCGAGATGGGTGAGGTGGCTGCCGGAACTCCGCATTACCAGGTACTGTTTTTCATCGGGCTGTTATTGTTCCTGTTTTCTTTGGCCATTAATGTCGTTGCATCGTTGATCAGTTTGCGGCGCGTTAAGCGCCAGGAAAGGCTGTTGTCATAACGATGGAAGATCCATCTGATATGACCCGCAGGAGACGTTTTTCGCTGAATTCCCGTAATAAGGAGCGTCTCGGGTTCAGCTTGCTCGGCCTTGTGGCGTTCATAACGGTAATCCCCATCATCGCCTTGCTGGTCTATATCTTTATCCAGGGATCTTCAACCATCAGTTGGGAGTTTCTGACGACGATGCCACGAAATGGAATGCGGGAGGGTGGAATTTTTCCGGCCATTGTTGGCACCGTTCTGCTCACGTTGGGAACGGCGCTCTTTTCAGTACCTCCGGGGATTGCAGCAGCCATTTACCTGGCAGAATACGCCCGCGATAATACCATGACCCGCACAATCCGCGTGGCAATGGTCAACCTGTCAGGTATCCCTTCGGTTGTATACGGTCTGTTTGGCTTGGGAATATTTGTCGTTTTTCTGAATTTCGGCACAAGCATCCTGGCCGCTTCATTGACTCTTTCCATCATGACCCTGCCGACCATTATCAGCACCACAGAAGAAGCTCTCCGTTCCGTTCCTTCGTCTTTTACACCGGTCAGCATATCGCTGGGTGCATCGCACTGGCAAACCATCTGGCGGATTAAGCTGCCACAGAGCCTGCCGGGGATTATCACCGGCATCATTCTGGGCCTCGAAAGGGCCGCCGGCGAGACAGCCCCCATCCTTTTCACCGGCGCAGCTTTCTTTTTACCACGACTGCCCAATTCACCCTTCGATGCCACCATGGCACTGCCTTATCATTTATTTGTCATATCCACCCAGGTTCCGGGAATGTCAATTCATATCCAGTATGGTACGGTGCTGGTGCTGCTGGTCTTTGTGCTGGGAATGAATCTTTTGGCCACCATCATCCGTTCGCGTGCCCGGGCAAAAAGGCAGTGGTAAGGGAAATATGACCGAGATCATTATCGAACACCTCACCGTCCGTTATTCCGATGGCGCTGAAAGCCTGCGGGACGTTAGTATGGAAATGAAGGGGAATGCCATCAATGTCTTGTTCGGCCCCGCCGGCGGCGGCAAGTCCACCCTGCTGCGTACCATGAACCGTCTGAATGACCTGGCGGATGTGAGTGAAGTATCCGGAAAAATTCTCCTCAATGGTGTCAATATTCTGGACAGCGAAGTGGATGTGATTGATCTGCGACGGAGGGTGGGCATCTTATTCTCGCGGCCCATTCCCCTTCCGCTATCCATCTACGAGAACGTCTGTTACGGCTTGCGGATGGCGGGTATCCGCAAAAAGTCGGTGCTGGACGAAGCCGTGGAGTGGGGACTGCGCATGGCAGTCTTGTGGGATGAGGTCAACGATCGCTTGAATGATCCGGCCAACTCTCTATCCGGCGGTCAGCAGCAGAGGTTATGTCTGGCACGCACCCTGGCGTTGAGGCCGGAAGTTGTCATGCTGGATGAACCAACCTCTGCGCTCGATCCGGTTTCAACGGCCCGCATCGAAAGCTTGTTGATGGAGCTGAAACAACAATTCACCATCATCCTCGCCCCGCATAATACCCAACAGGCCGCCCGCATGGCCGATTTCGCCGGCTTTTTTCTGCAAGGTGAGCTGATCGAAACCGGAGATTCCGGCATATTCACCAACCCTCGCGATAAACGTACCCAGGAATACATCGAAGGACGGTTTGGATAGGATCTTTACTGGCTAGAATGTTATCTTATAAAGGCAATACAATGAGTGACAAGCTTCGTTTTGGAATAAATGCGACCGAAAGTGATCTGCGGGCTGCAATTGTCGAGACCGGCCAGATCACCTATGCGCACGGTTTATTATGCGCCAGTGACGGAAACATATCTGTCCGCCTTCCGGATGGGAATATCTTGATCACTCCCTCTGGTATCGGAAAGGGCCGCCTCTCAACAGGTGATCTGCTCGTCATCGACCCGCAAGGAAATATCGTCAAACCGGCCGATGACCCCCTGTTGCGCTCCACAACCGAACAGGCCATGCACCTTGAGGTTTACCGGCAGCGCTGTGATGTGCGGGCTGTGCTGCACGCCCATCCGCCCTGCGCCACCGCCCTAACCGTCGTGCGCAGCGAGTTCCGCATGGATGTGCTGCCGGAGATGGTCGCTCTCCTCGGGCAGATCCCCATCACCGATCTGGCCATGCCTTCCTCCAGCCAAACGGCCGATGTCATCCGGGAGCCTATCCGCCATCATGATGCTGTCATGATCCGTCAGCATGGCAGTTTGACGGTAGGAAAAACCCTGGAGGAAGCGTTGATTAACCTCGAGCGCGTTGAATATATTGCCAAAACCATCCTGCTCGCGGAAATGATGGGGCCTGTCAACCCTCTGCCAGAGGATATGCTTTCAACTTTACGTCAGTCCCGCCTGGAAGGCATGGTTCGCGAGGTTACCGTGCAGATTCTTAATGAAAAGCAGTAATCTTCCTCCCCCGCCTTGTCATGCCACCTCTTTCGCCGGGATGACAGGACATGTACCTGTTTCATGGAACATGCCATTTTTCTGTTGAGATGATCAGGGCAAAGGCAAGCTGCATACAGCAAGCTTTGCCCCTACCATTTTACACAAATTGTACGGGTGAGGCTTGCCATCACCCCGCCGGATTTACTCCAGGCTGAAGTATTCCGCCAAATTCGATTTGAAACCCTTTGGCCGGTATTCCCCCCTGACCGGGTCCTGAATGTATTCACCCTTATACTCATTGTGGACAATTCGTTCCAGTGTATCGATCAAACGGTCGACATCTTCCTCGTTGTTGTAACAACCAAAACTGATGCGCACCAGACCTGGCAATTGGGATCGATTGTTGTTGATGATTTGCTGTTGATAGTTTTTCGTCTGTTCCGAGTCGAGGTTGAGCAGACTGAAGAGATAGGGATGAGCACAAAAACAGCCGTTGCGAACACCAATCGCGCCTTCATGGCTCAAGATGGCCGCCACCAGGTAATGGCTTTTACCAACCACGGTAATCGGAACAACACCCACTTTTTCGGCCACACGAGCAGGGTCGGTGATGCCGTACACAATCACGTCATCCATTTTGGCCAATTTTCGAAGCAGGTAGGCAGTCAGACGGGCTTCATGTTCAGCAATCGCCTCCATACCCATTTCCTGCAGGCAAAGCATAGTTTTGGCCTGAGCCACCGCACCCACCACGTTGGGGCTGCCGGCTTCTTCACGATCCGGCAGGCCAGCCCATTTCACATGATCCACAGTGACAATATCCACCGTCCCACCGCCAACCACATCAGGGTCTCCCTGCAAAAAGGTCTCTTTTTTACCGATCAGCGTGCTGGATCCAAAAGGCGCATACATTTTGTGGGCAGCAGTCACCAGATAATCGATATGCCGGGGATGATCATTGGGATATACATCGATTGCCCGATGCGGTGCCAACTGGGCGGCATCCACCAGAATTTCAGCGCCAGCCCGGTGTACTTTCTCGGCGATCTCATGGATCGGGTTGATATAGCCGGTTACATTCGATGCACCTGTCACCACCACCATGCGTACGTGCCCGGCATACTTGTTCAACATGGCATCCAGGTGAGCCTGATCCAACGCGCCATTCTTGTCCACCCGCACATGTTTTACACTGGCAGTTGCACGCCAGGGAAGATCGTTGGAGTGATGCTCCATGATCGTCGTCAGCACAACCTCGCCGGGCTTGAATTCAACACTGTGCGCCAGCTTGTTGAGCGATTCACTGGCATTCTTCCCAAAAATGACGGTATTGGATGCCGGATCGGCTTTGACAAAATTGAGGGCGATTTCATGCGCCTCTTCGTACACGTGGGTGGAGACCTGGCTCTTAAAGCCCGTGCCGCGATGAATGCTGGAGTACCATTGCATAAACTCGGTCACTTTTTCAAAAACCGGTTTCAAAGAAGGGGTGCTGGCAGCGTTATCAAGATTGACATACCTTTGCAGGCTGCCATCGAAAACAGGTACCCGCGTGTCAATTCCCAGAATGTTTTCGCGTACATTATCGATCGTAAGGTTCGTCTTGGTGGACAGGTTGCTGATTGTCATGTTTTTGATTTTAGACTCCTTTGTTTTTATCATCACTTTTAGAAAAAGTGGTTTGTGTCCGTATGCTGCTGCCCTGGTTAAGCATTTCAAGAACCCGCTGCTGGGAACGGCGGATCTGGTCTTCCATAATCTGTTCGGCCAGATCAGCATTTCGCGCAGCAAGAGCCCCTGAAAGGGTAATATGTTCGTTTTTCATTTCCTCGGCACTGTCACGCACATCAAGCCCCAGGTGAAAGATGCGGGTCATTTCATCCAACAGACGGCCAACGCTTTCACCAAGACGCCTGTTCCCGCTGATCGTAGCAACACGGGTGTGAAAGTCGACATTTGCCAGCAGGAATTCCTGATAACTATGGATATCCTTGTATACATAGGAAAAGCGGGCATGTTCCTGCAGTTCTGCCAACTGGGCATCGGTTGCCCGTTGGGCGGCCATACGAACAGCCGGTTTTTCAAGCAGCAAGCGCAGCTCATAAATATCTTCGATGTCGTCGACGGTAATGGGGGTGATCAAATAACCAAAACGCGGGATCGATTGGACATAGCCTTCCTGCTCCAGTCGTTTGAGAGCCTCCCGCACCGGGGTGACGCTCAACTGGTATTGCTCCACAAGCTGTGTTTGGGCAACCATTAACCCTGGCTGCAGGATACACTGGATGATATCGCGCCTGATTAACTGGTATGCCTGATCGGATAATAAGGAATTCATATTACAAAAACCTTCGATATAGCACTGATATATCAGTATTATATCACAAATTTCCATCGATTTTAACGCCTACCTTGTGGTTAACCATCCCGGGTTATATATATTCAACATCTGAATTCAATACTATCCATATAAAAGTGATAATGATAGAATGAGATATCGATTTAATATTTCTCGTCAGTTAAATACAATTAGAGAATATTAGATGAATGCCCTGCACATCCAGGAAGAAATTGAACCAGGTAAGGAGGGGATACTTGTTTTGGTTAACCAACTTGAGATTAACCGGAACGAGATTACGAATGCATGGGCACATGCTATTCAAGATCAAATGCCTGATTCTATTTATGGCCATTATCCCATCGAGAAAATATCCAGAAACAATTTGATCGGGCTCGAATATATCCGGGATCTTCTTCTGGGTATCGATGCCTTTTCCTCCGAACATGCCCAGGGGATTCCTGAGCACTTATTAGCTTTTGTTCAAGCAGGAATTCCGATTCAAGAGGTTGTAGAAGGTACATGGTTGTTCGAGCCAACCATCGAGCCAATTCTTTTTCGTGTATTCCATGACAATTTACCATTTTATAACAGTGCAGTGGTTCTACTTAACGGCTGTGCACACAGATTGGTTCTCGATGTAGTAAAGTATTATGCCGCCGAGATGAACAAACAACTTCAGAAAGAGCACCAGCAGACATTATTGATGCTCGAAATGTCTCGTCAGGCAGGTTCAACCCTGGAATTGGCGAATATTATTCAGCAGGCATCACATCGCATGGCTGCCGCAACGGGGGCCGAACATTGCGTCATCTATCTGGTCGAAGAGGATGGAGTTCGCTGTTCATTGGGGGCTACAACAGACAATCTGCCTTCATCATTGGCTGAATATTTACAGCGGGTTTCCCATCGCTCTTTTCTTTTCTCCTCAGTACCTTTTTTTCAACAAATGGTAGAACAGCAAAATCTGGTGAACCTTTACGGTGACAAAGCGGATCAATGCGCTGCACTTATAACCGGAAAACAATGGGGTATCCAGGCAATGATGATAATACCCGTTACTCTTAAAAGTAAGCTGCTTGCAGTTGTTGTTGTTTTTACGTTTGAAAAGGATCATATCATTACCGAACGACAAAGTGAAATTGCTTCAGGACTTGCCTCGGTCATTGCTCCAGCCATCGAAAATGCCCGTCTTTATCAGGAAGTGGAAAGAATGGCAGTGTTGGAGGAAAGAGCGCGATTGGCTCAAGAGATTCATGATGATTTGGCTCAAATGATTTGCGCAATGCAGTTCCGGATTTGCCTGGCCAATGATCAATTAACGGACGGGAAAATCACCCAGGCACAGTCTCTCGTGGAAGACGTGCAGAAAATGCTCAATGAAGCAAATCTTGGTCTGCACGAGTCCATTTTTAACCTGCGCGCAGTATCCAACATTGATAAAGGTTTCCTTGCCACCCTGGATGAATATCTTGCTGCTTATCGTCGAAACTATAATCTCGACATTCAACTGATAGCAGACAAGGATGCTACCGCTTCCTTGTCCGGAATTCGATGTGTTCACACGATTCGTATCATCCAGGAAGCGCTCAGCAACGCACACCGGCATGGTCAGGCCTCGCAAGTTCGCGTCATCATCCAGCGCGATAACAAAGGATTATGCGTTCAGGTTGAAGACAACGGGATTGGATTTGACATGACTCAAATTGAAGGATCGGACCAACAACATTATGGTCTATCCATTATGCGGGAACGGGCAGAAAAAATTTCTGGCAATCTTCGCGTGCAAACTGAGCCAGGCGCCGGGACCCGTATCGTTCTGAACTTGCCGGAACCTGGGCAGATAAAATGACTAACCCTTTGCGAATCATGCTTGCCGACGATCATACCTTATTTCGAGAGGGAATTAAAATTGCTCTCGCATCCAATCCCGACATAGAAGTAGTAGGGGAAGCCAGTGACGGATTGGAAGCAATCACCCTTGCCCGAAAGACGATGCCAGATATCATTTTGATGGATATTTCCATGCCCCGCTGCAATGGTCTGCAAGCAACAATGACAATCAGTCGCGAGATGCCCCACATTAAGATTGTCATCCTTACTGTGTCCGATCAAGCACAAGATTTGTATGAAGCGATTCGTGCCGGGGCAACCGGATACCTGTTAAAAGATCTGCAGCCAAAGGAATTGTTTAAGGCTATTGAGATGATTGCCAATGGAGAGGTATTGCTTGCAGGGGATGTTGCAAACAAAATATTGGATGAGTTTCGGCACCATCCACATCCATTCACTTCTGACATGGAACTAACGGACCCCTTAACCGAACGGGAATACGAAGTTCTGGGATTGGTTGCCAAAGGGCTGTCAAACCCTGAAATCGCTGATCGTCTTGTGATATCCCCAAACACAGTCAAGAATCATTTGAGTAATATTCTTTCCAAATTACATTTGCGCAATCGTATTGAACTTACCGCTTATGCCATCCGCAAGGGATTCGTGAAAGAGTCCCGGTAATTTATCGTCCTCCGAATATCCTTCCAGAACAATCACAACTGATTCAAACCGGTCAATAGAATGAAAAAGCCTGTACAGATGGGTATGGACTATCTCGATATAGTCCTACCAGCCTATCAAGATAATTCCATCGGGTCTTCTTCCTCCTTTCTAAAAACAATACACTTAAGTTCAGCGGGTTTATATAAATTTCATAATGAAAGGAGATAAACATGGCAACATACGAGTACGCGAAAAGTTTCATTGATCCTGAGTACAAGATGTTCATCGACGGTAAGTGGGTAGACGCCATCGGCGGTGAGACCTTTGATGTTACCTGCCCCTGCAACGGTGAGGTACTGGCCAAATGCGCCAAAGGCGATGAAAGGGACGTGGACCGTGCGGTTAAAGCCGCCTGGAAGGCCTGGCCGGAATGGTCGCAAACGACTCCCATGGAAAGGGCAGTCATTCTCAACAAAATTGCCGATCTCATCGATGAGAATGAGGAAAAGATTGTGTGGGCAAATAGTATGGAGGTAGGTACCACCCGTTTTGCGTGGGGTTCCGATTCATTCCGCTATTACGCCGGCTGCTGCCTCACCAATGATGGCCTTGCAAATGTCACCGAAAATCATAGAGTCAATATCGTATTGAATGAACCGATTGGTGTAGTAGGCCAAATTTCTGCCTGGAACGGCCCATTCATCATGGCCTGCATGAAGATCCCGCCTGCCCTGGCTGCCGGCAACTGCATCGTCTACCGTCCTTCCAGCCATACACCGATTGGTACATTGATCCTGGCCCAATTGGTGGCAGATCTGCTGCCTCCGGGTGTGTTGAACGTTGTAACAGGTCCTTCATCCACATGCGGGCAGGCCATCCTGGATCACCCCGGCATCCACAAAGTCTCCTTCACCGGCTCAACGGAAACCGGTATCAAGGTTGCCACCGCCGCAGCAAAAAAACTTATCCCGGCCACACTGGAGCTGGGCGGCAAATCGGCCTGTATCTTCTTCGATGATGTCGATATGAACAATGCCATGATTGGCTTGAACATGGCCATCTTCATGATGAGCGGCCAAATGTGTGCGGCAGGCAGTCGTGTTTTCATTCAGGATACCTTCTATGACAAATTTCTGGAAGCCTCCATCCAAATGGCTAAAACCTTCAAGATCGGCCCGGTTTGGGAGGATGAAACTCTCACAGGCCCGGTGATCTATGAGGAGCAACTTCAGAAGATCCTCCGTTACATCGATATCGGAAGAAAGGAAGGCGCTAATATCGCCTATGGTGGTCATCGTCTGACCGGTGGTATCTATGACAAAGGCAGCTATATTGAGCCTACCATCCTGGAAGGCACCAACGATATGACCATCGCCCGCGAGGAGATCTTTGGTCCGACACCGGTCTTCATCAAATTCCATACCGAAGAAGAAGCCATTGCCATGGCCAATGACAACTCGTATGGGTTGGCCGGCGGTGTTTACACCCGTGATATCAACAAGGCCCTGCGCGTGGCCAGAGGAATACGGACCGGCAGCATGTGGGTAAACTGTTATGCCGAGATGTTCTATGGCTATCCATTTGGCGGCTACAAAAATTCCGGTTATGGCCGCGAAATGCACAAGATGACAATGGATCATTACAGCCAGAAAAAGAGTATCGTCATCAACACCTCGGATTATATGCCAATCTAATTTTCCCGTCCGATCTGCGAGATCATCATTCCAGAAAACTGTTTCATGAGGTTAAGATAATGGGAAAAAATATACAAGATATTTTCGGTTACGAGGGGAAAACGGTCGTGATTTCCGGCGCAGCCTCCGGCATGGCTAAATCGGCTGCTGAGTTGTTGATCGATCTGGGGGCAAAGGTCTACGCAATGGACCTCAATGACATCCACTTGCCCGTAGAAAGGGCATTCAAGGCCGACCTTTCGAAGAAGGAGACCATTGATGCAATCTGCGAGGAGCTGCCCGAAAAAATCGACGCGCTCTTCCTTTGTCACGGTATGGCAGCCTGGCCCGGCAAGGAAATAAAAGTACAACTTGTCAACTATTTCGGGCAGAAGTATATGATCGAAAAACTCCTGCCTCGAATTGTTGATAATGGCTCGATTTCTTGCATCTCTTCGGTGGGTGGCTTCAATTGGCAGGATGTGGTAACAGAATGTATGGAGGTCATCCACTGCGCAACATTTGAAGAGGCGATTGCCTGGTATGAAGCGCATCCTGAACTCATCAACAACAGCTACATGTTCTCCAAACAATGCCTGAATACTTATATCAGGAGCCATGCGCATACCCCACAATATACCGGGCGCAGAATTCGCCTGAACGCAATCTGCCCCGGGCATACGCTCACCGGTCTGACAGAAGATTTTGCCATCACGGCCACCGGCGACAAGGAAACCGGAGCGGCCGCCGTCGATATGATTTTCCTTGGAAGCTGGAACGGCCGTCCCGCTCTTCCGGAAGAGATGGGCTATCCATTGGTAGCCATCGGCAGCAAAATATTCAGTTATATGAGTGGACAGACCATCTACATTGATTATGGCCTTACCGCTTCGTGGGAGATCGATACTCTCATATAATGAGCCAATTTTTGTAGACAAAACTCTAATTCAAACCAAGAATAAGGGAGATATACAATGAAAAAATATGATTTCAGCATCGACACAAATGTCAAGACCCTCATGACCACACCCGAATCGGCAGACGTCATCGAAAGGTATATGCCCGGTATCAAGAAGAACCCTGCTGTGAAAATGGCTTACAGCATGACCTTCCGCGCAGCGGCTGCATTCCCGGCGGCTGGCATCACCCCGGAAAACCTCATCAAGATTGACGAGGAACTCAAAGCCCTGTAAACAATTTTTGTTGGGGGGGTGGTTCAATAGTCAAATTCAATCTTTAGAATATTGAAAAGATACGGTATCGAATTATTTTGTCACCAAAATAGATCATCAATGTGAATTTCAAAAGGAGCTGCCTACTTTTGAGGCGGCTCCCAATACTTGGTTGAAATTTTTTCTTACCCGTCATTGAGATCAGGCGTGGGAAGATTCAAAACACCGTCTGCACGGCAGCAACGGTGTTATTGAGCTTTCACCGTTGCAAATCTTCAGCGAAATGGCATATATATCGCTGATATTGTCCGCGTGTACAAGGATATACCAGTGTCGTTACACTATCCCCAAACGCTTCCTTTTTTGTTTTGCGTTAAACATAATCGTTAAAAACAGGTTGAAGGAAATAGTCTGATAGGTTTTGCAACTCATTTTTTGTTAATCTGCAATAAATATAGTGACAAAGATGGTATTATTTTTGCTGTATATTTTCATTCATGGAGGTTGAAATGAGCAGCGTCAGACGTATTCTGCAAATAAAGGGATTTGATGTTTGGTCGACGACGCCAGATACTATGGTCTACGACGCCCTGCGTATTATGGGTGAAAAAGATGTGGGCGCATTGGTGGTGTTGGAGAATGGCAAAATGGTTGGCATTCTCTCTGAAAGAGATTATGCCCGCAAGATTGTTCTGTCAGGAAAAACATCAAGAGAAACCAGGGTGGGAGACGTGATGACGAAAGAAGTCTTTACGGTGCATCCGGAACAAACTGTACAGGAGTGCATGCAACTGATGTTGGATCATCATATCCGCCATTTGCCGGTGATGGTCGATAATGAGGTGATGGGCGTGATCTCGATTGGCGATGTGGTAGGCGATATTATTTACCAACAAAAGAGCTCCATCCAATCACTGGAAAAGCAATTAAACACATTAAGAGAATAAGAGCGGGTCTATTCCTCGGGAATATGGTTTACTTATCAGCCCAAACAAAGTTTATTTGAACAAGTTTTCGGCACGCTGGTACAATGCCAGTTCCTCTTCTGTTTCCGGAATGATGTTGATCTCATGAGGCAGCACTTTTCCCTCTGCATCAACATGGACAAAAGTGATGAAACCTTCCACAACCAACTCCCCTGCGGCTTTCATATTAACATAGGAAACCAGCTTGCTCCGCCCACTATAGACAACGCGACTTTGAAAAAAAGCTATCTCGCCAAGATGCACCGGGCGTGAAAATGTCATACCGTGAATTTGCAGGCATACCGTTGAGGCAGGTGTCAACAGGCTGGAGGCAGCAATAAAACCAGCCTCTACAAACCATTCGGCAGTTCGTCCCGCATACAAGGTGCCGTGATGGTTCAAATCTTCATGCTTAACCAGGCGATGAATGGTGTAAATTTCGCTTTTCATATAAATAATATCACTCCGGCAGGGTAAAGGATTGGCAGGGTTGGAGTACCAGCACTTTGGTTTGTGTCTCATCTTCCACACGGTTTGCCCAGGCATTGACATCCTGTGCAATCAAATCCCATGTGCCATAATGGATAGGGAGCACGTATGTGGGCCCCAGCAGCTTTACAGCCTTTAATGCATCATCTGGGCCCATTGTGTAATTGTCACCGATCGGCAGAACGGCGAGGTCGATACCCTCTTCGCCGATCAACCTCATATCAAAAAACAGCCCGGTGTCACCGGCCAGGTAGATTTTATGCCCGGAAAGCGTGGTGATAATGAACCCCACCGGATTTCCTCCATTTGATCCATCCGGAAGCATTGAACCATGCAGTGCCTGAGTCAATTTAACATAACCAAACGGGTGCCTGTAACCGCCGCCAATGTGTTGGCCATGTGTTTTGACACCTTTGTTACGCAGCCATTCCGAAATCTCAAAGTTGCAGATAACCAGGGCTCCGGTACGTTTTGCAATGGGAATGGTATCACCAAGATGGTCTTCGTGTCCGTGGGTGACCAGGATAAATTCTGTGTCCACTTCATCCGCCTGAATACAACTGGCCGGATTCCCCTCGAGAAACGGGTCCACCAATATCTGCTTTCCATTGATTTCCAGTGCCAGTGCTGAGTGGCCGTACCAGGTGATCTTATCGCTCATTTCATACCTCTTTCAAAAAACGAAAATACCGTTATGGCACATTAAATGATTAACTGGATACATTAATTTGTTCATTATAATATCACTATCAACGAGAATGGGATTGGCATGATTTAGACCTCCTTAAAAATCAGTTCAAATTTTGTCGTATTCAATGCCTGATCTGGATTCCGTTGCAGTGTTCGAGGTTGGAAAGAATTTAATCCAGTCAAAATGAAATTCTTTTAGGGTTTCGTATAGTTTGTGGTTCACGGTCCAGAATTCGGCATGCAGATGCTCTGCCAGTGCAAGATATTGGACTGCATAGACATCTGTGATCCCCAGCCTGCCGGCCATAATGAATGCCGCATCCAGCAAGGCCGGGTTCGGCGAGATGATTTGAATATGCAAATTGGGCAACATGGTTAAAATGACACGCGCATCCTCTTCCTTGATCCTGCCCGAAGTTGCAGCTTTTCGGAGGATGGACGTCACTTCTGCCAACCAGACGGACGGCACGAACATCTGATCGCCATTCAGCCGCCAGGTGCGGAACTGTCTTTCCACAAAAGCCGACCAGGGCATGCGCACAAACAAGGCACCTGTCAGACTGGCATCAACAACAATGTTCATTTTCCGGTATCTCCGCTGTCATCGGGTTCACCTATGTAAGGATCGGGGAAAATACCATCGGAGACCTCAGGTTGCCTCTCGCGGATCGACTTAATGGTATGCAGTGTTTGAAGCACTTCATCATCTTCGGGGAACATCTCGGCCAGGTAGATATTGGTAATGTCGCGCAGCAGTTGAGAGACGCTTTTATTGGAACGATGGGCAGCTTTTTTCAAGGCTTTATGTTGGCGCGGCTCCAGCATGATCTGAACACGGATCAGATTCATTTATTTCACCCAATGGTATGGTTTATATTGTGTATACACACTATCATTATACACAATTAAGTCAATGAGGTGGCCTGCCAATTCGGATTAATTCATCCTGTTTTCTCATATTGCTGATTGCCAGGGTATGCACCATTCGTTTTTCAGAGTTCATATACTCGTTCGATTCTTCCATCGCGGATGCGCCAGATTTGATTTGCAAAATTTTGGATAAAGGCGCGGTCATGCAGTGAGATCAACACCGTCCCGGGGAAAGCCTCCAGTGCCTCTTCAAACTGCTGGCGCGAGGGGATGTCCAGATGATTAACCGGCTCATCCAGCAGCAGGCAGTTTGCGCCACTGACCACCAGGCGCGCCAGCAACAGCCGGGCCCGCTGCCCGTAGCTGAGCAAACGGGTTTCGCGGCGCGCTTCATCGGCATCGAACAGGAAATAATGCAGAAAATGATGCGCCTCACTGATGCTCATGGGAGCCAGTGAACGGATGACATCCAGCGCCATGGCGGCAGGATCGAGTGTCTCCTGCTGCTGGGGCATGTATCCCAGCCTGACGCTTTTTCCAATGCTGATCTTTCCCTCGTCGGGGGTTTCTATCCCCAGTAGCAGACGCAGCAGAGTGGTTTTGCCGCTCCCGTTCGGCCCCACCAGCGCCACCCGGTCACCATACTGCAGTGACAGATCCGTATCCCTGAACAACCAGCGACCGCCCCGCTTTACCCCCAGGCCTTCCAGGTCGGCCACCCTCTGTCCGCTGCGCATGGGGTTTCCAAAATCAAGGCGGATATGCGCCAGGGTGGTCGGCTTTTCAACCCGCTCTTCATCCTCCAGATAACGCTGCAAACGCTTTTCTTTCGCCAGAGCTTTTTTGGCTACCTTCTTTGCAAGACGACGTTGAAAATCATTGTTTGTACCTCTCTCCGTGCTGATAGCCTGTTGTTTGGTGCGCTGCACATCTTCTTCCAGTTTACGAATTTCAATCTGCTGATCCTTCCACGTTGCCAGCAGCTTTTTACGTTCCGCTTCCTTTGCGGCTGCATAAGCGGTGTAATTGCCAGGATAGGGTTTGATCTGGTGGTTGATATCATCCAGTTCCAGAATCCGCTCCACGATGTGATCCAGAAAAACACGATCATGCGAAACCACCAGCACGGCTCCACGATAAGTCTGCAAAAAAACTTCCAGCCATTCCATCGCCTCGATATCAAGATGATTGGTGGGTTCGTCCAGAATGAGGATGGACGGTTGGGCCAGCAGCAGCCGTGCCAGACTGAGACGGGTCAGCTCACCGCCGCTGAGCGGAGCCAGGCTGCCGTGCGGGTCAAGCCCGCCGATCCCCAATCCGGCCAATATAGCCTGTACACGCGGCTCCAGATCGTACCCGCCAAACCCCTCAAAGCGGGTCAACATCTCGCCAAATAATTGTAAAGAATCAGGGTTTTCAGGCGCCCACTCCAGAGCTTTCAGCGCCTGTTCCATCCCCCGCCGCGTTTCCAGGTAACCCGCCATACCGGAGAGAACATATTCTTCGACGGTCAACTGCGGGGTAACTTGAATGCCCTGAGGCAGGTACCCCAAAGTATCAGCGGGGGAGACAGTCACCATACCGGTATCGGGCTTTTCTTCGCCGCAGAGGATGCGCAGCAACGTGGTTTTCCCGCCGCCGTTCGCTCCCACCAGCCCTATTCTTTCACCGGCATTCAGGTTGAAGCTGACGCCATCCAGTACGGTCTGGGTGCCATAGGTTTTGCTGATTTGATTTGCCTGAAGCATATTGAATTCTCCTTATCATTATTGCATAATTTGTTGCTGAAACGGCTTATAAATTCTGCCAGAACGTGGCGCCCTGGAAGATGACCTTAAGATCAAAAACTGCAGGCCGAAAGCTGCCTGCAGGGGTTATTGGATTGTTTTTATAAAAGGGAATTAAATGGCTAAACCATCCTGTACATCAAGAAATAATCCGCCGGGCCGCTCAGGCGCCAATACTTGCGATGTAATTCTTGTGAATCAACATTCAGGTTTTCCTTATTTCCAATCAGGATTTTCTGCCAGAAACAAAGAATACCATAATTGAGCCTGGCCTGTCAATCCGTTTTTCATTCAAACGGTGGTAAACTAGTGTTTTGTCAAACATGAAATTACAATTTGGCAACACCCAATGGGTGTTTGACAAAGCTTAAAGTGTTCTGTCTCAGTATTTTTCAAATTTCGTCTTGATACCTGACAGAACATTAGGGCATCAAAATTGATTTGAGGTTCACAATGCATCCCATGATTCTGCTGCTGCTTGCGATATTGACTGAGGTCATCGGTACTGCCGCGTTAAAATATTCCGTTGGTTTTACAAAGCTGGTCCCCAGCCTGGTTGTTGTTGCAGGCTATGGAATTTCGTTCTACCTGTTCGCCATTGCTCTAAAAAGTATTCCGCTCGGGCCGGCGTATGCCATCTGGTCCGGAGTGGGTACTGCCGGGACGATGCTGATCAGCCTGTACCTGCTGCACGAAAAAGTCGATTTGCCATTGATCATCGGTGTGGTATTGATCCTTCTCGGCGTTTTTGTGATGAGCTTTTTCTCGAAAAGCATCACAGCGTGATGAGGGCGGATTATTGAAGAAAAAACCCACAGCAGGATATGAACGCCGAATTATCGTTTTGCCTGATCCAAGATATCGGGCAAATTCCGTAATATTATATCCTTCCGCTGTCTTGCGTTTTCTTCCAATTGAGAGGTAAAACCGGATCGAGAGCACATTGCAAAATGGATGCTCCGCCTCTCCAGGTCAGGTTTCATCAAATCAGCTTTCCGCTCCAGATCAACCAATAGGTCAATCCCGGCGGGTTTGTCCGTCCATTTGCATTCCACCAAAACGGCTTCAGTTTCACCCAAAACAACCAGGTCAACCTTTTAATTGGCGGCCCACCATTTGTCGATGTTCTCGGGAACAAACGCAAGTTGACCAGTCAATCCAGCTTGCCAATAATATTGCTGGCAAATTTCCTCAAAAGCCAGGCTGGTAAAGTGGTCGATTTCAGGCATCACCTGATCCTGCGCATCAAAGTTAGGATAAAACTGCCTGAAAAAGGTCATCCCAGGTAAAAGTAAACTGCATTCATTTGGTTTGGCCCGAATAATATTGAATTGACCGCCGTGGATAGAGCGGTTCTGAGGGAAATTTCCGTGCCCAGGTCAGCAACAAAGAAAATCGAACGGTTGCTCTCGCAGAATCGCGCCAGAAGCTCAGTTTTGCCAACCCGCCAGCGGCCATAGAGAACAAAAACTCCGCTTTGCCGGAAGCAAAACGTTTCTCCAATAGTGCCACTTCGGACACACGATTGATAAACATGATGACCCCACTAAAGAAATCCAGATTATGATAATCGTAATTTCTTTAAATATTACAACATAACAGGAAACAATCTTTTCTTGTTTTGCTTACCCGATCCCCTCTTCTTCTGTTGACAAACCTGTTTCATCCATGCCATAATGTGGATACAAACTTCGCAGCCACATATTCCTGGTCGAATAGTCAGTCTGGATGCGCAAATCAGGGCAGCAGCTTCGCATCCGGATAATATCGATGAGTCCAAATCAATCCATGAGAAAGGGTGGGAACCGGTATGGACGAGATTATCAAGATTTTCCGTGAAATCGCATACGAGGGAAGAAAGATCAGGCTGTTGAACCTGTATAAAGGCATTCCAGTTTCGTATGCAGCCAGCATCACCAGCATTGGTGAGGCATCCATTACCGTCAGCACCGAGAAATTTCAACTGGTTGCCATGTATCTTGCCAAAGAGACCCATATCCAGAATCTCAAGTTCCCCATGCTGGTCAGAGCGGGTGTTGTTCTGGTAAATCCCGTCAAAATGGATGCCACGCTGACACATTTTTCCTACCAGCCCGAGCGATTGGGGCAGATTACCCAGGTTCACATCCAGCCGGGACGCCCCATGCCAGGCCAGGTGACCACTGCGCAAATGGATCACGTGGACGCCGAGTTGATGGACATCTCACTCACCGGATTGGGTGTTCTGGTGGATGAAGCAAGCATAAAGGGGGAATGCAAACCCGGGCTTGAGATTACTGTTCATGTACAGCTACCCGGAATAGCTTCCCTCGATGAACCCGACGAACTCCATGAACCTCATACCGTTGCCTTGAAAGGAACCATCATCCATATCAAAACAGGTTTGCCAGGCGGGAAACGGCATCTGGGCGTGGAGCTGCAACCCAACCATCCGGCTCGTTTGGAAGTCGCGCGCTTTATTTCGCAGCGGCAGCTTGAGTTGCTGCGCGAGGTTCATTCGATTTATGAATTGATCAGGCTGGAAAACCCGGTGCAGGAGTAAGCCGCCGTTCAAGCCAGGCATCATGGATTTCATCCCTTTGTCTTCGCGGCAGAATTTTCTGTTGAAGTTCAACCGTGCTGAAGCGGGTATTTGGCTGAGTCAGGCAGGTTCCCCGGAATATTATCAGGATAATAAAAACTCTTTGTAGACGTTCTCCACATTGATTTGATGTGGGCGGGCATTCTCTTCCTGGTGTTTATAACACATCCGGCTGCATTCCTGTTGAGTCTCTTCCAGGTTTTTACCTGCCTGAATGGCTTTCTTAACCAGACCACCCAGTTCATCCAGATAAGCTCTGTCCTCCTGGAAGCGGGTTTCTATTTCCTGCCGGGAGTGAGTATCCTGACCATGTCCCGGAATTAATTGTTGAATTTCCAGCCTGTCAAGCCTGGCAAGGGTGTCCTGGTAGGCTTTCAGGCTGTGATAGATGTAGGGGATTTCAAGGTCGCTCAACATATCAGCCGCCCACAGGATTTTCGATTCCCGTTCGTAGATAACGCATTGATCGGGGGAATGCCCGGGAGCATGCATCATATTCAGTGACAGATCTCCGATCTGAATGGTAAGTGAATCTTCAAATGTGATATCCGGGCTGGGAATCCTGAATGATCTGACTCTTCTGACCTGATTTTCGCGGTCAAAGGCCTGGATGCGGTTCATGATACGCTCGCTTCCCTCACCAGAAAGTTCATTGCAAAACAGGTTATGTGTGATGACCCGCGCATTGGGAAAATATTCCGGCCCGAATATATGATCCCAATGGGAATGTGTCAGCAGGATGTATTCAGGCTTCAGGTGTTGTGTTTCCAGGAAATTAAGGATGGACATGATTTCCAAAGGCAGCAGTCCGGGATCGATCAGGCAGGCGCTGGTTCCGTCATAAAATATGGCGCTGTTGGTGGAATACAGTGCGCTTTGGGCAACCCATAGATTGCCGTTCAGCGTGGGTATGGTTTGGAAGGATTGAGCCATTCAAATACTCCTGTTTTTGGTGTATTTCTTAACGATTTGTTTAGCCAGCCAACCGGCTGCTGCGATATAAGCTATTACAGGCCACGCCCATGCCAGATCAGTCAGTACTGCCCTCTGCTTCCACAACAATGAGTACCCAGAACGTTTTACTGCCATCTGCTCCCATCCCGAAGCGGTGTCCGCTGGCATTCCTCATCACCCAGTGGCCGGTATACTCTCCTGGTTCCAGCGGAGCAGTCATCTCCACCGAGATGTTGACTGCCCCATCAGGAGGCACTTCTGAGGGGATGGCGACTTCATAGGGTGCGCCCAGCCGGTTGCCCGTCTCAAACCGGATCGCATAATCCGTTGTCCAGGTACTGGTTCCCTTGTTGAGCAGTTGCCAGGTTTTGGTGAATACCTCACCAGGCTTCATCACCGTACCATCCGGAATGGACATATCTTTCAGGGTGACCGCCACGTCCCACTCACCGCTGCCCTCGATGGTTGACTGCTTCAACACCCCCACTGTGCTGCTGGTCTGCCAATCAAAGCTTACTCCATCACTGGTCATACCCCGCAGCATAAACGAGCCGTATCGTCCGACACTGGTTTGAAAACAAATATACGATTCATCCAGAACCAGTTCGGTTTTTTGTACCGTTTTTAGCTCCTCTGAAGCTGCGCAATCGCCGGTTGCAGGAGGCTCTGCAAAATCTGTTTTGAAGTCATAGACCGCCTGGTTCATCGGCTGAAAGCTGACTTTCTGGTTACTGCTTCCAGGCACCTTTTTCACCACAAAATCACAGGTGATATCATCCTCCGGTTTTTGCATTCCTTCATCCAGGTCAAAACAGCTCTCAAATGTCAGGAAGTATTTTTCACCCTGGCTGATGATCCTTTCCCCAGGCCGGGAGAGTGCCGGAGTAAACTGATGCAAAGATGCCAGGATGCTCTCCGCTTCCAATTGGTCGGCGTCTTTGACCTCGATCAAATCATAACCGGCTCCGGTGGTCATATCCTGCAAGCGGATGTTGAAGACCAGGCCTCCGCTATCCAATCCCTCCAGACTGTTATAGAAAACGGCTTTATCCTTGTTTTCATATTGAAGCACATATTTGGGTATCTCTTTTCCCAGGAAGGGTACCAACCCTTCATCCACCAGTAATCCGCCCAGGAAGCCCTCTGTGTGGGGTACATATTCGCTGTTGAAATGATAACCCAGCAGTAACTGTGCCCTGTCTTTTGTAAGCGAGAGGGCTTTTTCATACAAACCCGGCACGGTCTCCCATTCCGTTTCTTCCAACTGCCATTCAGGAGGATACCTGAGAAGAAGGCCGTAATCCATGGAGAGAAAGGTACTCCAGCCCGGATATTCATCAACCGTTGTGGAAGTTCGTTCGATGGATGAAAAAGATTCGATAATCCCGTTGACTTCATCCAGTAAATCGGTTTCGAAATCAATTTCGCTTTGGGAAAGATTGCCGGCAGGCTGTAAAGTGATCCGGAAAAACAAGCCATTCACCAGGAAAACGCCCGACAGCTCAGGGAATGCGACCAGCTTCACCCTTCCATCTTCCAAAATCTCCCCCGATGGGAGGCTTTCGTCAAAAAAGCTGATCGGATCCAGGTCAATCCACTCTCCCGATGGGAGGGTGATGCTTTCAAGCCCCAGGATTTCAGACAAAAAGCCGTATTCCATGGCCAATTGAACATTCGACTGGCTGAGCAGAATGAGCGGGTTTTTGGATGATCCATCCCCTGCCTGCTCTGTCAACGCCCACGTGTCTGGATAGGTAAACGCAAATCCATATTGCGGGTTTTCATAGGACAGGAGTGTAGCGGGTTTGGAGGAAACAGTCGTAGCAGAGTTATCGATGATGATTAATTCGGTGGTTGGTTTTGGGACAGTTGTTGTTTTATACGTACAACCCCAAAGCGGGATGAGGATGACCGCCAGGCTAAGAAAGCACAGTAATTTTTTCATCCAATTTTCCTCCGCCGGAATCTTATCTCTTCGCCGGCAGCCCGGCCTGGAACACCCGCCGCATAGGCCAGGATATGCATGGCTGGCCACCTTGAAGTGCTTGAGATTCCTACTTTATTTTACTGGTGAAATCGTAAAAATGAAAATGTCAGATGAGAATAACTTTCCCAAAAATGGGAAGGGACAGGAGGATGGGTCAATACTATGGGAAATGATGAAAAGAATTCATTAGGGATTTACTCCTTTATGAATTCGTCTGCGGGTTTTGCGGGCGCATGCGAACGATCTCTGCCAGACCACCGCCGGCTGTTTCCCTGTAAAGGGAGGGCAGGTCATGCCCGGTTTGATTCATCACCGCCACCACCTCATCAAATGTCACCCGATGAGTGCCATCCGTGAAAAGTGCATAATCGGCGCTGTGCACGGCGCGCGTGGCAGCAAATGCGTTCCGTTCAATGCAGGGGATCTGCACCAGGCCTTTTACCGGGTCACAGGTCAGGCCGAGAAAATGCTCCAGTCCCATTTCGGCAGCATACTCCACCTGGCGGATGGTGCCGCCCAACATTTGCGCGGCAGCGCCGGAAGCCATGGCACAGGCTGCGCCGATTTCACCCTGGCATCCCACCCGGGCTCCCGAGATGGAGGCATTGGTTTTGATCAAATTTCCGATCAGCCCGGCAGTCGCCAGGGCGCGCAAAACTACCTCATCCGAAGAGGAAAGCATTTCCTGTGTATACCGCAATACCGAAGGGATCACACCGCTGGCTCCGCAGGTGGGCGCCGAGACGATCAGGCCGCCGGCTGCATTTTCTTCTGCGACAGCCAGTGCATAGGCTGACAGCAACCCGGATTGCTGAATGTGTTTTCCACCCATGCGGGTTTTGCGGTAAATCGACGAGGCCTTGCGGGCCAGTCCCAGACCTCCCGGCAGCACGCCTTCGCTGGAAAGTCCGCGTTGGACCGCATCGCTCATTTTTTCCCAGACTTCTTTGAGGAATGGCCAGAGGGAATCTCCTTCGCAGTCCTGTACATATTCCCAGAATGTAAGGCCGTTCTGCTCACAATAGGCCAGGATTTCGGTCATGGTGGTCAGCGGGTAGATCTTTGGATGTTCTTCCTGCTGCCCGTCTTCAAGGATCTCCCCGCCGCCGATGCTGTAAACCAGTTGCTCGGCCAGCACTCCCCCTTCAGAATTCAACGCCAACATGCGCATGGCATTGGGATGTACCGGCAGCACTACTTCAGGATGCCAGAGTATTTCAACCGCAGCGGGAGATAATGCCTGCTCGATTGCCACATCGGTGAGATGACCTTTACCTGAGGCCGCCAGACTCCCGTACAAAATAACCTGGTAGCTGTTCGCCGGATATTTGGAAGCAAAACGCTGGGCGGCCTTGCGAGGTGCCATGGTATGGCTGCTGGATGGGCCATGCCCGATGCGAAAGATTGTCTGTATTGATTCCATATACGTATCGTACCACGTTATTTTCCCATCAGGCGATAATGTTCCTGCAGACTGCGATAACGCAGCCCTTTTTCTCTCAAGGCACGGATGCCTGCAACGGAGGCAGAGGCCGCCGACAACGTGGTAATGAGAGGTATATTCATCAAAATTGCCGCCGCACGAATTTCCATTCCATCCGTGTGTGCGCGGGTACCGAAAGGCGTGTTGATGATGAGATCGACACCTCCCGAGCGGATGAGATCAACGGTGTGGGGTGAGCCAAGGTGCATCGGATTGACCGGCGTGCAGGGTACATCTGCCTTGTTAAAGAATGATGAAGTACCGGGGGTGGCATAAATCTTAAACCCAAGCCGGTGCAAATCACGGGCAATTTTCAGAGCGGCGCCTTTATCAAAATCATTGACGGAGATCAGCACCGAACCGCTGAGCGGCAAACCCTGTCCGGCTGCCAACTGGCTTTTGGCGAAAGCATGCCCAAAATGAGCGGCATGCCCCATTACCTCACCGGTGGAGTGCATTTCCGGCCCCAGGCGGGGGTCCGTTCCCGGCAGTTTGTTGAACGATAAAACCGCTTCTTTGACAAAAAAGCCGTCCAGGCGCGGCTCCGAGGTGAACCCCAGTTCAACCAGTGATTTGCCGGTCATGATCTGTGAAGCCAGGCGGGCCAGGGGCGCTGCAGTAGCCTTGCTGGCAAAAGGCACCGTCCGTGAAGCACGCGGATTGGCCTCGATAACGTAGACGATATCATCCTTGATGGCGTACTGTACATTCATCAGCCCGATTACTCCCAGAGCCAGCCCCAGTTGTTCGGTGTAATCACGCATGACGCCCATGTGGTAGTCGCTGATTTTATAGGGTGGCAGTACACAGGCCGAATCGCCGGAATGGATACCGGCTTCCTCGATATGCTGCATCATCGCACCAATCACCACCTGCTTCCCGTCACACAGCGCATCGACATCGATTTCGTACGAATCATCCAGGAAACGATCCACCAGGATGGTCTGCCCGGGAGCGGCCTCCACGGCCGCAGTCAACACTTCGCCCAGGTCCTTTTCATCACCAACGATGGCCATGGCCCGGCCGCCCAACACAAATGACGGGCGCACCAGTACCGGATATCCGATGTGACGGGCAATGGCGTAGGCTTCCTCCATGTTGTGGGCAATTCCGTTTTCTGCCTGCGGGATCCCCAGCCGTTGCAACAGATCGGCAAATTGCTCGCGGTCTTCGGCCAGCGCAATCGCTTCCGGCGACGTACCCAGGATGGGTACGCCCGCCCGCTGCAGGCTTGCGGCCAGGTTGAGCGGTGTTTGACCTCCAAACTGGACGATGACCCCATCCGGCTGCTCACAATCAACCACATTCAGAACATGCTCCAGTGTAAGAGGTTCGAAATAAAGCCGGTCGGCGGTGTCGTAATCAGTCGAGACGGTTTCAGGATTGCAGTTCAACATAATCGTCTCATAACCCATACCCTTCAACGCAAAGGCAGCCTGGCAGCAGCAGTAATCAAACTCGATACCCTGCCCAATCCGGTTCGGTCCTCCGCCCAGGATGAGGATCTTTTTGCGATTCTCCGGCCGCGCTTCGTCTTCGTCTTCATACGAGCTGTACAGATAAGGCGTTTGAGATTCAAATTCCGCCGCACAGGTATCCACGCGTAGAAAAGTGGTTTTCACTCCGGCTTGCAGGCGAATCTTGCGGATTTCCTCTGCGCTCCTGTTCCAAATGCGTGCCAGATAGGAATCGGCAAAACCGGATCGTTTGGCTTTGCGTAGAATATCAACCGGCAGCGAGCTTCCGTCCTGTAAACCCTCAGCTTGATTCCTGATTTCACCCTCCAGGCAGGCAATTTCCTGCAACTGGCCCAGGAACCAGGGATCAAAGCCCGAGCTTTCGGCAATTTGCTGTACCGGTATGTCCGCTTTCAACGCCTGATAAACCTCAAACAGGCGCATGCTGGTCGGTTTCCGCACATCCTCCACGTCCGGTACCTTGACTGCCGGGCGGGAAGGCCCTGAGCCGTCCAGAAAATCGATGCCGATCTCAAGCGACTGGACGGCTTTCAGCAGAGCCTCAGGAAACGTCCTGCCGAGAGCCAGCACCTCCCCCACCGATTTCATCTGCGGCCCTAGCAACGGGTCGACGCCGGGGAATTTTTCGAATGTCCAGCGCGGAATCTTCACCACCACATAGTCGATGGACGGTTCAAAGGCTGCTTTGGTTTGCCCGGTAATGTCATTGGTGATCTGGTCGAGCGTGTATCCGGCTGCCACCAGGGCTGCAATCTTGGCAATTGGAAAGCCGGTGGCTTTACTGGCCAGCGCAGAGGACCGGCTGACGCGCGGGTTCATCTCGATCACCAGAATACGGCCGTCTTCCGGGTTGACTGCGAACTGCACGTTGGCTCCACCGGTTTCAACGCCCACGGCCGACATCACCCGCCGGGCCAGGTCGCGCATGTTCTGGTATTCGCGGTCGGTCAGCGTTTGGGCAGGAGCAACCGTGATGCTGTCACCGGTGTGGATGCCCATGGCATCCAGATTTTCAATGGAGCAAACCACCACAAAATTATCGCTGCGATCACGCATCACTTCCAGCTCAAATTCCTTCCAGCCCAGGACCGATTTTTCAACCCAGGCCTGGTGGATGGGCGAGACTGCCACCGCCTTGCGGACCGCTTCCTCCAGTTGGTCGGGGCTTTTCACCCACGATGCCCCACTTCCACCCAGGGCAAAGGACGCCCGCACGAGCAGCGGGTAGCCGGCTATTTCGGCCACAACCTGCGCTTCGGTTAGAGAATGAGCAGGGCATCCTTCCGGGATGGGAATGCCGTTCCGCAGCATGGTTTCACGAAAAGAAAAGCGGTCTTCGGCAGCTTTGATGGCTTCCAGTGTCGCGCCGATCAGCTTCACACCGTATCGCTCAAGTACTCCCCGCTCCGAAAGCTCCAGAGCCAGGTTAAGGCCGGTCTGCCCGCCCACGGTGGGCAGCATGTAATCGGGACGTTCCAGCTCGATGATGGCTTCCAGCGCTTCCGGCGTCAACGGTTCGATATAGGTTGCATCGGCGATCTCGGGGTCGGTCATGATGGTGGCCGGATTGCTGTTGACCAGTACAATGCGATGTCCCAAACTGCGCAAGGCTTTGACAGCCTGCGTACCGGAATAATCGAATTCAGCCGCCTGCCCGATGATGATGGGTCCCGAACCCGGGATCAGAATGGTTGATTTTTCCATAACTATCTCCTCTCAGGCAGCTTATTTGCTTGCTTCCATCAGGGTAAAAAAGGGTGCAAACAGATCATGCGCATCGTGCGGCCCCGGCGCAGCCTCCGGGTGGAACTGGACGCAGTAGACCGGTTTGTGGAGCAGCCGCAGCCCCTCCACCGAGCCGTCGTTGAGGCTGATATGGGTGATCTCACTTTCATACTCACTGTCTGCTGCCGCCAGCGATTCAGTCACCACCCTATAGTTGTGGTTTTGAGCCGTCACATACACTTTTTTGGTTCGCACGTCCTGAACGGGGTGATTGCCGCTGTGATGCCCGAACTTCAGGCGGGCTGTTTTACCGCCCAGCGCCATGGCAATCAACTGGTGACCCAGGCAAATACCAAAGACCGGGATGTCGCGCTCGATGATTTTCCTGACTGTTTCCGCGGCGTACGGTAAACCGGCCGGATCGCCGGGCCCGTTGGAGAGCATGACGCCGTCCGGCTTCATGGCAAACACCTGCTCGGCGGTGGTATGTGCCGGTACGACGGTCACCTCTGCCCCACGCGCAGACAGGTGCCGTAAAATATTGCGCTTTGCGCCAAAGTCGAACAGAACAACATGATAGAGGGTCTTTGCACCATCCTGGTGAGCACCACCCTGGTGACCACTTTGAGTAATCCAATGATCTGCCAGATCGCCGGTCCAGGTGAAGGGCTCGGGGCAGGTCACTTCCGTCACCATATCGCGCCCGTCCAAACCGGGCCAATTTCTGGCCATGGCCAGCAATTCTTCTTCAGAGGTACCACGCGTCGAAATGGCGGCTTTGAGCGTGCCAACCTGCCTGAGAACCCGCGTGATGGCACGCGTATCCACCCCGGAGATGCCCGGCACATTGTATCGTGCCAGCCAGGTGGAGAGTTCTTCATCGGCGCGCCAGTTGGAATAGCCGTGACTGATGGATCGAACCACCAATGCGGAAACCTGCGGTACTCGGGCTTCGATATCTTCAAGATTGACCCCTACATTCCCAACGTGCGGGACGGTGAAAAGAACGCCCTGGCCTCGATAGGATGGATCCGTACAGATCTCCTGGTAACCGGTCATGCTGGTGTTGAAAACCAGCTCAAAGACCGCATCGGTCTCCGCTCCAAATGCTTCGCCATGATAGACGGTACCATTTTCCAATACCAATACAGCAGGTTTTAGCGAGTACATGGGTACCTCCCAAGTAAAAAAAATCCCTCAAGCTCAAAAGGCTGAGGGCATAATAAGTAGTCTAGACATCTTTGCACACACATCGGGCTGAAGTGTACCAGACGTTGATAATTTGTCAAGTCTTATAGTTGAGGGGGGTTGAATAAATACTCTTACTTAGATGGCGGTATTGTATAACTTGCACAAAACGAGGTCGTTGCCAATTTCACGACCGTCACCTGCCCCACCGGAGGGGCAGACGCATCCCCCCCGGTGTCAGGCTGAGCGGGAGCGAAGCATCCGCCCGTAAGCCGGTGATTAACAGGTTTGGTGCGGAAACACACCCCTGGGCGGATTCCTCGTTTCACCCGGAATGACGAAAGGGGCGGAAGCATCCCGCCGTTTCACGTGTCTACAAGATTTGAGCTGTAGAAGCGGGGGAAAGAGCATACCTGGATTGGCTGTCTGCACTTTTGAGACCGCCCCAGGCAATGAGTGATGAAATATATTCTTCCTAAAAAATCTATTTTATGGTGATCCTGGGCGATAAGTCAAAAACCCTGTCAGGTAAGTAGAGGGTTTTAACTAATATGGTCCAGTAATCACCTGATTTAGCGGATAAAGGTATAGTGATGTTAAGTTGGGCATAACCATACCCATCGGTGAAGCCATAATAAACCCTCTGGCAAGGAGAATTGCTTCCCTTTCGAACACAGTAATCGATAGATGCATTTTCCGGAAAATCTCTTACATAGACTGTGACAGTTTCACCGGCTTTTACCGAATTTCTCGACAGGGTCACCTCAGCATCGGGATAATTTTTATCGATGACGTCGTCATCGTCACTCTTACCGATGATGGTAATGATTGAAGAAGTAACCGAAGTAAAATACTGCTCGCCAGAGGTGGTAACCTTAATTACATATTTCTCCCCATCTGATACAGACAGGGGGATTGAGACAGACTTATTGGCATATCCGCCCGAGTTGGTTTTAACATCATAGACCTTCCTGGCAGTTGATGATCCATATTGATAAAGACCTATTTTAAGAGTTGTTTTTGCTGGAAAGCTATACGCTCTTACAATGATCGAAGCTCCGGGGTATTCCCTGTAATCTGTTGCAAGGGTGATATAAGCGTTTCCGAAATAAGAAGTTGTACTGCTGCTGCTGGGAGATACAGAAGTAGTACCTGCCAGTTTAATCACCATGCCGGAATAAATCAGATTAACATCTGTGATCGATGGATTCATATCCAGGATAGATTCAACCGTCGTTCCACATTTGGAAGCAATTTTTGTAAGGGTATCACCGCCAACGACAGTGTAGGCTTTACCGCATACTGATTTTGCTGCCTCAGACGGTGATGCTGCGGCAGATACCTGACCAATGAACAGCCCGGAAATCATGACTGCCATGATTAATGCAAGATGTAATTTTTTCATAGAAACCTCCATAGACAAATAAATATTATAAAAATATATTTCAGCCCTTATATTTCTTGAAATTATATACTAACTCTGCGAAAGTGTTGGGCTTGTAATTCTCAAATTCCTCTTCCTCAACGAAAACAAAATCAAACCTCACCTTCTTTTGCGAGGCATTGATATCCACGCACCATTGCTTTAGACGAGCCATTTTCAAAGGCACATCCAGGTCTTCAAGCCCCTTGGTTTCTACAATGGCAATATCCCTGGGACTTGTTTTGACAAAGAAATCCGGATAATAGCTGGATATATCACCATCTGAATTGACATAGTCAATGCTGAAATGCACGGAAAAATAATTTTTGGCATACGCAATCACATCCGGGCATTTTTCGAGGAAGGAAGCAAATAATAATTCCAGGTGACTGTCGCCAACGATTTTGTTGAACAGACTTTTTTGCGGAACCAGGAAACCCTGATCTTTGACGACAAACGGACGGGTTTGCTTGAGTTTGATGGTATCCTTGATCTCAGCGCTGCCTTTATCCTGGACGGTCAGCTCATTGATCTTTTTCTTGAAGGTTTCGATGATCGTTTTCGTGGCTGCAAGTTCCGAAAGATTTCGGAGGGTATTCAGGTCGTCAATATTTACTACGACATTAAAGAGATATTCAGAGATGAATGTCTTCACCATTCTGTAAAGAACATCATAGCCACTTACAAGCCGCAACTCTTTCATGATCACTTGAGTAAAGTAACCAATGACACTTCGATAATCTGCCAGAGCATCAGAATCGAGCAAAGTAGTGTGGTTGATCTCACCAGTGGTGATATCTTTAAAAACAATTTCCCGTTTTTCCGCTTCAGAGAACTGTTTGAAAGGAATTTTTTGGGTTCCAAATGCGGCCGGATTTAACGCTTCAAGGTTCTTGTATGCACGATAAATACGCGGCGTTAATACCGGTATTTCAAAATCCAGTTTATCCACATCCTTTTTGGTATTCTCGTTATCTACCTCAATGATGATAGGTGATTTGGGCGCTGTTCCGGCACCCATTGGCTTATGCTCCAGTTCCACGCCTTCGCTCTGAATTGACTCGACAAAATCCATAAAGGCATCAGTGCCAACCACGCTCACAAATTCAGTGGCATCGGCTCCCAGATACATGCGCCGCAGCCCCCGCCCCAGGGTTTGTTCTGGCAAGATATTGCTTTTGGCTGCATAAGCTCGTAGCCCTACAATTGTAGTGACGTTCCGTACATCCCAGCCTTCTTTCAACATTAAGACCGACACAATCACCTTATAGGGACTTTCCCAACTGTCAATTTGATTGGATTCTTTGCGCAGCAGTTCCAGTTCTTCTTTGCTTTTTTTGCTGTCTGATTCAGAAATTTCACCGTTATTGTTGGTGTGGATGGTTAACACTGCATCTTTGAATTCGGGGTAAGTCATCACCAGATAATCGGACACGTCATCACAGTTTTTGGTGTCATCTGTCATAATGAAAAGCACGGCCTTTTTGCCCAGCTTCTCATGCTCTGAGTAAACCTTGCGCCACTCTTCCACGCCCAGGGCAATATAATCGGCATATCTTTCGGTATAACGCGAGCTTTGTCGTTCGGCTAGTTTTGCCCGGCTGGCAAGGTCGGGTAGCACGGGATGTTTTACCACATTCTGGGTGATGGCCTCCACCAGGGGATAGTCGCACACGGTTTGAACAAAAATGGCGCCATTGGTGTGTTTGGGCGTGGCAGTCAGATCGATTTGCAACGAAAGAAAATGATCTTTCTGTTTGAGCCGGTTATGGATGTCTTCAATCGATTTAAACCAAGCCAGGCGCGGATCGTGAATGTGATGGGCTTCGTCATTGATCACCACCAACTCATCAATTTCTCGTACAATTGTTCCCAGATCCACTTTAGAATCATTGGTTTTGCCAACCACGTGTTTGCCGAGAAAATAATCTTCCAGGTTATCATCGTCAAAACTGGGCTCCACCTCATTACCGGCATACACGCGGTGAATGTTGGTCAGGAAAAGGTTGCCTGTCTTACGCACAATGGAGACATCATCCTGAATGTGCAAAGTCATTTGAAAATCGTCCTGCCAGTTTTGACCCGCATAACCGTTATCGGGTAGAAGAGGATCATTATAGAAGATTTTCAACCCGTCAAAGTCCGTGCGCAGACGGTCGAGGACGATGATGTTGGGAGCGATGAGCAGAAAGTTGCTGGCCAACTGCGAATCGGGTTCATAGAGGCGGTGAAAATAGCACCACGTAATCAGAAGGCTCATCACCTTGGTTTTTCCGCTGCCGGTGGCCATTTTTATCACCAGGCGCAGCCATTCTTCTTCAAACATGCCTGTAGAAACCGCTCCGGATGAATCGTAACGGATCAGGTCGTACCTGTCTTTAACCTGTGCCACTTCGTACAGATAAATGACCGTCTCGACGGCCTCGCGTTGGGCGAAATAGTATTGGAAGGGCTCCAGACTGCCATCTGCTTTGGGCAGAATGTGTTCCGTTTTGAACCACCAGGTCAAGAGTGCTTTGCTGGTATCGCTGGCGCCCTCATAATGATGATCACGCCAGACTTTGACTTCTTTGCGGATCTTATAAACCAGCGGCGGGAGTAGTTTTTCATAGCCGGATTCCCTTAATGCCTCATCGGCCGGGAACCAGCGAAATTCAGGATCCAGAATGGTGTAAGGTGAGGTGGGAAATAAAGGATGAATAGACATTATTTACCCCC
>JAJFTV010000070.1 GCA_021372725.1 Chloroflexota bacterium | reverse complement strand
CCGTAAGCTTCGATGGCTTCCCAAACTTCTTCTTCCAGCATGGCATGTGCCGGACGGGCGAACTTTTTCGAGTAGACGTCCGATGCAGTCAGGGGCTGCTCAACGGTTTCAAGGCTGCACTGTATCCCGCCGTGATTGATTTGTGCGACAACCTTTCCGCCTGCAGCATGAGTGGCGCCGGTCAGTGTTTTTAGCCCGGGGATGAAGGATTCGTCACAGATGGAGGTCATCTCGGTGTGGCATTTCCCCTGCGGATGGATATACAGATGCCCGGTGATGATCAAACCCACGCCGCCGCGGGCAAGCTCTTCATACAGACCCATCAGCTTTGGTGTAACGCCACCATTCTCGTCTGCCATGCGTTCAGCGGTTGCAGAGCGCACCAGGCGGTTGGGTATTTCCAGAGTTCCAATTTTTCCGGGTTGAAATAACTTTGTCATGCGGCCTCCATTTCTGAGCCAGATTTACCCTCTGTATATTTTTCAAGTCCACCGAGATATGCTTTCGCAAAAAGTCCTGATGTAAGAAACATGGTATAGACGTATACAGCACATAGCAGAATGGGTACCAGCAGGCACAGGACAATGGTAAAGCTGAGAACCTGACTGACCAAAGCCGAGAATATCCCGATCACGATCAGAATGATATAGGCGATCACAAAATCGGAGATGTTATTTCGTAAAATCGGCCACCACTCGCTGATATTAAATGCCGCTGAAAAATATCCTTTCACTGCAAAATGTGTCACGGCCACAGGCAGGACGAAACCCAAAATAAGACCCAACAGTATCACCAGGCCGCATACGATCAGCCCCGCCAGACTGAGGATCCCGGTGATCAGCACATTTCCAGGTGAGGCTTCACTCTGGCCGATGACATCCACATCCAGGAGGATGCCCGGGAGAAGAACTATCGCGAACCCCAGCAGGGCAATAAAAACAACCGGCAGCATGAACAATAACCCGATTGCGAAGGCTTTGGCTCCATCCTTAAAGTACCTGCCCCAGTCGGCCCAATCCGGCATTTCCAGGCTTCCCTTCAACACCAGCCTGCGACGGATTTCCATCGAATAACCAATTACCACGAACAAGGGCAGTATTGGGATGACCAGATTGGCCAGCATCAGCAATATGCCGATCAACAATTTTTTGGATGATTTGGGATCGGAAAATGGATAAGCAAAAATATCTTCCGTCCGATGTGAAACAGAACTAACCGTCATTCAATTCCTTCCAAAAGAGATAGATATCTTGAGCACCTGAATTGTACCTGATAAGTACTTTATTATTCAAAAGGAATTGCGTTCCAGGTTTTCCATTTGTGCGAGCATCTCGGTGGTGTAAAAGACTTTTCCCTGGGTCACCGCAACATATCTTTCCGCGTAACGCAGGGCGCGGGCAGCATTCAATGTCACATCCGGGCAATCCGGCATCACAGCAATTTAAAATTTGACATTCTGACAAAGTTCGGGATCTCAAAACAGATCAGGGGTAACAAGAGCGGTTGGTTATTGGGTCAATGGTGGGCAAAGCCTGGCGGGGGTGTTCAATGTCACGGGCAAGAAAGGCCTTATTAAGGTTCAAGCCCCGGATGGTGAATATGGAGATCGGATGACAGGAAAGCCGGTCAGGATTCATCATGGCATTCTGGATATCCCCGAGAGCGCAAACGTTTTCGAATGCCTCCTGCAAATCGAACCTGAGCTCAAGTATTCATCCTGGATGATCTGATCCGTAAAGATATCGGGCTTCAACACTCTTTCGAATCCATGCTTGACTTCTTTCAATTAATCGCTATAATTAATTACATACAGTAATTAATTAATAGAAATAATTACTTGAATTCCTGGCAAACGCGAATATGTTCATTAATCCTGTTGGACAAACAATACAAAGCTTTAAAGGAAAATTTTATGCGGCAATCAGTCAACGCAGGAGAAATGCGGAAAGCCAATCGATCTTTAATTTTGAATATGATCCGAAAAGAAGGCCCAATATCCCGAAATCAAATTGCCCATCAGTTGAAATTAAGCGTACCCACCGTTTTGCGAATAGTTGAAGGATTGAAAAACGAGGATTTAGTGCAGGAAATTAGAGACAAGGTCGTTACGAGGGGACATCCCCAATCTCTGATTGAGTTAAATTCCACAGGCTATGCAGTGGTTGGAATTGATCTGGGCGGAACGAAATTGTACGGTTCCGTGACAGACTTGTCTGGCCACATCATCAACGAAATTTATGTCCCTCATCATCTGGATGGGGCTGAAAAGAATCTGGAACAGTTATGCGGCGCTATTCAGGATTTGTTAACCACGCCCCTTTCAAATGGGCAAAAAATTAGGGGCCTGGGGATCGGTGTACCTGCTGTCACGCGTTTTCCGGAAGGGGTGGTCGTCTGGGCTCCCAGCCTGCATTGGCGGGAACTTCCCCTAAAAGATATTTTGTCTCGACGGTTTAACTTGCCTGTTTTTGTGGAAAATGATGTGAATTTATCCGCTTTAGGCGAGATGTGGTTCGGTGGAGGAATTAATTCCAGGGATTTTGTTTGTGTCTCCATTGGCACTGGAATCGGCGCCGGGATCATCCAGGATGGAGCTTTGTATCGCGGATACCATTTTTCGGCAGGCGAAATTGGATACATTACACCGGGCAAACAATACCTCGGCAAGACTTATGATAAATTTGGCGCACTTGAATACCTGGCTTCCGGAGGCGGAATTGCCGGTCTGGCTCGGCAGCTCATAGCGGATGGAAAAATTGATAGCGATCTACCTGAGATCACTGCTGAAGCTATTTTTTCCGAAGCGCGGCGGGGTATCCCGTGGGCAATAAAAATGGTTGATGATATGGTGGATTATTTAGCCATCGCGATGACGGCAGTAGTTGGGTTGTTGGATCCAGAGGTGATCATCATAAATGGTGGAGTAAGCCGTTCAAGCGATTTACTGGTCGAACCCCTTAAGAAGAGGTTATCCGGCCTGCTACCGTTTGAATCGAAAATCATTTGTTCAGAGTTGGGCAACCAGGCTACCGTGTTAGGCGCGGTGATGATGGTGTTGGATGCTACCACAAAAAATCAAAGTGAATAATCTTATCGATAAATAGAAAGACGATTTCAAAATGGAGCCAATCTTACCCATACCCATCATTGATTTTCATCTTCACTTTCCAGTGAAACATGATGTTTTTCTGGATGGATGGGAACAAAGATATGTGGACCGTTTTGGGGCAGCCAAACTCCAAATCATTCAACAGAGAAAAGTCGAGCTGCAAAAACGATGGCGGAATGCATATCTGATTCCCCCTCCTGAAGAACAAATCCCATCGAATGAAATTCAGGCTGAACGTTGGGTGGCTGAAGCCAAAAAATATCGGATGGAAAAAGCCGTCTTTCTGACCGGCGGAGGAAATGACCAGCTTGCCAGCATAATAAAAATGGCTCCGGAGATATTCGTTGGCTTCGCACATCATGACCCTTATTCTCCCGGAGCACCTGAAGAATTGACAAGGGCAGTCGAAACTTTAGGGCTGCGGGGATATAAAATTTTGGCACCCACCGTACCATACCCTCTTGATGACCCAAAGCTGGATCCGCTTTGGTCGGTTGCAGAGAAATATCGACTACCCGTTCTGATTCATTTTGGCATTGAGGGTGGTGGGGGTGGAATTGGGAATGCTGTAAACATAAACCCACTGGTGATGCATGATGTCGCCAAAGGTTTTCCGGATATCCCGTTCATTATCCCCCATTTTGGATGCGGTTATACCCGCGAGTTGCTGCAACTGGCATGGGCGTGCCCAAATGTGTATGTCGATACCACAGGCACCAATGACTGGATGCGCTGGATGCCTTATCCGGTTACCATTCAAAATCTTTTTCGCATTTTTGTTGAAACTGTCGGCCCTGAAAGAATCATTTTTGGAACGGATTCAGATCATTTCCCGCGCGGTTTTGCCTATGCCAATTTTATGACCCAATGGCAGGCTTGCATGGATATCGGGCTAAAGAGTGATGAGCTTCAATTAATTTTTCATGACAATGGGGCTCGCCTGTTGGATCAGGTTTGTCTTTATTAGCTGTTACTCATTGTAATTATTATTCAGCAATTATTGGTTTTACAACTAAATAACAAAATCTGACTTAATTTCGGCAATTAGGGTTGTATTAACGTACTCATGGATTATTCGTATTTACCCATGAGCAGACCTTGGAAAGGAGGCCAATTCACAACAATATTTACTTTTATTCTGTATAAACTCACAGACATTTTGTCCAATTCTCAAATGCTTTAGGAGGAAAACACATGAAAAAATCGGGCTTGTTTATTATTGTAGCCTTAGTATTGGCGGCATCCATGGTTTTGAGTGCCTGCCAGCCTCAAACTGTCACCCAGGTGGAAACGAAAGAGGTGCCAGTAGAGGTGCAGGTAGAGGTGCCGGTACAGGTCACGGTGGAAAAAATAATAACTCCAACACCCATCAACTATGGCGATGTGGTTTTTATGTCCACCCAGTTCAATACCATAAATGAAGCTGAAGCAGTGCGCGGTGTGGTTCTTAAAGATTTTCCAGCCACAGTTGATTTCATTCCATCAGATGCCGGTACCTTCTTTGACCGGATCAATGCAGAAGTAGAAGCTGGGAAAGGCACTGCATCGGTTTTAGGTGCTCTGGCAGGTGAGTTCTCTACTCTCCAGGCTACCAACAGCCTTCAGGACCTGACCTCTCTCAAGGCTGAAGTAGCCGATGCCGGCATCTCGGATGCATTTTGGAATGTAGCTTCCCTGGGAACAGATAAAACTTATTACGTTCCCTGGATTCAGGCGAATTATATTCTGGCTGTCAACAAACAGGCTCTGCCTTATTTGCCCGAAGGCGCTGATGTCAACGCACTAACTTATGATCAGCTACTTGAATGGGCAAAGAATATTAAAGAGGGCACCGGTGAGGCAAAACTGGGATTCCCGGCCGGAGATAAAGGCTTGTTGCACCGCTTTTTTGAAGGATTTCTGATCCCGGCGTTCTCTGGTGGGGTTGTTACTACTTTCAAATCAACCGATGCGGCTGCCGGTTGGCAGTGGATGAAGGATGTCTGGCCGTATGTTAATCCACAATCGACCACTTATAACTTTATGCAGGAACCACTGCTTTCAGAGGAAGTATGGATTGCCTGGGATCATACCGCCCGCCTGGTAGAGGCATTCACTACTCGCCCGGATGACTTTTTGGCTGTTGCAGTTCCTGCCGGGCCCAAAGGCCGGGCATTTATGCCGGTTTTGGCGGGATTGGGGATTCCGACCACCGCCCCGAATCAGGCAGGAGCAGAGGCTTTGATCAAGTTCTTGTTAACCGATGATGCCTTGGTTAACACCCTGCGTGAAACAGGCTTTTTCCCGGTCGCAGCCGTGGATTATCCAGGTTATGTCTCTGCCGGAATCAAGATGGAAGGTGATGCCGTTGCAGCCCAATCCAGTGCACCGGATGCATTGCCTGCCCTGCTGCCCCAAGGTTTGGGCGATAAGGGCGATTTGTTCAACAAACCCTTCCGGGATGCCTTTATCGCTATTGTTCTGAACGAGAAGGATATTACGACAACGCTCGAGGAACAGGCTGTAAACCTGCAAGCCATTATGGATGACACAAAGGCTCCTTGCTGGTCACCTGATCCAGACAGTGCTGGTCAACCTTGCCAGGTTAAGTAATTTGCTGTTTCAATTGGGGACGAAATTTTTTCGTCCCCAGAACTTCTTCATTGAGGAGAAAAATGAAACGATTATTCGTTAAACAATCCACTCCTTATTTGCTCCTAATCCCCTCTATTCTTTTCCTGATCATTTTTTTTGCTTTCCCGATGGTAGAGTCATTTTCATTAAGTTTTCGCAATCCGGATGGGGAATGGGGGCTTGAGACTCTACGCACAATGGTTACAGATGTTGCATTTTGGCCGGCTCTTAGAACAACTATCATCCTGACGATCATTATCATTCCGATACAATTCGTTCTGGCTTTGATCATGGCTCTGGTCATTCAAGCCAAATTAAAAGGGACAGGATTTTTCCTTTATACCTATTCCATCCCATTGGCCATTTCCGAGCTTGCGGCAGGTATCGTGTGGTTCGCTATTTTTACCGATCGGGGTTTCCTGAATACCTGGTTGGTTCAACTTGGGTTGATTAGCAAACCATTCCTGTTCCTCAGTTATCAAAATACTGGCTGGCTCATCTTTACAGTTATGATGGCTGAGGTTTGGCGGTCTACCGCTATTGTGATGGTGATCCTGGTCTCGGGATTACAATCCATCCCCAAAGATTATTTGGAGGCAGCAGAAGTATTTGGAGCCAATCTGTGGCAAAAAATTAGTCGATTAATTTTACCCCTCCTTAAACCGAGTATTCAAGTAGCATTGATTTTGCGCACCATCTTTTCATTGCAAGTATTTGCGACGGCCATGGCTTTGGCAGGCCGGGGTATGTCGTTATTGGCTTCGGAATCTTATCGCTGGTACGTCGATTATCAAAATGAGAACGTGGCGGCTGCTTATGCTGCACTCATTATGGTGCTCTCAATCATCAGCTCAGTGTTTTACCTTGTTACCTTGCGGACCAAACCAGAACAGGAAATGGCTGTATGAAAAAAGCACATGTTTTACGAAAATTAAGTAGAACCGGAACCTATGTTATCGCAATCCTTCTGGCAATCTGGGTCCTCTTTCCCATTTATCTGATCGCTGTGATGACATTTAGTACCCAGGCCGGTGTTTATATTTTTCCCAAACCACTTTTTCCACAACCTATCTCAACTGAAACTTTACAATTTTTTGTCAACTCAACGGGTGTACTTAAATCAACCCTGAACAGTGTTTATGTAGCGATAATATCCATGGTTCTGGCAATTATTGTGGGGGCGCCGGCAGGTTATGCCCTGGCGCGTTTTATCTTCCCAGGTCGCGATCTCTATCGCCTGGCTGTGGTTTCTACCCGATCTTTTCCGACGGTCATTCTTTCTGTTCCACTGGCAGTGACGTTTATTAACTGGGGAATGTACGATTCCATTATTTCTTTGGCGTTGGTTCACACGGCAATCAATCTACCCTTTACGGTGCTGATCACCAGCTCGGTGTTTGCCGGTGTTCCCAAAGAACAGGAAGAAGCAGCCCAAACGTTGGGCTGCAATGGTGTATCTGCCGTTATTAAGGTGACTATGCCGCAGGCTCTGCCTGGCATTGCGGCAGCCACACTGTTCAATTTTGTAGGGTCCTGGAATGAAGTTTTTGCTTCGGTAATTCTGACGGTACGCAACAGAACTTTACCAGCTTTGGTAATGGCTTCTCTGAGTGTTTCTCCACTTCCGTACCGGTTTGCAGGTGCATTTTTCATATTACTCCCCTCACTGGTGTTTATGCTGTTCATTCGGAAATATCTTTTAAATCTCTGGGGCAAAGTGGTGAAATAATATGGCTGAAATTCATATTCAAGAAGTTAGAAAAACATTCGGAAAGGTCGTGGCGGTCAATAATGTTGAATTGACAATCCATGACCAGGAATTTATGGTGCTGTTAGGCCCTTCAGGTTGCGGGAAAACCACTCTTTTACGCTGTTTGGCAGGTTTGGAAGATGTGGATAGTGGCAGGATACTGATCAATAATGAAGATGTGACCGAATATCCCCCACGCAACCGGCATATCGCCATGGTATTTCAAAGTTATGCAATTTTTCCGCATTTGAGTGTTTTTGAAAACATTGCCTTTGGCTTACGCATGCAACATTTACCCAAGAAAGAAATTGAAAAAAAAGTGGGATCCGCAGCAGAACTGCTGCAAATTGAGAACTTGCTCGAACGCTTTCCCGCTCAAATATCAGGGGGGCAGCGCCAACGGGTTGCTGTGGCTCGGGCGATTACGGTTGAGGCGGATGTTCTCTTGATGGATGAACCCTTAAGCAACCTGGATGCCCTGCTGCGCCTGGAAATGCGGGCGGAATTGAAACGTTTGATTAACGAACTGCATACAACGGTCGTCTATGTGACCCACGATCAGGTGGAAGCCCTTAGTTTGGGCGACCGGATTGCAGTCATGAAAAGCGGAAATTTGCTGCAGGTGGATAAACCTCTCGAAGTGTATGATCATCCCGCAACCGAGTTTATTGGGGGTTTCATTGGTAACCCGCCGATGAATTTCTTGCCGGCAGTGATTGATACCGGCGGTGTTCACGTGGGTGAAACCGACCTGTCTTTGGACCTCCTGCCGGAAGGGTATAAACATCCAGGCTCTGCCCAAAATGTAAAAATAGGCATCCGGGCTGAAAATGTCAAGGTTCTGCGAGGTCCGGAAAAGAATGCTTTGATGGGGAAAATATTTGTTGTGGAACCACTTGGATCAACCAACCTTTTGACGGTGGTGGTAGGGAAAGAATATATCAAAGTAAATACTCACCCAACGGAAAATTTCCAGGCTGGCGAAGAAATCTGGATGCAGATGGATAGTAATAAAATCAGTTGGATGGATGTTGAAACCGGGGTCACGCTGGTATAACCTGATTGCAACCAATGGCTGGTATCCTGTCAAATATCAACGATAAATTTGAAAATAACCAGAAAAGAGCTCTTTAAGCTTTGCCAGCAGTTTCATGTTTGACAAAACACCAAACAGGAGAACAAATTGATGATCAATTTGGAGCATTTGCGTACAGCCGCAATTGAGACTTTAAGATTAAATGACAGTGGGGGGTTTACGAAACCCAGTTTGCATTTGTATCCCCATCAATGGAACTGGGACTCGGCGGTAATCGCATTGGGGTTATCGAATTTTGATATTGCTGCAGCCCAAACTGAGATACGCTCTTTATTAAAGGGGCAATGGCGAGATGGAATGATACCGCAAATTATTTTTCATAAAAACACCCCCAATTACTTTCCGGGCCCCGAATTCTGGCAAACCAGCAATGCGCCGAATGCACCACAGATTTTAACCTCAGGAATTACACAGCCTCCCATACTGGCCAGCATGGTAAGAAAAATCCATTTGAGACATCCAATGCCAGATTTTGTGCAGGAAGTTTACCCCGGGCTGTTGAGCTGGCATCACTGGCTGCATGTCGATCGGGACGCAGACGGCAGCGGGTTGGCGAGCTTGATTCATCCATGGGAATCAGGTACCGATGATGCCCCGCGCTGGCTTTCAGTGATGGAAGGAATTAAGCCGGTCAACCTTCCTCTCTACAATCGGATCGATAATTTACGTGTGGATCCTGGCCAGCGCCCCAACCAGGCAGATTATGATCACTTTATTTACTTGGTGGATTTCTTCAGGCAAAGAAGATATGATTCAAAAGCAATTTTAAGGGACTCGCCCTTTCTGGTTCAGGATGTTTTATTTAATTCCATTTTATACCGGGCAGATTTGGATTTGCGGGCGTTAGCTGAAGAACTGGGTGAACCAACCATGGAGATCGACAAATGGCTGGCAAAGATGAAACAGAGTTTTCAGGAAAGATTTTGGGATGAGGAAAGAGGATTGTATTTTGATTATGATCTCCGCAACCATCACCGGATTGAAGTAAACAGCGTATTTACCTTTGCTCCTTTGTATGCCAATCTTTGCAGTGAACAGCAGGCTCAACGGATGATCGCTGAACACTGGCAAAACCCGCAGGAATATGGAACCGGCGGAAAGCTTGTTTATCCCGCAACTACGCTCAGTATGTCGGAACCTGCCTGGGAACCACGCCGTTACTGGCGCGGACCCGTCTGGATTATCATTAACTGGCTGCTGCTTCAGGGTTTCAACCAATATGGATATTCCAATCTGGCAGAAGATTTGCGACAATCCTCGCTCAAATTAATCTCGAAATCCGGGTTTCGTGAATATTATGATCCACTGGATGGCACCGGCTGCGGTACCACCGCCTTTTCCTGGCCTGCAGCCATTGCTCTGGAAATGATTAAGCCTGAAGAATCTGCCGCGCAAGGATAAAGTCGAATCCCCTTGATATCATAATTTTCAAGGGGATTGTTTTGCCAAAATTTGGTTTCGATTCATTCCCTGCTTTTATACTCATGCTTCTCTGCTTCAGGTATAATGAGATAAGGTATTCAAGTCAGGTTTCACATCGTGATGGTCAACCCCGCCTGGGGATTTTACCAAAAGGAAATTACTTGATATGATGGAATTTCTGCTGGACCCCAATGTGGCGTATGTGCTGCTGGTGACCGGTTTTGTCATCGCAGTATTGGCATTAATTTCTCCCGGCACAGGCTTTCTGGAAGTGATCGGGTTGTTTATCCTGTTTTTGGCTGGTTATGCCATGTTCAGGTTACCAATACAAATCTGGGCATTAGTGTTGATTGTCCTCTCCATTATTCCCTTTGTGATCTCTCTCCGTATAGTCAAACATTGGGGGCTGTTGCTGCTGTCGCTGGTGGGTCTGATTATCGGCACAATTTTTCTTTTTCCAGCCGAAAATGGCTCGCCGGCCATTCATCCTGTGCTGGCTGTGGTGGTATCTTTTTCAGCATTGATGGTATTGTGGATCATCGGGAGAAGAAGTATGGAGGCGGTGTCGCAAAAGCCAGCCTTCGATCTGGAGCGTCTTGTAGGACAAACCGGCGAAGCCCGGGCAGATTTCAAGGACGAAGGTACTGTTTATGTCATGGGTGAGGAGTGGACAGCCCGAACCAGCCATCCTGTCCATCAGGGCAGCCATGTCAAGGTTACTGGCCGCGAAGGGTTGGTTTTGCTGGTAGAGGAGGTAAAAACGGTTGATGAGTTATCCGATTCGGCCAATAAACCCGAATCGAACGAGTAATTTGTAGTCATCCCAAGAAAGGAGTAAAGGAATGCAAGATTTCTTGTCCACAACAACCTGTCTGATCGGTGGTGTGATTTTGTTGCTGATCATTTTTTTGGTCAATGCCATCAAGATCGTACCCGAGTATCAGCGCCTGGTCGTTTTTCGGTTGGGACGCTGCATTGGCGCAAGGGGTCCAGGGTTGATCCTGCTGATCCCGTTTGTCGATAAAGCAGTCCGAGTGGATTTGAGGGAACTGGTGCGGGAAATTCCCACCCAGACCTCAATCACACTGGATAATGCGCCGATCAGTATCGATTTTCTGTGGTATTTCAAGGTTTTTGATCCGGTTCAGTCAGTACTGGCCGTAGGAAGCTTTGAAGCTGCAGCCCAGGGTATTGCGACCACAACGCTGCGCGCCGTCATCGGCGGTATTTTGCTGGACGATGTCCTCTCACAGCGCGAGAGGATCAATGTCTCGCTGCGGACACGTCTGGATGAGGTTACCGAACGGTGGGGGGTCAAGGTAACCAATGTAGAAATTCGGGAGATTTCACCGCCGCGTGAGGTGCAGGATGCCATGAACCGCCAATTGAAAGCCGAACGCGAACGCCGCGCCATCGTTACCGAATCAACCGGCACGCGCGAGGCCGCCATCAATGTGGCTGAAGGTGAAAAACAGGCTGCCATCCTTCGATCCGAAGGCTTGAGGCAGTCCTCCATTCTGGTTGCCGAAGGAGAGCGTCAAGCCCAGGTCCTGCGTGCCGAGGGTTATGCCGACGCATTGGCCGAGATCTTCAAGACAGCCAAAGGTATCGATTCGCAGACTATGACCCTGCAGTATTTCGATACGTTGCGGAAAATGGCCGACAGCCCATCGACAAAATATATCTTCCCGATGGAATTCACCAGTCTGTTGGGTGATTTTCTAAAGAAACGCGAACAATAACACAATATCCAGGGAGCAGGCGTAACAGTCTGCTCCCCTCCTTGTACAATGGCAGGTTTTACAATTTCCCTTGCAACATGGCGTGATCTTAAAGACCTTCACCGGCTGGAAGTGATTTGCTTTAAACGGGATGCATGGCCAATGCTGGATCTATTGGCTATTCTGACTTTTCCTACCGCAGTGCATTATAAAGCGGTAATGGATGAAAAGATGATCGGTTTTATAGCCGGTGACCGGCGTACCCGCGAGAAAGTGGGGTGGGTGACCACGGTAGGGGTATTGCCTGAATTCCGCAAGCAAGGTGTTGCCACCGCTCTGATGCAGGTCTGTGAAACCGGTCTGGCTATGCCGAAAATTCGTTTATGTGTGAGACGCACAAACCTTAACGCTCAAAATTTGTACATACAACTGGGTTATCATCAGATTGATGTATGGAAGCAATATTACGCCGGGCAGGAAGATGCCCTGGTTTTTGAAAAAGAGATTTCTTGAGACTTTGTCAATCCATTTCATCCCACTCTGACGGGTCATCCCACAAGGGCAGATAGACACGAAATGTAGAACCCTGGCCTACTTTTGACTCGACCTCGATTCTGCCTCCGTGCTTGTTGACAATCCAACGCACAATGGATAAACCCAGTCCAAATCCGGTGCCTTTTTCGCGCTGGCGTGATTTTTCGGTGCGATAAAAACGTTCAAATATAAACGGAAGATCTTCCTGTGGGATGCCATAACCGGTATCGATAACCTGAAACAGGCTCATACCGTCTTTTTTACCCAATACAACAGAAACCTCACCCGATTGGGGGGTATGTTGTATGGCATTGGCAATCAGATTCACCATGACCTGTTTAAGTCGATCTGGATCTCCCTTGACACGCACCTGGTCGAGATCACTAATTTTTAACGTGACTTTTTGACCAGCTAAAATCTTCATTTGCTGAAAGACTTCCAGAAAAACTGTATCCAGTTCCACTACCTGCATATCCAGCGGAAGATTACCGGTTTCAGCCTGGGCCAGCAGAAGCAAATCGCCGACCAGTCGGGTCAGCCGGTCAACTTCAGCATTGATGCTGTCCAATGATTCTTCATCTCCTGTGCCCAGGCGTTTCATTAATCCGACATTTCCCTTGATGACCGTCAAGGGTGTTCTAAGTTCGTGGCTCACATCAGCGATGAACCGGTTTTGCGAATTGAACAGATTTTCCAGCCGTTCCAGAGTCAGGTTAAAAGCCTGCATCAGTTCCCCTGTCTCATCACCTGGCCGGCTTTTCACGTCAATGCGCTTGTAAAGATCTCCGGCTTTGCTGATGCTGGTGGCCATGCGGGTCATTTCGATGAGCGGCTTTAGCGCCTCGCGGTTCAATACCCAGGCTGCAAGCCCCGACATGGGCACAATGATCAGCCCCAGGATGATCATAATGATGACCAACTGCCGTTCGGCGCTTTCCACAAGGGTTATCGAACGGGCGACAATCAGCACGCCAACCGGACGGCGCGAGGTCCGGATAGGTATGCTCTTGACCCGTAAATTACCGCGTGGACTGGCATAGGTACCCATGTTGGAGGAGAGCAGCACTTCCCCGTCAGTCAGGGGCTGAGTAAACACATCGGGATGTGCATAAAGCAGCTCTCCCTGGCTGCTCCAAACCTGAAAGATCAGCTCTTCTGACAGAGACTGGCTTTTCAACAAGGGGGTATCCAGTTGATTTTGGTCATTGATGCGCAGGCTTGACAGGATTTGGCCGGAGGCCTGATCCAGGTCATTGTCCATTTGGGAAAGTAAAGTAAGGCTCACCAACCCGTAGGCAAGTGAACCGAAAATTAACAGCCCTCCAAAGACCATGATTGTATAAAGGGTTGTCAGGCGCAGCCTAAGTGACATTATTCAAAATCACGCAAAACATATCCAACACCCCGCGCCGTTTGAATCAGGCGGGGTTCCTCATTCATTTCAAGTTTCTGGCGCAGATAACGAATATAGACATCCAGAACATTGCTCTCGCCGCCAAAATCATACCCCCACACCCGGTCGAATATGATTTCACGGGTCAAAACCTGCCGCGGGTGACGCATGAACAATTCAAGCAGATCATATTCCTTGGCAGTCAGCATGATCTTGCGCTGGCCGCGGGTGGCGATACGGGTGGATGTATCAAGCTGCAGGTCATTGAACTCCAGAACGGTGATCCGTTCCTGTCGGGTTCTTCTCAGTAAAGCTCTTACCCTGGCCAGCAGTTCATTGAGGTCAAAGGGTTTTACCATATAGTCATCCGCGCCGGCATCCAGACCCTGAACACGGTCCCGGACGGTATCTTTGGCGGTTAACATGAGGATGGGGATACTGCCTATCTCGCGGATATCCTGGCATACCGCCAGACCGTCCATCTTTGGCAGCATCCAGTCCAGAATGACCAGGTCCGGTTTTTCCTCGCGAGCGGAGCGCATCCCGGTAAACCCGTCCATGGCCACCGCAACGTCGTACCCTTCATACACAAGCCCGCGTTGCAGCAAATTGACAATGGCATGGTCGTCCTCTATGATCAGGATCTTTTCTTTCATTTATTTCTCTCCGCAGTGTCAGTATTTTTGTGTCGCGATATATTTGCAGGTAAACATTATAAAATCAAATCATCCAGTGATCTTTTTGGAACGTGATGAACTTGTTGCTCATCACGCCAGTATTTTATACTTCCATCAGGGCTCAATGGATCAATGACCACTTTTTCGATCGGTTTTCCCAATGCCAGAACCAGCAGGATCTCATATTGATCGGGGATGTTGAGAGCAGCCCGTAAACCGTCTTTCTGGAAGGAGGCAATCATGCACCCTCCCAAACCCTGCTCCACCGCTCCCAACAGAATACTCTGGGCAGAAATCCCGAAATCACAGCCAAATTCCTTTCGAATCGATGTGTCCCCCAGGATGATGATGTAGGCAGACGGGCGTTCACCTTCCAGCGGGCCACCCCAATCCTTGAGATATGCCGCCCAGCGAAGGTTTGGAAAAATCAGGTTGTTTTTCTCTGCAGAAAAGGAAAGTATATATTTTAGCGGTTGCAAATTTGCGGCGGATGGTGAAAGACGTGCCAGATCAACCAGGTCTTTCAAAGTAGTCTCGTCGATCTTGCAGGCCTGATCGAAACGACGATAACTGCGATTTTTCAGAATGGTTTCCCGTATCACTCAATTCCTCCCGATAGAATCGATTAATCCCCTCAGTTGCTCTGGTTGGCCCCAGCCTTCATATAATTCCAAGTATAAAACAAAGTAACTTGACAGGCAACTTGTTAACAGAGACTGTTATCACAGAATTACGCAAGCTCCCTGACTGCTTGTGAGACAACCTCAACGGCTGTGTCGATTTGTTCAGCGGTAGTCCCTCTGCCCGTCGAAAAACGTACCGTCCCCATGGCCCAGTCGACCGGAACCTTCATTGCCTGAAGCACTGTTGACAGATGAACATCACCGGCATGACAGGCTGCCCCTGCCGAGGCAGACACATTGGGAGAGATCCTGTCCAGGAGTCTGTTTGCCTCGATTTTATAAAAACTGAGGCTCAGTGTATTGGGAAGCCTTTTTTCAGGATGTCCATTGATATGTACCTGCTTGCTGCCCAATCTGTGGATCAACCCGCTTTCGAGCCGGTCACGCATCTGCCGGTAATGAGCCATGTTTTTGTCCAGATCGATTCTGGCAATTTCACAGGCGGCTCCGAGACCCGTCATTTCCAGAACATTCTCGGTGCCTGCCCTGCGTCCGCTTTCGTGACCTGCCCCATGCATGAATTTCGCCAGGGAAATACCGCTGCGTACATACAGAACACCAATTCCTGTTGGGGCATAAACCTTGTGCCCCGCCACGGAAAGCAAATCCACTTCCAGTTGCAGAACATTTACCGGGATCTTCCCCACTGATTGGGCTGCATCGGTATGAAACAGTGCTCCGCGGGAGTGTGCCAGGCGCGCCAGTTCACAGATGGGTTGGATGGTGCCTACTTCATTGTTGGCGTGCATGATACTCACCAGGATGGTGTCATTTTCCAACGCATCTTCCAGATCCTGCGGGTTCACCGTACCGGTGCTGTCTACGGGAAGAATGGTAATCCGAAATCCCTGCTGCTCAAGCCACTCGCACACTTCAAGAACCGCGGGATGTTCTATTGCACTGGTAATGATATGTTGTCCGCGCTCCCGATAAGCCCAGGCCGCTCCCTTAATCGCATAATTGTTACTTTCAGTTCCGCCGCTGGTGAAAATAACTTCATCGGTTCCGCAGCCCAGCAACCCGGAAACCTGACTGCGTGCCTTGTCGACCAATTTTTTCGCAGCCAGGCCATGTTCATGGCTGCTGGATGGATTACCATAACTTCCGTACAGTACCGGCAGCATGGCCTGTGCGGCGGCCGGATCGATGGGCGTTGTTGCGTTATAGTCCAGATAGATGGCTTTTGACATGGCTAAATTTTTCCCAATCCTTTGGCCGAAGAAGGCCGGTGTTTTGTTATATATCAATGAATAATTCAAGAAACAACTGAAACGAAACACTTTAAGCTTTGTCAAACACGAATTGGGCAGAACTAAATCGCAGTTTACTGTTCGGCAAAGCAGCGGATGTTATTTTGGTCGTAAGAGCATTGATATACCAATAAATATCAATATCACAGCACCAAGGATACGCCAGTCAAATACATTTCCCAAACCCAGAGCAATCAAAATGATGGCAAATATGATGGATCCCCAGACAGGTTTTCGGTAAGCCGGTATGGCGAGCCGTAGCAATGCCTCAACCATAAAGATAACACCCGCCCCAACAAAGATTAATGACCAGACTGGCGAGGACAACCCCCAGGCCCTTTGACCATGGAACTGTATCTGATCCAACAATGTTGTATTATTGACCAGCAGCAGAACCACACCCGACCAGATTAATACGATTGCCCAGGCTACTGTACCCAATGGATCGCGCCGCCATTTCTCTTCGATGGTTTTCTCCTCGTGCTTGCTGACATCTTTTTCGTCTTTTTCATCCTTTTTTTCGTCTTTTTCATCCCAATGGAAATTATCAGACATTTTGCCCTCCTGTCCTTGCAAAGATCGAAAGGATCTTTTTTTCATTATGAAGACTACCTATCAGGGTTCTTCGGATCTTTTTCGTTTGTCCAAAAACCAGCCAATGATGACTCCCCCAATCATTCCCACCACCACACCCAGCAGCATATCTCGTGCAAAAAATCCCAGCGCCGCGCCGATAAAAAGACCTGCTCCCACTCCCATACCGATGTATCTCCCCGGATAATAAGGGGGTTTTGTCGATTGTGGATCTTCTTCCGTCAAATTTATACCTCTCTGATTGATGGATTCATTATAGCATAGGACTTCCGGCGTTTTTTATGTTGTGGACATCCGCCCAAGGGTGTGTTCCGCAAAAAGTCAGTTGTTGGAGTGAATCCAAAAACCGAATAGCACACTACCCTATAATATAAATGGGCATTATCCCTGCATAGAGAAGGTGTATGTTAAAATATGAATACCATCCAGTTTACGAGAGGGATGGCATCGGATCGATGATGAGTGAACACCTGATTTCCATCCTGTTGTATGCAAATCTGAAGGAAAAAGCCGGTACAGGCGTCCTTCACATATCGATCCCTGAAAACTCGACGGTTGGAGATTTGAAAAAGCTCCTGAAAAATAAATTTCCCACCCTTGCCCCACAACTGGCCAATGTAGTGGTATTGATCAACAAACATCACATCTTTCTGGATGCCGATATTATCCCCCTCAACGCTGAAGTGACATTTCTTCCGCCCATCGCGGGAGGGTGAAGCAGCAGGAAATTCAGCTTTACAACACGAAAATCAAAATAAAGAAAAATATTCCCGAAAGAAACGTTCTACATCCACCGATACCGCAACTTCATGGGGACCTTCTGCATCGGCTGCCCAGTGTGTAAATCCCGCCAGTCGCCGGCTTTCCAGTTCCACCTCCGTTTTTCCGCGCTCAAACTGACAAATCGGATAAATAAACCTGGCTGGTCACTTCAATTCCCACAGAGCGATGTACCTTCAGCGGGGTATCGCTCATGTCAATCGGGAATGCCAGAGATTCGTGTCCGGAAATTATTCCGTAATGGCAACCGGAAGCTGGGGAACATCCCCCAGAAGCTCGTCTATCTCTCCCTGGGCCTGTTCCATCGGGATTTGGGCTGAAAGGGCCCACTCCTCAACCAGTTGGCGGGTGACACGTTGCAAAAACATGGTCTCGTGATTAGCCAGTTTTCTACTCTGGCTGTGCGAAGTCAGGTCTCTTACGGTCTCGCATAATGCCCGAAAGGAAGTGTGTTTTTTACTTTCCTGGATATAACTGGTACGTCCAAAACGCGAAGTATCCAGTTTGGAAGGAGTTTCGCGAAAAATTTCCCTGTACGAAGGAAGGTCTTTCTTGGGTGTGATAGGCCGCAGGTGACTTTCCTCTTCATTTTCAATCGGAACCCAGATCTTTGCATCCCCTATCATGACAACATAGTAGCGGGTGCATGCCGGTTTCTTCCAACTTAGCTCTTCTATTCCTGTTACCTTGCCAACTCCATAGACCTCGTGTACAACAACATCATTTACATTAAACAGCATGCCACCTCTTTTCAAAATCCAAGGCGAAAATTGATTAACTTTTTCATCCACTGCATATAGGATGATGTACTACCTGCATTTTGGGATGTGACTGTCTCCCTGGCTTTACATTCCGCAAAAAATCACTGCACCAGCAGGGCCTGGTCAGATCGTCATCTTGAATTTTTCTATAATCATTATAGCATAGCGGCTAAAACAGATCACATATTTTTACATATTAATTTGAGATTGGTCGAAAAATCTGTCAGAACCAGGCATGGAACGTTAATCGCAAAGACCGGATTTCAGGGGTCAATATTCACACGGTTGATTTGCCACCTCGAGCACCGTTTCCTGAAACGCCACCGCAGCAGCCCGGCAGGATGCCTGATCGCCGGTGAGGATGACGCCCATATAGTTCGTTTCCGAAGGCGGTGCGGTGTAAGATACCACCTGCACTGCCGCGACCTTAAGGGCCGCATCCATTGCGACCAGCCCTTCCAATGGTGGAGCGATCAAGTAAGCCACAGCCGATCCTAACGGAATGCTGCAGAGTTTTGACAGGTAAGCGCCGGTTTGGGCAATGACATGCGGAAAGAAAGCAATGCTGCCATCTGCATTGGCCGAATACCAGAGTGCCTGGGTAGTCAGGTATTGACGTGCAGCATTCAGTCCGGCAGACACTTCGGAGGGATTGGGTCCTGCCAGGATTGCGATGATCTCCCCGGATAGCAGCCCGGAAGAATGGCGCGCTCCGGCATAGAAGGAATGTGCATAGACTACCTCGACATCTGCCATTTTTGTTGCATCATCGATGGATACATACAGGGCATCGTCGTTATCGGCTGTGATCAATCCAATGCTGTGCTGCTCCGGACGCAGTTTTAATGCTTCAGCCAACCCGGCGGATACATTCGGGATCAATCTTATTGCCAGAGCCCTGACAGGAATTGGATCCAGTACTGCCATCATGATTTCTCCTTTATATCGTTAGAAACCCTGAGCCGGATTGCCTGGTTTTCCGATATTATTACTACCCATTTACCGGCAACCAGGAAGCATACAGGCAGCCCTGCTTTCAACCCTTGCCAGTTTTTCCTGCCTTTACAATCGGTATTTCCAGACAGCTTGGATGTTCCGCATCGTGGTAGAGCTTGATGTGAGCGGTACGGGCATCCTTACCCGATTCTTCGTTTACGATCCCGCCCGAATTGTAGTTCTTTTCGAGCTGGGGGGTGTTGGGACAGGCAAATACCAGGCGCAGCCGGCTGCCCTTGCTGATGCGGCGCGAGAACCAGGTGAACCAGTCAAAGACGTATTGGTTGATCTCACCCGGGATGACGAGCTTTTCCTCGCGCAGTGATTCGCGATAGCGCGCCCGCATGGTGTCGAAAGTCAGGCTGATGCTTTTCCCGTCAGGCAGAATCTCGTACAGGCTGGCGATAAAATCGGTATCGGGCACATCCATTTCGATCCAGGCAGTCAATTTGACATAACCGGAGACTTCGGTATCCTCCACAAACGGTTCGGTATGATAGACAAGCCCATTGCCAAACAGGTTGAGCGCTGAAGTTTGGTCAAGAAGATAATCCGGGGTGGAGTTCAATTCCAGCTTGCCAGGCCGGGTATCCAGCGGGTCGTAAACATACTGGTCGGGTTTTTCATAACCGGGTTTAAAAGTTGTCATAACGCCGGACTGGAAGACATCATTGGCGTAACCGTTGACGGAATTCAAATAGAAAGAGCGCGTATCGGTGGCAATTTCCTCCAGACTGTCCGCATATTTCCATTCTTCAGAACCCATCACGTAGTAAGCAACCCGTTTCTTGAGAAAGTCGGGTTTGGGGCCCTTTTTCATCGTCCAGTCGTACCATTCCTTGTGCAGCCGGTTCATATCGAGCATACTGGCATCGCCAAAGGTTATCCCGCCAATCGTCTTTTGGGGAGTACGGGTACCGGCATGATCCCATGGGCCGATGACGAGGAAATGGTGATCTTTCGCCAGTTGATTTCCGTATTTCATGTGGCGCAGATAAAAACCCATCGCACCATTCTGGTCACCGTCATAATGCCCGGTGATGGTCAGGATAGGCACATCTATCCTGGCATAATCCTGCTCGGTGGGCAAGGCGGGATCCCAGTACGGTCCGGGTTTGCAGTTTTTCATCCAGGTCTGGTATTGTGTACTGAAATTCCCGGCAATTTGATCCAGCTCTTTCATAGGTCGATGATCGTTGTACATTTCCTGGAATTTATCAGTCCAGAATGAAGATTCAGCGAACAGATTGGCATTGCCGGTGACACCGCTGGTGTAGGTTGACCACTGGATGAAATAAGGCGCAAAGATGTTGCGCGGGAAAGGAAAATCAAGGCTGGGATACCCGGAAGCCACCGGGACGATAGTGGAAAGGTGTGGCGGGAATTCCTTGAGTGCTGCCCACTGGTCATAACCGGCATACGAGCCTCCCCACATACTGATTTTGCCGTTGCACCAGGGTTGGGATGCAAACCATTCAACCAGGTCATGTCCGTCATGGGGTTCGTTCACGACCGGTTCAAACTCACCTTCGGAATTTCCCCGCCCGCGCACATCAACCAGTGCAAAAACATAGCCGTTTTTTGAAAACCAGGTGGCGCGTTCCTGGTATGTGTCCGAGATATAAGGGGTCAACGTGAAAACAAGAGGCAGCGGCTGCGGCATTTCCTTTGGTTTGAAGATGGTGGCATTCAGTTTTACACCATCGCGCATCGGGATTTTAACGCCCCACAGCATATCGATCTTGATATTGGGATCGGTCTTGATCCCGCCCGGCAGATCGATAGCGCCGGGAACCTGTTTTTTTTCATCAGATGTTGACATGGAAATCTCCTTAAAGATCTTGTTTGGCCGGTTTTGCCTTGGGCAGCAGGAATACAAACGGGGTGCCTGCCATCATCAAAAAAGCGCTGACATAGAATGCTACGCGCAATCCAGCTCCATCACCGATTAATCCGATGACAAGAACCGTGATAGATGAGATAACAAAATTCAATGCCATATAAATTCCATTCGCCGTGGAGCGGGTTTCAGGGCAGCTTTCCAAAACCGTCGCCATCAATACAGGGGTCAGCGAGATTGAGAAGAAGCCCAATAAAAGCAAAATTGGGAATTGAACCCACCCATGCGCCGAAAGAAACAGCAGCATAAACACCGGTGAAGCCAGCAAGGAAATCAGCATGATCTTTTTCCGTCCCAGGCGATCGCTGATGGGGCCGGACAAAAAAGCACCGGCCACCCCGGCTACTTCCAGCACCGATAAGGATACACCTGCAAACCATAAATCGGCCCCCTCACCTGTCAGAAAAGTAGGCAGGTAAGTAGTCAAGGCGCTGGACATGAATGAACGGACAAACAGCAAGACGATAAGTGGCAACAGGATCGGTTTCATCTGTTGGACAGCGGCACTGATGGATAGTCCATTGCTATGAACAGGGAGCAGCCCCTCGACATTGCGCAGCCGGAAATAAAGAAAGATGGAGGATGCAATTCCCCCCAGCATCAACCACGGAATGCCCTCGATGGTGAAATATCCCAAAACGGTCACAATAATGATCGGGCCAAGAACACGACCCACTTCACCGCCCACCATCCAGATACTCATCCCCAGCCCCAGTCGCTTACCCGAAACATTACCGGCGATTACCGGGCCGATGGCATGGATACCGGCCGACATGATTCCTGCCAGCGTGAGCAGCAAGGCAATGACCAGGTATTGGGTTGGGATACCGATCAAACTCATCAGGATACCGGCAACCGCCGGAGCAACAATGACTACCCAGCGTAAATCAACCCGGTCAGCAATATGACCGATCACCGGTTGTAACAGTGATGGAAGCTGCAAGAAAATGGACAACGAGCCTGCCAGTGTTTTTGTCAGCGACAGGTTTTCGATCAGAACTGGCAGCAGGGGGGAAAGGAAAGCATTGTACACATCGTGCGTTCCATGGGCGATACCCATGCTGACTACATCCGCGGTACGAAAATCTTCCTGATTTTCCAGAGTATTTTCTTTTATTGAGCTGTCATAGGGAAGGGATTCAACAGTATTGGGCATAAATCACTCACGAATAAGATTTTTTACAATCAATGATTTTACCCTATATGGCTGTTTATTTAGCTGAATCAGATGGAATACGTCATTCACTCTTCTGTGATTACCCGGTGCAAAACGAAATTTCCAAAATCATGGCGCCGGATTTCCACGATCCGTAAAACCCCCGGAACAGGATTGGTGGTTACCGCCCGTTGAAGAAACGGCCCCAATGGCCGCGTCAACATCAAAACCCCTGTCACAAGCAGGATAACCAGCGGCAAACGGTTCACCTTCGCGCGCAATGATTTTCCACTGCCCAGCATTCCAATCCAGGCAGTCACACCCGCCACGGCCCCGCTTGCCGCGTAATTTGTGCCGCAGTTTGGATGATATGCCAGGTTACGTTCTCCACTTTGCAAACGCGTCAGGGCCTCATCCACTGCCTGCTGTATATCCTGTGTTGAGACATTTCCAATAATCCGAAAGCCTTTCGAATCCGAAAGCCCTGCGAACCTCAAGCCGGGATTTTTTGTTGCCAGGATGTGCAGAGAGGCATGCTCCATTGCGTGGTTCCGGCGGACCCTGGAAACGGGCCTGTAATCAATAATTTGGTTGATATTAGACATTGTTTACCTTACCATGGCAGGGAAATCCTTTTCAAGGTATTTCCTCTCCCACATCTTTATAACCATTCTTCTTGCGAAGAAAGATAGTTTTATACATGTGGGGTGACAGACCCAATTTCTAATTGTATCATTACGGGATTAAGAAATTGTTTATTCCTTTCGGGAATGTTCGTCATGAACCAGCGCCTTTTCCAGTGCCTCCCGTAAAGTGCGTGCTTCCAAAATTTCCATTCCCTGGGGCATCTGTTCGGTTTGGCGACGGATTTGCCTGGGGATTACCGCAGTTTTGAAACCCAGATTGGCAGCCTCGCGCAGTCGGGCATACATCTGGCTGACCCATCGCAATTCACCAGACAGCCCAATTTCCCCAATTAATACGGCATCTGCCCTGACAGGCTGATCCCGGACAGATGAGGCAATGGCCGCTGCAATGGAGAGATCGGCCGCAGGCTCGTCAATGCGCATCCCCCCCACCACGTTGACGAATACGTCCTGCTCGCCCAGGTGCAGGCCTGCCCGGCGTGTCAGCACGGCGGTGATCAGCAGCA
>JAJFTV010000054.1 GCA_021372725.1 Chloroflexota bacterium | reverse complement strand
CCATGCGGGATCATCGGAAAAAATAAAGAAATGAGGAGATTTGACTTTTTCCGCCACTTTGTCCACGGCATGATGATAGTAATCCAGAGAGCATGCCCCATGAATCGTATTCGTATGGCTGTCAGCCACATAGTCCGCCCTCCTAATATGGAGACTGACCGCATCTGAGTTTGCGATTTTGTTTATCAAGAGTTCATTTTCACGATCAGGTGGGGTTTTGATGGATAATTCTTTACGAATCACAGGCGCTATGTCCAAAAAATATTTTTCAGATTGCCAATAGCCGTCCAAGTAAGCATCTCTGTTAATTTTCAATAAGTTGGGATCAAAATCAGCAGTAGTTTTTTTGATTTTTTCAAAGGTCTCACTCTTTTTCTCAACTTGGCATTCTGGGCAGTGGATCAACCGCAGCAAATTTTACAGAGTAATCTCCATGCCATGTTATTAATCCAATAATAATGAATATTTACGGAGAAATTCACGGCCCACTCTGGCTTCCGAACCATAGGAATAATGGTTCTCATCCATCAATGACTTGAACCGTTCCTGAAGTTCGTTATCTTCAGCAGTGTAAACAATCACACCATTTATCCTATCCAACATTTCCAGAGCCAATGCTTCAATGTCTTCGGGTGTATTGTCTATGACAAATGTGCCGCAGTCCTTATATAGTGAATCAAAACGGAAATTTCCTATCGCGGAACCCAGTATCTCAGAAAACTTTAAGTAACGTTTTTCTCTTTGCGAGTACAACAACTTGGGGATTCCAACGTCACACGGGAGATAAGGTAGCACAACTGAAACAGGGGCCTGGTTGGCAATGGCCGAAGGAACGCCAAACACGCCACTTACGGCTGCCAAACCGGATGCACTGCCAAAAAAAAACTTGCATGCCCCACAGAGAAATACATCCATCCAGTCGCTTCTGTTTTCCAGATGCGCGTAATCGATGATACGTTTGTTGGCCGGCATTGCTTTCATGCTGGGGTCACCCAATCGGATCACCCAGCCGCCTCTTTCTATAATGGCTTCCATGGCAGGGATGTAACTTGTGACGTCCGCATTGCGGTAATTTTGTCCTTCTCCCGAAATATAGCCTTCTTCCCGGCAGTGAACACAAACGAACCACGCATCGCGGGGTATTCCAAAGTCTAACAACTTCTCCCAGCCACGCTGAAAATCGTCATCTTTCAAGGACAGCAAGGGTCGGCCGCCGGTTTTAAAGTATCTGCTCTGTATCTGAGGGAAGGCTGCTGCCGTGTTAATCGGGCTGGCGTACCGATAAACATTATATGTTGTGAATTGGTTGTTGGACAGTGGTCTCAGGAAGGAGCATAGTAGAGGGGATCTGGTTATTTTGATATGATCTTTCCAATAAGACAGGATATGTTCATTGGCCACCTTTCCCGGTGGCGCCAGCATAAAAGCTTTATATTTTGGATGTATTCCCAACAGCTCTTCTTTTATGTAACAGTCAGGTTCGACACAGAGATGACCGATCCGACTGGTGAAGACATTCAGAAATTTAATTTTGAATATTGAGCAGCATGGCCAGGCAAAGAATCCGCCGATATTGCATAGGATTAAAAAAACTTTAGACTTTATAAAAGATAGAATTTTATGCATGCCACTCTCTGCGACAACGGCGCCATATTAGTAAAACAAAGGGTATTAAAATTATATTCAATATCAAATAACCAACTGCCATCCCCATAACCGAATACAATTTCCCCAGATAAAAGGTGGAAAGACCAATTAATAATCCAGATATAACAGCTATCAACATGAGTGGTTCTTTTTTATGGGCGCGTAGATAGGCAGAAAATGGAATGGATATCACGATAAATAATTGTGCCAATAAAAATATTCCTGTCAATAATGGAGAAAGAAGGCGCGAGGCAAAATGCTGTGCAACGCTGAAGTTGAGGATGTTTAATACACATACGAAGCTCCAAATGGTTGCGGCCATTAGTGTAGAAATACTGATAATAATTCTAGTAATCTTCCAAAATAAAAGATCGAGTTCTTGATATTTTTTTTGCGCGATAAGCATGCCGAACTTGGGAATTTTCGGAGCAAGCCAGGAGCTGGCGGTCATACTTACAACCCCAATTAAAATCCATGTCATGCCGAATTGCCCTGCAATGACGGCACCATGGTATTTGAATAATACCGGAGTAAACAGTGAAAAGGCAAAATATCCGCTGATCCACGAAAGTGCTATCCGCCATTGCATGGGTAACATGTCAGTATGCCATCTTATCTTTGGAAAGCCCGGTTCGGACAACAACAGAGTCTTGAGGAAACTCCAGTATCTTCGTTTGAGAAAGAAAAGTGAACAGAAAAGACCGGCAATGCCCGCGATGAATGCTGTCCACAGCTCTGCACCGGCGAGGATTGCGCTCCAGGTGGCAATGGAAACCATAGCACCCTGGAAAAAACGGAATGTATATAATTCTGCAACCTGATTGCAGCCTTCAAGTAGTGACCATATGGGGACCAAACATATCGTGATGCCGGTTATAAGGCACAGAAACAACCACGGCCATACCCAGTCAACACCATGATCAGCAGAGGTGGAAAAAAAAATGTAACCTCCTATGCCGAGGCCAATGGTCACCAAGGTCCCTCCTACTAAGTACCATTTCTTTGCGATATCGGCGATACTAATCAGTCTTGCCAGAGAATCACGATTTCCAGAAATACTGCCGGATTTGTTCAACTCCAATTTAGACCACTCATGGCTGACAAATTGCACGATAACCGTACCCAATCCCAATTCCACAAAAATTTGCAGAGCCAGAATTGTTGTAAAAGTATAATAATAACCCTGCAGGGCAGGTGTGAAGCGCGTGGCAATCAGAATGGCTGTGACCGGACCTGCGCAAAGACCCCATATCCTCGTCAACAAACCAAAAGAAACGGCACGATCAATCTCAAACCGTTCAAATAGACCCAACAATTTCAAATTCAATGAGCTGATAAATGTTATGATCCTAATAGTTTAGTTCGTTGCATTGTGCTAGTTTCATATCGACCAAACATCTACCTACCTGCCCCGTCTCCATTTTGTGTATTGCATCATTGATTCGGTGCAGTGTAGATGTAGAATGAATAAAGGGTCTGAAATCCATCCTATTAGCAAGAAAGGATTCTTCATAAAAAGGTATATCCTGATCCGGATCTGTCTCCCCTCCCCATGTTCCGGCGATCCGCTTCCCTTTGATTAGATTAAAAGGATCAATGGAAATGGTTTCTCCTTGAGGAAGATTGCCGGCCAAGATGCAAAGACCTCCCTTATCCCGGACTGACCGGAAGGCCTGTTCCATCACGGTACGTTGTCCAGCTGCCTCGATGGCGTAGTGTACCCCTTGACCTGCGGTGATGGACATGAGGGCATCCAGCGGATTCTGTATTCTTGCATTGATCGTATGGGTGGCCCCCATTTGGCGGGCAAGAGATAACTTGTCGTCGCTGACATCAATGGCCACGATTATTGCGTCATTTATGTTTTGCCTTCCAGATACTTCTCTGTTGATATGGCCAGCCATGAGCAGGGCCGACAGACCGATTCCTCCCAGGCCAAAAATGGCAACACTCTGGCCCGGTTGTATTCTGGCGCTATTCTTGACAATACCCGCACCTGTCGGTATTGCACATCCCAAGAGGGCAGCCTCTTTCAGTGGCATAGTTTTCGAAAGTGTCACAAGACGATTTTCAGAGATGACAGCGTGGGTCATGAACGTGGAGATGGCGCCAGAATTGACGAAGGTTCCATTTCTCCTTACATACTGCGTCGATGGTGCGTCGCAGCCACTCCCTTTGATCCACGTGAGAACCACCGGGTCGCCGGGCTTGACTTTGGTTACGTCCGGTCCCGTTTCTATGACGATACCCGAACCCTCATGTCCGAGTGTGTGGGGAAGGAATTTGTCTTCACCCTTCAATCCATGTATTTCATTTAATTGTGAGTGGCAGATACCGCTATAGGCTATCTCCACCAGCACTTGCCCCGTTTTTAGCGGCGGAACTTTCAGCTGCTCAATTTGGAGGGAACGGTTGATTGCGACAAGTACGGCAGCTGTTGTATTCATTTGAATCGTCTAATCCCAGTATTTATTCCACGCTTATCAATCCGCAATGAACCACCAATAATCACCCGTATAGCCGATTTCGTCAAATAGTTTTTTCCAGTCATACACATGCATCATGGTTTCGGCGGTGAGGACCCATTTATAGAGATTTTCCCGTTCCTCTTCATTTCTCCAAGCGTCAACGGTTATATAACTATGCCCACGGCTGACCCGCTCAACTTCTTTCAGGGCAGCCTTTAAAGGTGGCAGGCTTAAATTGTGAATGGAATTTATCGAAATAACGAGATCAAAACTTTTATCGGGATAGGGCAGTGTTTCTGCGCTGGCAACTTTAAGATAAGGTTTTGCAGTGGGCATGGCATTCTCAATGGCGTATTCGCTTACATCTATACCTGCCACACTGCAATTTGGCATCAGTTCCTTGAAATCGTGAAGGAGAAAACCTTTTGCGCATCCGATGTCCAAAATGGCGCAATCTTCAGCTAACCGATAATGATCTTTCATTTTCTGCGCGACAGCCTTCCAGCGGCCATCATACTTGTACCCTCCATAACCGCATTTTCTGTCACCGTCGAAAAATTCTTTGCCGAATTTCTTGGCAATACGGATTATTTCTGGGGTTTTTTCCCGGGCGCGTTTGTTGTAATCCCGATTTGCCGCCGGGTGTGTTGTCAATAGATTGATTTCAGTTTTCATATCAGCTCCGGTTTTTTATTTTCATCCTGATAAATGGACGCCTGGTGTGGTTTTATAATCATATTTCCAAGAAATTCGTCCCTGTCCAGAAAAGGCTCGCCATCCTCTATGGCCCTGCCGTATATAACCTGCGGAATGACCCTTTGACTCTGGCTTATTTCGACATTACAGAAAACAGGCCCCGGATACCGGAGGGCCTCTTTAACCTTTGCAGGAACAGAACGATTTTGGTTTACATTCAAGGTTTTGAAACCATAGGCTTTGGCGAGTTTAAGTAAATCCGGCAAAGCCAATCCCGATTCACAGGATGTCGCTTCATACCGGCGGTGCAACCATTGCTCCTGCGTCTGCTGGATCATGTTATAACCGTGATTATTGATCAGAAATATTTTGATCGGCAATTTGTGGTAGATCACGGACGCCAGTTCCTGGATATTCATCTGGAGACTCCCATCACCGGCGACACAGACGATCGGTTTTTTGTTTAGGGCAATGCTGGCGCCGATACTGGCAGGCAGGGCATATCCCATTGCCGTATTGTTGAAATCATGGAACAATCTCTGCCCTTTTTTGGCTTCGAAGGACTGCATCAGCCATGCCAGGGTGCAGCCCGTATCTGCAAAAACCATATCTCCCTCGACCAATTCGTCGGAAAGGGACTTCATGAAAACATAGGGATTGGTTTCTTTCTGGCGATAATACTCCGGCCGACATTCCGGGTACTTCTTCTTCCACAACGAAATGGTCTTGAGCCATGGCTCGATGCTTTTCTCAGGTGATGACGCCAGCTTGACGTTAAAAACCCTGGCAAACTCCCTGGCATCCGAATGGATCAGGATATCCGTCTTTATGCCCAATCTGGCAAATTTGTTCAGTTCGTTCAGATCGACATCGACGATTATTTTTTTCGCTTCCCGGGCAAAAGTGGACGGCGGTGAACCGGAGGCCCGCGTGTCGAGCCGGGCACCGATGGATATGACCAAGTCGGCGTTCTGAACAGCAAAATTTCCGTAACGGCTGCCGTGAGTCCCGAAAGACCCGATCAATAACGGATGGTCACTCGGCAAAAAATCGTTCATGGCCCAGGTGGGTAAAACAGGGATCCCCAATTTGTCGATCAATGCCGTGATTTCTGCTTCTGCCTTGGATAGACGAATCCCCCATCCCAAAATGATGACCGGCCTCGTCGAATGTTCGATCAATTCAAGACATTCTTTTATTTGATGGTTTGACGCCGCATGGGTTTTTTCGTCCCGTTCGGGGGAAAAGGAATCCAGATCCTCAAGATTGATATTTTCTCTCTGAAGGTTGTCCGGCAAATCGATCAAGACGGGGCCAGGTCTGCCGGAGGTGGCGATGTGATAGGCCTTTTCGAGTTCAAAGCGGATTTTGTTTCTGGCTTCAAGACGAACGGCATATTTCACGACAGGCTTGAACATATCCACGACATCTGTCTCTTGAAAGCCCAGTTGCCTGATTCCCATATCCCTTTTAAGGCGGAATGTCGCCACCTGGCCGGTGATATAGATAACCGGCACGGAGTCATAGTAAGCGCCGCAAATGCCGGTCAGCATATTGGTAGCGCCGGGGCCGCTCGTGGATATGGCCAAGCCGATATGGCCGGTGACCCTGGCATAGGCATCTGCCATCATGGAGCCAGCCTGCTCGTGCAGCGGGCAGATGTATTGCATCTTCGGATTTTTGGCTATGGAGTCGATCAGATGAACCGACGCCCCTCCTGTGATGACAAAGGCGTGTCTGATCCCCTTGTTGGCCAAAAACTCAATTACGAAATCTGATAATTTCAAAGCGGACTCCGGGAAGCGATGAATATTGAATAGGTGAAAGCCATAGAGTTACCAGGGCATCCTGCTCTTCGATGATATGAAAAGAGACCCGTCCCGATAGCCTACTGGCATGTCATCGAGATGCTCGATCTTGCGCCAATTGCATTTCTGCGAAAACAGGTTGATGGGCGAATCCTTGAAAAAGCTGTAAATGGCCTTTGCGTTTTCAACATTTTCGACTTCGACGAAAGCATCGGTCTTGGCCCAGATCTCTATCTTTGTCGATAAGAGGATTTCTTTTTCGTGTCCCTCCGCATCCAGCTTGATCAGATCGACCTTGTCGATATACTGATTGATATCCTTTACGTCGACCTGAAACTTCTCTAGTTCTCCGTAGGGGGTTTTCTTTGCCCCTGCCAGATGACTCCCCGTCGTATTCCCAAGGACCCGGATGAATTCCATCTGTCCGGACTTGCTGGACACGGCGGCATTGTTCGGATAAACATTCCGGCAATCATTCAATGCCATATTCCGTGTCAAAATCTGATAGTGGGTCGGATCGGGCTCGAATGAAAATACTTCATAACCGCATTTGCTGAGAATAATGGTGTGAAGTCCGATATTCGCGCCGATGTCCATGACCATTTTATACCTGTTGCGGTTGATGAAGTAGAAACTGAATATGATCAACTCGTCGAGATCGAAGAGGTTCAGTGAATCGATCGCGCCCATCTTGAAATAGGGGAAGATTAGAGAACCAAATGGTTCAAAATCAATGGGTTGGCCATCACTGCCTTTGAATATATCTTCGACCTCTCTCCTGGCAATTTTCTTCAGCAAGAGATGAAGTTGGGATGTTGGTGCGTGATTATCGATGACTTTGGGAAGAACCATGATAAGATCTGACAGAATCGTTGAAGATGCCACTACCGTTTACCTCCTTGAATTACAAAATTGTTTCCATATCGTCTGAGTTTGTACATGCCGGGTTCCGAAATGAGCTTATCGCGAAGGGCGTCTGTTCCCCAGCCATCAAACGCCACACTGAAGTTTCGGCCGCCGATTATTTCGCGGGGGGATTGAATCAGCCAATCGCAACAATCCAGAACATCCTGCATAGGTGTAAATTCGTTACGCGAATATTTATCCATTGTTCGTTTTAGATTGTCTCCCGCATTGACCCCTGCCTTCATTGTAGATTCATGAATTTTGGTTTTGACCCATCCGGGGCCAAGAATTGTGAATCTCGTGTCGGGAATCTCAGCATCAAGAAGCTCGCACATCTTGATGAGGGCGATCTTGGATACCGTATAAGCTGAGTAATTGACGGTGGCGTTGTTCGTCCCACCGCCTGCAAAAAAGATCACGCAGGGGCCTAACTTGTTGTTTACATTTCGATTTGGCAACAATTCGTGCACAAAACGAAGTTGATTTGTAAAATTAACACATATTGAATTTTTCCATTCATCGAAGTCGATTGTTTCAAAAGATCCTATAGGCTCTTGTGTCCCCGAACAAAGAACGATAAAATCCCATTTAATGCATAATTCCCTCAGTTTATTACAAGCTGCTTTAACTGTTTCAGAATTAGAAAGATCACATTCTAGTAATCTTATACCTCGATCCGAAAGATTCTTTAGTGATGGTGTTTTTGTTCGATATGTGCCCGTGACACACCATCCCCGATTCATCCATCTGTACGCCATTGCTGTCCCAATGTCACTTGAAATTGATATAATAATTACTTCGTATGGCTTTGTGTTAATCATCATTTGTTTGCTTTTAAAATGGCCCCGTAAATGATTTGTCCGGCACATCTAAAGATTGCTCGTGCTTTATACCCAATTCTTCCTCTGTTTGTTCACTGAGCCCCATAGCTTTTCGTGCTACATTGATGATGTGGATGGCTCTGGGATAATAAAGATTTGCCAAAGCCGGGCTTGTGGGCGTCGGCAAGTCCGGAAACGTTAATCTTTGCGGTGATGACTTTAAGAAGCTAAAAACTTTTTCAGTTATCGTTGAGATGATTTCTGCAGCAAACCCGGATGTACGCCAGGCGCCATCTACCACAAGCAGCCGCCCCGTTTTTTTTACAGATTCAATGATGGCATTTTCATCAAGTGGTTTTAAAGATCGCAGGTCTATGATTTCTGCATGTATTCCATCTTTTTCAAGTATATCTGCTGCCTTCATAGCCTCCAATGTCATGTATGATAACGAAACGATGGTTATGTCGTTCCCTTCTCTGACAAGTTTTGCCTTACCAATTGGCACTTCATAGGCTTCTTCAGGAACCGGCCCGAAAATATTATGCAGCCATCGATGTTCAATGTAGATTACCGGATTGTCATCTCGAACGGCGGCAATAAGCAATCCCTTGGCATCATATGGCGTTGTGGGCATAACAACCTTGAGGCCCGGTACGTGGGCAAATATGGCTTGAAGACTTTGAGAGTGCTGTGGTCCCTGCCCCCAACCACGGCCGATTAGTAATCGAATCACCAAAGGCACTTTCAACTGACCACCAAACATGTAATGCCACTTGGCAGCATTATTGATGATCTGGTCAAAAGACAAAAGCATGAAATCAATACGCTGGTGCGTCATGATCGGCCTCATGCCCATCAAGGCAGAACCAATGGCTATGCCTGTCATCCCATTTTCTGCAACCGGCATATCCAAAACTCGTTTTCCCCCATGTTTGTCTTGCAAGCCCAGCGTTGTTCCAAAAATTCCTTTAGGATCGGGCACACCCAGCCCCATGATATAAACGGCAGGATTTTCCGCCAGGCATTGGTCGGTGGCTTCTAATATGGCCTGGGCATAATTCAATTCACGTGACATTTATTAACCTCTTTTATCTTTTCACGCATACAAATCAGAATAAAGCTCTTTTGAATCAGGAAAGCCGCTGCTTTTGGCAAAGACAAAAGCCTCTTCTACTTCAGATACAATCTTTGCTTTCATTTGATTTATATCAGATCCTGCAAGTACTCCCTGCTTCTTAAGTTGATTTTCAATACTTTCTATGGGGCAGCGGCTGCGCCATTCCAGATATTCTTCTTCAGTTCTGTATCCAATGTTGTTGTCAAAATTCGGACCGCAATGCTCCCGCCAACGGTAGGTCTCAAATTCCAGATAGACAGGGCCACGGCCTTTCTGTATTTGTTCTACTGCCTTTTTCGTGATGTTGTATATTTCCTCAACATCATTTCCGTTTCCTTTATCCACGTATATGCCGTACGCTTTTGCTATAGCTGTGTTGTCTCTTTCCGCGGGCTGGCGTACTGAAAGTGGCGAATACACTGAGAAATGATTATTTTCGCAAATGAACAGTATTGGCAATTTCTTTAACGAAGCAAAATTTAAACTCTCCGAAAACACCCCCTCTTCTGTGGCAGCTTCGCCAAAAAAAACAGCGGCCATTTTATCTTCATCTTTCTGATAGATTCCAAAGGCTACGCCTGTCGCGATTGGTATGATGCTCCCCACGATTGGGGTCGATCCCAAGAAACCGGCATCCAAGTCAATGAGGTGTTGTGATCCGCCTTTACCCTTGGAACAACCTGTGGCTTTACCGTAAATTTCGGCCAGCATGGCTTTCAGATTGCCACCTTTGGCCAAATAATGTCCATGCGCCCGGTGTGTACTCATTACATAATCTGCTTTTCTGAGATTTGCACAAACGCCCACGGCTATTGCTTCCTGCCCGATGCAGAGATGCACCGGACACCGCATTTCCCAATCGGAATAGCGCTCCGCAATTGCTTCTTCTATCATGCGGATACGGAGCATGTCGTGGTGCATCTTTTTTTGAATCTCTTGAGTCATAATCAATCATTCCCTCGGGCGGATATATTAACAACTAATCGGTATAATCCATTTTAATCATGGTTTTAATGTTATAGCAAATATCCTGGTCTTTTAATGCCCCCTTACGAAACGATTCGATTATCTCCAGTATGGCATCATTAACGGTATGCTTGGGCTTAAACCCGGTGGCCAACAATTTATCTGCATTGAGTCTGTATGAACGGGGATCATTAGATTCAGAAACTATTATTTCAGCCGGCACATGTTCGGTGACTCGTTTGGCAATGTCTAAAATAGAAATATTTTCAAATCCTGCATTATAAATGCCCGGCGCCTTATCTCCCATATTCAGGAAATGAATAAATACATCTGTGATATCTTGAATGTGTATATTGGGACGGGTCTGGTCGCCTCCGAAAACAGTAATGCGGCCATTGGCCAAGGCTTGCATGGCAAGCATATTCACGGAAAGGTCAAGACGCATGCGAGGTGAATAACCGCATACTGTTGCCGGACGTATGCATTGGACGGTAATCTGATCTTTGTAGCTCAGCAGAACTCGTTCGCTAATCATTTTCGTTTTGTTATAATCGGAAATGGGGACCAGGGAGAGTTCTTCGGTTACTTGTGCTTCTTCCTTTACTCCGTAAACGCTGCCTGAACTTGAAAGAATGAACTGTTTGACCTTATGAGCGATGGCCTTTTCAACCAACCCCATCGTGGCCAGAACATTAACTTCCCACGCCAGCTTAGAATTGAGGTCCCCACAAGGATCGTTGGCAATATTGGCCAGGTGGATAATGGCATCAACACCTACCATGGGTACAGTATCCGTATTTCGGATGTCACCCCGGACAATTTTTAAATTTTTGTGGTCGGACAGATAATTGCCGAACCACTGGATGTCATAAACGGTCACTTTGTGACCCAGATTCAAGAGTTTCGGTGTCAAGATACTACCGATATAGCCGCAACCACCTGTTACTAAAATATTCATTTTCTCTCCTTATGGTTTATGTATGTAGTCAAAAGGTTGTTTTTTTATTTCTTCAAGATTATCCCGAACCCAGGCGATCGTTTCTTCGATTCCCTGCTCAAGGGTGATTTTGTCCTGCCACTGCAGTTTCTGCCTGGCACTGCTGCTGTCCAGAAGATAAGCAGCGTCTTTGCCGAGACGCTCACCTATGATTTCCACATTTTCATCAAATGATACGCCCAACTGAGCAGCGATCATTTCTACAAGATTTCGGATAGAAATGTTTCTTGCTGTGGAGAAGTGATATATTTCACCTGGTTCCGCTAAACGGGCCACACGGAGCGTTCCATCGGCCACATCACGGATGTGGATGAAGGATCGCACGGAATGACCTCCGCCGTGAAGCTGAAGCTTTCGTCCGATGATGAAAAACAGGATTGTCCGGGGCATGATTCGATATAGCTGCTGTCCCGGCCCATAAACGTTTGCAGCCCTCGTGAATACTCCTGGGAAACGGTAAGCATTGCAGAAACTCATCAGGCTCATATCCGCGGCGGCACGAGACACGGCGTAAGGTGTACTGGGATTGTAATGCGTGTTTTCCTTGACCAGCCCCTCGCAGGATCCATAAACTTCCGGTGTGGAGATATGGACGTACTTCTTAAGATAATCCCGTTTGCGCAATTCATCGTGGAGATTGACTGTTGCAACGGTATTCGTCTGAAACCAGTGCTCGGGATTACGCCAACTTTCCGCTACCATAGATTGAGCGGCAAAATTAACAACGTAATCCGGGCGTTCCTTATCTGTGATTTTGAGTATCTCTGATAAATCATGGTTAATATCCAGTTGAAAAAACTGGAATAGTGAAGAGCTTCTTTTTTTATAAGGTAAAAAGACCGGGTTCGGTTCCAGCGAACGGCTGATCCCGATCGTTTCGATTCCTTCCCCGAGGATGTAATCAACGAAACTCGCGCCAGAAAACGAATTGCTTCCAATGACAACTGCTTTTTCGCTCATAAAATTTACTGAGTATTCCTTTCAACAATTTTATCTATCCAATGGTGAAGAATGGCGGCGTGGCATGTTTCCGCCATGCCATATGTTGATGCGGGAACGTAAAAATTAAGGTCGCCCTTTGATGCCAGAGAATTATCGTTCTTCATGGCCGAGAGAGTAACCACGAGACCCTCCATTTTCCGGGCCTCTTCCGTCGCCTTCAGAACGTTGATGGATTGCCCGGAACTGCTGATGGCAACAAGCATATCTCCTTTTTTCATCCTGCGGCGAAGCGGCTCGGCAAATACATCATCATAACTTAGGTCGTTGGCAATAGCGGTAATCAGGGATAAATCCGAAAACACTTCTGTGTGCACATGCCCATTCTTCGCCAAATCGGCCGACACATGGCTGGCCATGGACGCGCTGGCTCCATTGCCGATAAGAAAGATTGTTCTCTTTTCCAATCGGATTAGGCATGTCATATCTATCCAAATGCCAAAGGCATCATCAACAGGAAGATTTTTTCCATCTCTTCGCTTAACCGAAAGAAGCTGGAGACACTTATCGATTCCATTGACTTTTAAAGACCAGTTCATCCTGCCCCCACAGTTACTGCCACAGACTTTTTTTGCCTGTCTGCTATTGCAGGGTATTCTACACAAGCCGCCTTGTAACTCTCCACTGTGCCAATGTCTCTGTGGTAAACATTGTTATGGAAGATATTGATGCGGCCGATATATTTTGGAATAATGTCTGTACTGAAGTCAATAAACTCCTTCTTCAGACTTGCGAGATAATCAAATATTGATTGCTCCAAAATATAGACAGCACCATTGGCCATGTCACCTGGCGGGTTGGCCACCTTTTCATGAAATGCCTGAACACAGCCTCTTTCATCGGTTTCGATGATGCCGCAGGTCTGGGGTGTAGTCGTCTTAAAGGTCATCATTGTTATTTCACAGCCAGCCGACCGATTCTGGTGACTTTTTACAAATGCCTGCACATCGAATAGGGAGAGATTGTCAGCATGAACAAGCATTAATGGTTCGTTTATTTCATTTTCAAAGAAACTCTGATTTTTTAGAAGCGTTCCCCCGGTACCCAGCAGTTTTTCTTCGTAGACTGTGTGTACAAATTCTCGATACGGGTTGTTATTAATAAAATTTGCCACTTTATCCGCATGATGATGCAGATTCACCAAAAGAGGATAAATGCCTCCATTAATGAGCATGGTGATCCAATACTCTAAAAGTGGTTTTCCGTCAATTTCTATGAGGCACTTAGGGATATTATTTGTCAACGGCTGTAGTCGTGTACCCAAACCGGCGGCTAGGAGAAGTGCTTTCATGAATTATACCAGATTAAATCCGTTTATCTCAGCCTTAATGTCTTTTGGAGTAAGAGGGATATTACCGACACGGCCAATCTGACAGGCAGCAGCCAGGGAACCCAAATAGGAACTTTTCCAGATATCAGCCCCTACTGCCATAGCCATGGAGGTGCAAGTCAAGAAAGAGTCGCCGGCTCCGGACACATCTTTGGGTGCGGTATTAAAAGCGGGAAGCCTGTCCGTCAGCCAATCACCGTCCTTTTCAGTTTCTGCGTGTATCAGCGCACCCTCTTCACCCAACGTGATGATGACATTTCTTGAGGCTGATTTTTGCCTCAATTTCTCCGCAAGAACCACTAGACCCGATTCAAAATCATGAATGGCAAAGCGCGCCTCACGCTCGGTAGGTGTCACAAGGGTCATTTTTTTAAACCGCGAGACGTCGCCAATCTGCGAGGATGACTGACTGTCCGCAACCATCATGATCTTTTTTTGCTCACATATTTCTGTTACCTGATCCACAAGAGTCTGCGGCAGGCATCCATAATTGAAGTCGGAAAAAATGACTAAATCAATCCCTGAAAGAACTTCCGCGATCTCTTTGTAAAATTGTTCCCTGATCTCGGCAGGTATGGAATGTTGCCGCAAATGACTTACCCTCAATAATGTTTTCTGCCGGGCACGGAAACGCTGTTTCAGTGTTGTGGGCCTGCTTTCATCCTGAAACAAGTGAATATGAACACCCTGTGAATCTAATCGCTTCTTAACATAATTATAGGTCTCATCCTTTCCTACTACAGAGAAAAAATGTACATCGGCACCCAAACCCCTGGCGTGAAGCGCGACAATCCCTGCGCCACCAATGAATTTCTCCCGCGCCACAGGTGTGACAACAATCGTAGGATCTTCCTGAGACATTCCGAGAGCATCACAGGTAATATATTCATCAACGATTGTATCTCCTAAAACGCATATTTTGAGACCCTTCATTCTGTCGCTGATTTCAATTAATTCATTAAAACTGAATTGATGTCTTTTGGGAAAGTCAGCAGGTTTCTTGATGGATGAAATGGATAACTCTTTCCATTCCGCGTTCATTAAATCTATAGAAGAAAAACTGATTTCCCCTGAACTGAATAGTAATTTTCCACCGTATTTTTGGAGAATATTTTTTTCCGGATTTTTTCTTTCTTCATGTTCCTTGCCCTTAACTACAAAAGCAGGTTTCAATTTTTCAATAAATGCCACGGGAGTTTCGCGCAGAATAAATGCATAATCAACCCAAGCTATCGCCTGCAAACCCTCCAGTCGCAACTTTTCATCCACGAAAGAACCGGGAGCTTTATCATCCAAGATGCCCACAACCAGATAATCGCCGCATTCCTTGGCAAAACGAAGCAGCCTCAGATGTCCAGGATGGATTATATTAAAATTACCCGAAACGAAGACAATGCGCTTGCGAACGGATTTTTTCTTGATATGTTCTAATTCATTTATGTTAGGCACGATAACAGAAATTCCTATAGGCGTTACTTAAAGTAAGTAATATAGCAATCTTAGCGTCTTAGGCAATAACGATGTAAAATGTTTTTATCTAAAACTCACGATTTTGTTAATATATGCCCCAATGGCAAGACATGCCGTCAATCCTGGTGATTCGATACCAATCAGGTTTACTAAACCAGGCAGTCCCCGTTCGCTTTCTTCCCGAATGATGAAGTCCATCACCGGATCGCCTGGCCCCTGAATCTTTGGTCGGATACCGCTCATGTCCGGGTTGAGTGCATCTATGGGGACGCCGGGGAGATACCTTTTGATCGACTCGTAAAAAACCGGTTTCAGCGATTCATCTACGGCATAGTCAAGCGGCTGGCTGGTGGACATATATTGACTGTCAGGGCCAAAGCGGACACGGCCGGAAAGGTCAAGTGTAGTATGAATCCCAAGCCCAATATTATTCTTGACCGGAACCGGATAGATGAGGTGATTGATCTTGGGGGCCGGTGTAGCTGTAAAATAATTTCCCTTGCATGGCTTCAATCGGTAGCCTGACTCGTCAATATCTATGCCAGCAAGGGCGGCAATGCGATCGGCGTGAAGTCCGGCGCTGTTAATGAGGGTTTTTGTGATGACGCGATATTCTCCGTCATTAATGTTTATATCCCAAGTCGCACCATTAAAATGGATGGCCGTGACTTCCGCACGGCAGGTAAGGATTGCACCCTTATCCTCTGCCCTTGCCAAGAGAGTTTGCATCAACCGATGCGAGTCGACAATTCCCGTATTCTTTGAAAAGAGGGCCTCCAAAGCTGTTATCTCAGGATCCAGGGATTTGATTTGCATCCTTCCCAAAAATTCAAGAGCCTCGACGCCGTTCTCTTCCGCAGTTACTCCGATTCGCTCCAGATCGGCACATTCTTCTTCATTTGTCGCCACAATAAACTTGCCAATTCGCTGATGAGGAACATGATGTTTTTTACACCATTTGTACAGGAGACGGTTGCCTTCTATGCAGAGGCTGCTTTTCAGGAATACTTTCGGATAATAGAGCCCCGCGTGAATAACCTCACTGTTCCGGGAGCTCGTCTCTTGACCAAAGGCATCGTTTTTTTCCATAACTACCAGCCGGCGACCTTTCACCGCCAAGGCTTCGGCAACAGCTAACCCGACAATGCCCGCTCCAATAATAGCGATATCAAAGGTCTCTGTCATCTATTTAAAAATCGACTGATATGACATAGAAGTTCTGAGAGCTGGTTTATTGATAGATTTAGCCCCGTCAACAAATGCGCCGCTGAAGAACTCTGATCCGTTATCAACCCGGAGAATATCAGGCAGCCCGCGCTCTAGTTGCAATTGCTCAAAGACCCGAATCAGGCGTCTGCCGACTATGAATGCATTAATTCTAATTTAATACACCTCGTGTTTACATGTCAATCACGTTAAAGTTCTCTATTGCCTTTCTATGCACAATGTCCTTGAAACTTGAACTCTTATTCGATCTCCGGCATAGATTTCTTCCGGAGCCAAGCACCCGGCCAATGGGTAATGTTTGCATCAAGATCACTTTCATTAAACACCCAGGGGGGTTGTTCAATCGTGAATTCCGGGTGTAGCTGCGCAAACTCCGCTGCGGCGGCTTCTGGATGATCCCACTTCCATTCAGGCTTGCCGCGAGGCACATCGTAAAGGTCAAGCATAATGCCATCTGTCGCCACAATATAGGATCCATCAGTGACAAGCTGTCGATATGCCTCCAGTTCGTCCGCAACATGCTGCTTCGTGTGGTTGGAGTCCAGAATAACCAGCACAGTCTCCCCGTTTCCGATCATTCCTTTCACTTGCTCTACGATTTCCGGCGCAGTGGAACTCCCCTCGACCAGTGAGATATAGCTTGACAGTTCATGGGCCTCGATGGCCTTCCTGTTGTGCGGACGAATCTCGATATCAATTCCGATCACCCGCCCTTTTCCGATTGCTTTGCACAAGCTTGCGTAAAAGATCAAAGAACCGCCGTGAGCAACGCCCGTTTCAACAATTACATCCGGTTTTATGCAGTAAATCACCTCCTGGACACGAATCATGTCTTCCGGCAATTGAATGATTGGACGCCCCATCCAACTGAAGGTATAAGTGTATTTCTGATTCCAGCCTACTCGTACCCACTGGTGTGACAACTTTTCAAAGGCTTCTTTGCTGTATAGATCAAAACGGTTCGTACGTCCATTTTCTTCTTCTATCAGACTTTTCTCTTCCGTATCTATGATCAGTTTCATTTTTCTCCCACGTCGCTTATTGGATGATTACAAATTCTCTTTCTCTCGCCAGTAACGCACCGTCTGCGCCATGCCCGTCGCCAGATCGTATTTCGGCCGCCAGTTCACCTCATCGTTCAAGCGGCCGACATGGCCTACTATCCGCGGGGGCTCGTCCACCGGGGCGGGCAGCGCTCCGAACTGCACGCGCTCACGCGCATTAAGG
>JAJFTV010000050.1 GCA_021372725.1 Chloroflexota bacterium | reverse complement strand
CCATGCGGGCGGCTCACGATTTGCATCCAAAGCTGGTCCTTCTGGCCGGCGGTGTCTCGGCAAACAAAGCCTTGCGTGAGGCTTTTATTTCGCAAAAGGAATTTCCCGTTCGTATCCCTCCCCTGTCGCTGTGCACCGATAATGCTGTCATGATCGCCTCGGCCGGCTATTTCAAATACATGCGCGGAGAAATCGACTCTCTGGATCTGGACGTTCAACCAACATGGCCTCTGCCTGCCATGCGAAAAGCTGTGTAACTTTCTGACAGGATCGAGCATCCAAATGACAAGGGAAATCGGTGGTGATGACAGCCTTTCATTGCAAAAATTGCAGAGCGGCGACCGCGATGAGTTTGCCAGGCTGGTGGAGCGTTATTCTGATCAAATCTACCGGCTGGCAATGAAAATGCTTGCCAATTCACAGGATGCCGAGGATGTGCTCCAGGAGACGTTTCTGAAAGCATTCCGATCCATACACAACTTCAAAGGCTTCTCGAGCATTAACACATGGCTGTATCGCATCGCGGTCAATGAGGCCCTGATGCTGATTCGAAAACGCAAACCGGATCAAATGCAGGTGGATCTGGATGTGGATGAAGACGATGACCAAATACCCATGCAAATTGTGGATTGGGAGCCCATGCCCGAAGATCAGCTCATGTCGACGGAAAATATCGCCCACCTGAACAGACTTGTCCAATCGCTGTCACCGGCATTGAGGGTTGTTTTTCTCCTCAGGGACGTTCAGGAAATGTCGGTCAAGGAAACCGCCGAGGTTCTGGGGATTACCGAAATTTCTGTCAAAACCCGTTTGTCCAGGGCCAGATTTAAGCTCCGGCAGGGACTGTCGCTGCATTTCGGAAAGGATCAAACGCTCAAAGGTAGATAATATGGATGAGTTCCATAAAAATGACAATCATGTAAATGATATACATTTACACCATTTGAACCCCAACGGGAGAAACTGCTCTGAAATCATGCTTGAGTTGTCGGAATTTGTGGACGGTGCATTGCCGAAATCGCTGTGTGATGAAATCGAGCATCATTTGCATGAATGTCCTGAATGTACGATTGTAGTGGATACGCTTCGAAAGACGATTAATCTATACCAGGAATGCAGCAAGGCAGACGAACTACCCCACGAAGTGCGGGAGCGCCTGTATAAGAAGCTCAACCTGGATGATTATCTGCAAAACCGCTGAGTATTTCATATCTTCATGTGCGGATCTGTACCCCAGACTGTCGTAAATAAATACGCAAGGCACAGTTTGATATTTCACTGGATAATCCGGACACAAATGGTAACCTTTCAACCCGCGCATGCATCCAAGAAGGAAGAACAATATTGATGCAGGATGGAGAGATATTTATGGAAAAAATGATCAGCAAGGAAATCAGCGACCAAATTCAGGATATTTTTAAGGAACTCAAAGAACCGGTTCAAATTTTGTTATTCACCAGTAAAACCGAGGCTTGTGATTATTGCGAACAGACACAGCAATTATTATCAGAAATTGTTGAACGCAGCGACAAGCTTGACCTGAAGGTCTACGATTTGGAGGGAAATCCGGATATTGCCCGGCGTTATCATGTGACTCTGGTGCCGGGTATTGTCATTGCCTCGCGAAAGGAGAATGTAGTACTGGATTCCGGGGTGCGTTTTTCAGGCATCCCCGCCGGTCATGAATTTTCTTCGTTGATCAGCGCTATCATGCTGGTATCCAGCCAGGTATCTGGATTGAGTGAAGAGAGTCGATCGTGGCTGGCTTCTGTGGACAAGCCGGTTCATTTGCAGGTCTTTGTCACAACCACCTGCCCGTACTGCCCGGCGGCCGTCACCCTGGCGCATCGCATGGCGCTGGAGAATAAAAACATTCAGGCTGAGATGGTAGAGGCATCTGAATTTTACGAATTGTCCAACGAATACGGAGTATCGGGTGTACCGCATACCATTATCAATCACGGCCAGGGTGAGGTTGTGGGTGCAGTGCCCGAAGGCATGCTGATTGAAGAAATGAAGCGGGCTTTGGGTTAAGGTATTATTGTTTTGTGCTGTTTACCAGCACAAAACAATAACTTAAAAGATACTATCCGATACGAAAAATGTCACTTTCCTCGTGACTGGATCTGACTACTGATATCGGAACATACGCAGGCAGTGACCGTCTTTTCAAAACGAACCATTGTTCCTTTATAAGGTTCGCTTCCATTTTGGACCACCCAGCCTTCCAGGTTGAAAGCCAGCGTGCCGCCGGCGGGTATCCACTCGCCATTGTACTTGCGGGCAATATGAACATGTGTACCGGTAGCTTCGCCACCTTCACACGAAGGATGACCCAGCGGGTCGCCGGCTTTCAACTGCATCCCAATGACGGCCTTGTCGTTGTTGGCAAGATGCAGGTAGTAAATGACCCAACCGGTTTGTTCGTTTCCGTCTTTATCCAGATCCAACACCACTTCGGCATACGTTGAACGCACCACGGCGCCATCTGCCACGGCGGTTACCCATTCACCGGAAGGCTCGCAGCCGCCGACCACGCTGGGGGGCGCAAAATCGATTGCGGCATAGGGCTCGCCTTCCCCCCAGCCGGTATGCGGCCCGCCGGTGTAGGCCCATGAGCTGCCGGCCTGGAACGGGAAGTACAAATCCGGCTGCGTAAGGTTACCCGGGATGAGCGGTGCAACATTTTCCCACGGGTCACCAAATAACTTGGCATAGCTGGCAGCCAGGCCGTTTTGTTCAACTGCCTCGGCATATTTATCGGGGGGTAACGTTTTGGAATAATAGACATGCAGCGCCACGGTCGCAGCGTTCTGCCAGGGATCCGGGATTTCCAGCCGGCCATCCTTGTATTCTATGGACGTGACCGATCCGCTGCGCCAGCCGTAATATGCATTGTTGAGGGTGTTCGCTGCCAGAAGCAGTTGATTGTACAACCCCTGATGTGTCTCATCGATAAAACCCAGGGGATAAGGATCATCAGGCTTGGGGGTTGTAATGTAATTAACCGCACCGGTCTGGTATTCAAGGATTGCCAACAGCAAACGCGGGCTGATGCTGAAATTGGTGGCAATGTGATTGATCACCTGGCCGCCGGTTAACTGCTCACCGCTGGCAAAAACCGAAAAATCCTTAAACCAGCCGGGGGAGGATGCCACATAGCTGACGACGTCGAACCCCACCTCGGCCGGTCCGTTGACAAACAGGCTGTCCGGGATGATTTGATATGAGCTGCCCCACAAAGGTTGATAATAAATGGGGATTTTCATCTGCAATCCCGGTTCCAGTGTGGTGATATTCCTGGGTAAATCCGGGTTGGCGTCCCGTATTTCACGCTCCGTTGTGTTGAAGTGAACCGCCAGGGCAGGCAGGGTATCACCGCTTTGTGCGCTGTAATCCACCAATTCGCCGGGGTTGTATTGGGGGCGCGCATTGGCCTGGGAAGCAGGCATGACTACCTGTTCTGCGGCAAGAGTTTCCTGCATGACCTGATTGGATACGATCTGGATGTCCTGGGTATCCTGGGCATTTTCTCGGGGCAGGCAGGCATTCAGGAACAGGGTAAGAAGGACAGCAATGATCAGGGTTGAGGGGCAGCGGGTGGGCAATTTTTTACATTTGTATAAATTCAAGACCAGTCGAGTCAAAATAGCATCCGTAAACCATAAAATATTGATTTGCATTATATCATTGGACAGGGTCTGTAAAGGACGAAATGACGATACGCTCACATCTACGCTTTCACAGAAGCCTATTCGATTATTTCTCGCGCGTAACTTTGCTGATATGGGAACTATTCACATCGGAGGTGATGGTTTGATCTCCCCTGGTCAGGGTGCCCAGGTAGGCTGCTTCGCCTTCATGGGCTATCCAACCACCCAGGTTGAAGGGCAACGGCCCATCGGCAGGGATCCACTCGCCGTTGTATTTCCGTGCGATGTGCAGGTGGGTGCCGGTGGAAACGCCGCCTTCACAGGACGGGTGCCCGATACGATCCCCTACGTCCACCCAGTCTCCCACCTCAACGCGCCCCTCATGGCAAATGTGCATATAAAAAATCGACCAACCGGTTTGTTCGTATCCGTCACCGTCCAGATCGACCACGACGGCGCCGTTATAGGCACGGGTGACCACACCCGATGCCACCGCGGTAACCCATTCATCTGAAGCCAGACAGCCCGACGCGATGGACGGAGGGGCAAAATCCAGTGCACCCAGTACGCCTTCAGGGCCCCATACTGCATGTGGCCCGCTGGTCAGGGTCCAGGTCTTGCCCACTTCGAAGGGCAGAGTCAGCTCAGGCTGTTCAAGATCAGTGGGAAAGAATGGTTCCACGGTTTGGGCGCGCATCCAGGCATCATCGAACATTGTATTGTACAGACTAAAAAAATTGTTATCCCCATACAATACATTTTCCCACTTTTCCTGGTTGTATAGTTTGGAAAACAGATACATCACGGCCACGGTTCCGGCATTCAGCTCGGGAGCCAGACGCAGGGTGGTTTCATCCGGGAAGGTCAGCTCGGTGATATCCCCGGATCGCCAACCGTAATAGCCGATACCTACTTCCATGATGGCCCAGGTAAGCTGCTTGTAGAGGTCTTTATATTCAGAATTTTCATAGCCAAGGGGATAGGATGTATCCGCATCATCGGGCGGGAAATCGAAAATCCAGTGGCTTTGATATTCCACAACGGCCAGAAGCAGGCGCGGGTTAACCGAGTTCTCATAAGCCACCCGTTGAATAACTTCTCCGCCGTTATACCAGCCGTCGGTGCGCCATTCCTTAAACTGCGCCAGGTATCCATTGGCGTTTTTAACGTACTCCCCCGCATCAAAACCAATTGCCGAAGGAGAATAGATGATTTCGGAATCGGGGAACAGTTTGTCGCTGCGGCTGGTTTCACCCAGTACGTTGGGTATCACCAGCAGTTTGCTGGATTGCAACAAGGTATGAGATGGAATTTCATCCATATCTGATGAGGAGATCTGGTCCGCTTCAATACCAAACCGGCTGCACAGGGATTCCAGCGTGTCACCGGCCTGGGTGTAATACAGGATGGGCGGAGCAATGATCGACAGGGGATTGGACGCTGGATTGGCGTTGTCTGTGGCTGTGCTCGGGAAAGTTGGAATCGATGTTTCCGTTGCCTGTATGGCTGTGGCCATTGTGGTCAATGATGGAGTGGGAGAAGCAGGTTCAGTCGTTACAGTGGATGTGAAGGTGGCGGGGAATGTCGCAGTCGGACTGGGCTGGACATCCAAATACTTGACTTCCAGGTCAGAGCCATTGGCAGGCGTGAGAGCCTGCATTTTGGCAACAGCCGTAGCGGTCTCTTCACTGGGGTAAATGAAGTCAATGTGCGCGCAGGATGCTGCCTGAAAGGACAGGATGCAAAGGAGGAGGATGGCAGCCAGTCTGCTAACGTTGGATCTGGTTTTCAGGACTGTTGCCGGCGAGCGCGGTGACCGTGTTTCCATTTTTGGTTAAATATCCATTGTATGCAATTCCCGTGCCAAATGAGGTTCAGCCGTCAAGGATAAAGGGGATTGATCCGTTTGCAGAAATCCACTCACCATTATACCGCCGGGCAATATACACGTGGGTACCCGTTGAATAAGCACCTTCACACGGGGGATGGCCGATCCGGTTGCCCACCTGCAGGAATACACCTTTCTCCACCCGATCGCGGGTTTCAATTTAATAAGGCGACCAGGAGGGCGCCAACACAGTCAAAAGGCGGAACGTGTGGGCTGAGTTTTATCATGATAAAGCTAATAACCAGTCAGAAGTCTGCCTGACAGTAAATGTATATGTAGATGGAACACGGTTTGTCCGGCTCTTTCCCCTGTATTGATGACAAGACGGTAACCATTACGGTCTGCGCCTATCTCGGTCACGATCTTTGCTGCTGCCCATACCAGGTGCCCGATGATTTCCTTGTCCTCTTCATTTACCTCGTTTACCGAAGGGATATGTTTCAGGGGGATGATCAGAATATGAACTTCTGCTTTGGGATGAATATCCTTGAAAGCCAGACAGTAATCATCCCGGTAAATCATTTCGGCGGGGCTTTCTCCATGAATAATCCTGCAAAAAGGACATTGTTCATGGGATTGTTGAAGATTTTCGTTTTGCATGGCAGGTATTTCTAATTTTCAAGGTTTAGGGACGGGATTTCTCCTGTAATATCCTGGCAGTAGTAAGAATAATAATTCAACTCTTCCTGCCGGTGGGTTTTGGCATATTTGGCAGCCTGTTCACCTATATTTGCAACTTCATCGAGGTGATAAGCTGCATCGTAGCTCCAGTAGCGTGGCAGCGTCATGAGCGGATCTCCGGCCGGCCCTTCGGCAATCCAACTGGGTGTGGCAGGGTTGTTCTCCTGGGCCTGGGGTATCCAGTTGTACATGATGGGCCCGCGAGGGTTGACGGTAAAGCCGAGACGGTAGCCGTTTTCACGGGCCAACTGCACCGAACGGGGGGTGAAACTTCCTCCCGGCCAGATAAACGCCAGAGGCTGGTCGGTTTGGCAGTTTTCGATTGGCAGACCGGTGGAATAATCCTTGCAATAAAAATGTTCCCGGATTACAGTGCGGGATACGTTAAGCTCTGAGAGGATATATTCATCCGTTGAGGCTTCGGTGATATTGATGTTATGGATATTACCATGCGACTGGACATCCAGGTATCCGGTGGCATTGTAGGCCTCCATCTGTTCCCAGAGGGTAGTGTAGGGCTCATCCGGGCAGCAACCTAGCGGGGAGGCAGCCCGGGTATCGGTATCGCCGATCAACCAGGCCAGGGTGAGCGTCCAATCATATTCCTTCAGGTAGTGCATGAAATGTTCACGAACCCCTCCCGGGCGGCGGTCATCCAGGACAATGTACAGTGAACGGGCCGGGATGGGTGCATTTTCTTCCAGAAATCCAACTAATTCCTCAGTGGTGACCGTTTCAAAGCCCAATTCATGGGCATGTTCGACAAACGTTACCATATCGCTGTGAGTTACATTCATGTTATCGGTGATGGTTGTGCCATCCTCGGCGATGCCATGAAACATCACTGGCATCACAACCGTCCCTGGCGAGCTGTTGTTGGGATCCAGCCTGGCTTTGAGATACTCACAGGTGTCTTCGATATAGCTGACAGGTTCACCTCCCGCAGGAAGTAAATCGGTTATAAAGGAAGCTTGTAATGTGGGGGCCGGCCCGGAGTAACGGGTGGGGCTGGGGATAACGGTGGGTTCGGGTGTAAGACTGACCTGCGGCGTTGGGGAATTCAGAGGAGTGGGGTTGGCAGACGGCTCAACGATGGCATAAGTGGCAGTCAGCATGGCCTGCTCGAAAACCTGGGTCATGTCGGGCGTTCTGCTTGCCGGTGTAGAACATCCGGTAAGCAACAGTATGGACACAAATATCAAAGCCAACGCAACAGTTGACGAATGGAACAGCGTATGGGACGTCCGGTTTACAGCAATTTGCATGCCCTACTTTTCCGAATCGGGTTTTGCTTCTCCCTTGATAAAGGCTTCCACCATTTCGTGGGCAAGATCGTCCTTGTATTGTTTGGGGGGAGTCTTCATAAAATAAGCGGCTGCCTCATAAACCGGGCCGGAAATACCCCTGTCAAGGGCAATTTTGGCGCAGCGAACGGCATCGATGACCACGCCGGCGGAATTGGGTGAATCCCAGACTTCCATTTTGGCTTCGATGTTAAGCGGAACATTGCCAAAGGTTGTGCCTTCCATGCGGATGTAGCAGAATTTCCGATCGGTCAGCCAGGGAACATAATCACTGGGGCCAACGTGAATATCCTCAGGTGGGAGAGTATAAGGAAGCATGCTGGTCACCGCACCGGTTTTGGAGATTTTTTTGGATTCAAGACGTTCACGTTCCAGCATGTTCAGAAAATCGGTATTCCCGCCGAAGTTCAACTGGTATGTATGGTCAAGTTTAACGCCGCGATCGACAAACAGGCTGGTTAAAACCCGGTGAACTATGGTTGCACCCACCTGGCTTTTGATGTCATCCCCGATGATGGGAAGACCCCGTTCACGGAAACGACCTGCCCAATAATCAGAACTGGAAATAAAGACCGGAATGGCATTCACAAACCCGCAGCCCGCATCGAGTATTTGCTCGACGTACCATTTGGTCGCCATCTCCGAACCAACCGGCAGGTAACTGACGACCACATCTGTTTTTGTGCTCTTCAGAATCCCGACAATATCTGCCGTAGGACCGGGGGCTTTTTTGACGACTTGCGACAGATATTTCCCCAGGCCATCATGCGTCATTCCCCGTGAAACCGGCACGTTCAATTTAGGAACATCGCTGAATTTATAGGTGTTGTTGGGATACGCAAAAATGGCCTCTGAAAGATCCAGCCCCACCTTTGTATCCACAACATCGAAGGCTGCTGTGAATTCAATATCGCTGATACGGTACCCGCCTAAGTTGACATGCATGAGGCCTGGAACAGTCTCATCATCTTTTGCATTTCGGTAAAATTGGACACCTTGAACCAAAGAGGAAGCACAGTTTCCAACACCGATGATCGCCACTCGCACTTTTCGATTTTCTGTCATATCAAGACTCTCCACATTTTCATAAATCTGCGCTGCAACCGCCTGGCAACCGCCAAGCGGTTGCAGCGCAGATTAATAATTATACATGCGTTTGTTTTATTTCTGGTAAATTGTAAAGAATCAGGAGAATCATGGGGCTGTCATAAACGCGAATTTTACTTTTGATTTATCCCAACATGCCAAGGCGCTCTTCTATCGGGAAGAAACTTGAGTATGGGTGCACTCGGAACCACATCCAAACAGACAAGACCGGCATTGGATAGACACCTATCTGCCCGCCGTGTTCCTGCATATCCAATTTTAAGTTTCCTGGGAGACAGTTCCTTTTGACTAACCTTTTTGACAGTGGAAGGTGAAAAATTAGTTTCCCATGGCGTCCCGCAATCTTGGATCCAGCACATCCCGCAAACCGTCGCCCGTTAAGTTGAAGGAAAGCACGGTCAGCATGATGGCCAAGCCTGGGAAGAAGACCAAATGTGGGGCATTGAAAACGCTGTTTCGTTCTTCACCCAACATGAGCCCCCATTCGGGCTTTGGAAATTCTGCTCCCAAACCAAGAAAACTGAGGGCTGCTGCTGAAAGGATTGCAGAAGCAATTCCAAGCGTTCCTTGCACAATTAGCGGGGTGAGAGCGTTGGGCAGAATGCGGGTAAAAAGGAGCCTGATCGTTGAAGCGCCCAATGCGCGCGACGCTGTGACGTAGTCCAACCCCTTAATGGAGACCACCCCGGCGCGCAGTACGCGGGCATAAACCGGTATGGAAACGATGGCAATTGCGTACAGGGCATTTTTCAATCCCGGCCCAAGAACCGCCACAATGGCAATCGCCAGCAGTAGGCTGGGAAAGGCCATCAGGATATCCAGAGAGCGCATGATTAAATCGTCCACCCATCCGCCCAGAAAACCCGCAATGGCACCCAGTAATCCTCCCACAACAATCGCAATGGAAATGGTGGTTATACCTATCTGCAGCGAAAGCCGCGAACCAAATATGATACGGGAAAACAAGTCGCGATTGTTGCCGTCGATCCCCATGATATGCTCTGATTTTTCCTTTGGGCAACCAAAAAGGTGGATGCAGGGAGTATCTCGCCGGATGACATTATCCAACGGCACCAGCGGATCATAGGGGGCGATTTGCTCGGCAAAGATGGCGATCAGGATCATCGATCCAAGAATGAACATACCCAGTTGGGCTGATCGATGTCTGAATAAACGATGGATGGTGTCCTGGGTTGGAGTTCGTTGTTTAACTTTCGATAAGCTGGTTTTTTGAATGGTTGTATTAGCGCTGGTCATTTGTCACTCCAGTCGGATCCTGGGATCGAGATAAGCATAAGAGACATCGACGATAAGATTGGTCATTACATAAATAATTGCGACGACCACCGAGAAGCCTTGAACAACGGGGTAGTCTCTCGATTGAATCCCCTGTACCATTTTGGAACCCAGCCCGGGTAGTGAAAAAATGGTTTCCGTTAAGACTGCACCGGAAAGCAGTCCACCGGTTTGCAGGCCGATGACGGTTATGATGGGTATCATGGCATTTCTCAAGGCGTGCTGGAAAATGACCCGATTCTCGACCAACCCCTTGGCCCGGGCGGCCCGGATGTAATCCTGACCCAATACATCGAGCAGGCTTGAGCGGGTCATGCGGGCAATGGTGGCCATTGAGATGGTGCCGACCGCCAGGGAAGGTAATATGAGATGCCAGAGTGCATCTTTGACCAGTACCCAATTTTTTGTCAGAAGCCCGTTTAATATTGCCGAATTGGAAATCAAGTCCAGTAAAAATTTTGGCAGGCCGGTAAGATCCTGCAAACCCCAGGTTTTTGAGAGGGGGATGAGTGATATTCCAGGTGACAACCTGCCTGAAGGCGGAATGTAAAAAGGTGTATCTTTTAGAATAAGAGCAAAGAAATATGCCAGTAAAAGGCCCAGCCAAAATACCGGCATGGAAACGCCAATATTCGCGAAGATCATGGTGGCAGTATCCCAAATGGTGTTTCTTTTCAATGCGGATATCAGGCCAAGCAGTATGCCAAAGAAAGATGCGAATATCATGGCAAAAAAAGTGAGCTCCATGGTCATCGGCAGACGTTCTGCAATGACATCGATCACCAGTCGGCGGTCGCGGATTGTATATCCAAAATCCCCCTGGGCCACCTTCAGAATATATTTGACAAATTGTTCGGGTATGCTTTTATCCAGGCCATACCGCATTTTGAAGTCATCGCATTTTGCCTGGGTGGCCTTTTCGCCGAGCATGACATCGCAAGGATCCCCAGGGATCATACGGGTAATGGCGAAAGTAACCAGAAGTATTCCTAATAATATAGGGAAAAGCAATAATAAACGACGGATGATATATTGGAGCATTCTATTCTCCGGACGAATTGAAAAGTGGAATAAGGAAAGGGGTCATGCACATCCCTGTCCGATATGTTGAATAAGTGAAGCAGGATGAGAAATCTCCCCATCCTGCATCAGAGTTATTCGATAGTTACTGGATTATTCGGCTGGCTGGTTCAAAACCTTCGGGCCGAAGAAATCCTTCCAATATGAATAGGAACCGGTATTGCCTAAACGGTTGGGAGCGGTGTAATCCCAGGTGCGATAGAAACTGGCGATCACATCGTTTGCATCGAAGGCGGCACCGTTGGAAAAGACAACACCCTGGCGAAGGTGGCAGGTATATTCTGTGGCATCCGCATTGGGCACACAGTCTTCAGCCAGAGCGGGCTGCAATGTTGAAGTACCCCAGGTGAATTCAAACAGGGTGTCGAACAATTGCATACAGGCCGTAAACGAAGAACCGTCGGTTTCATCTGCGCAGTCCAGCGAAACAGGCTCGCCATCCTGTGAATAAACCAGGATGCCGTCAGGCGTCGACATTTCCTGATAGTTTTCGTTGTAGGGTCCAACGATCACATTTTGTACATCTTTACTGAATGCGTCTGCGGTAGAACCGTTTGCCAGCACAATGTAGGGTACATGCTGATCAATCAACTGGTTCACGATGTCATAATGTGCCTGGCGTTCAGCGGGATCTCCAAGGCGTGCTGCTATCTTGACTTCTTCCATGATATCAGGCCAGGGATCGCCGGTCGATTTGGTTGTGCCCATCAGGTACACATCGTACCAGTTGGTTGCATCCGGGTAATCCTCACTCCAGCCGAGCAGGAACATCTGGGCATTGCCCTCACGAGTGTAGGGCAGGTAAGCAGCCCATTCCTGAAGACTGAGAGTGACATTGATGCCAATTTCGGCAAACTGAGCCTGGATATCCTGTGCAATCTTGGTGGGTTGCGGGAAGTACGGGCGGGTACGTTCTGCGTAGGACAGTTCGATCGTCTGGGTGAAATCAAAACCAACCGATTCCAGCATTTCCTTGGCCTTGGCAGGATCGTAGGCAGGAGAACTGTAATCGGGATTATGGCCGGGGACCACGCCAGGAGGAGCAAACTGTGTGGCTGCACTGGCGCCTTCGGGATAGAAATTGTCGACCAGACGCTGTTTGTCAATGGCCATGGCAAATGCCTGGCGGACTGTTTCGTCGGTGAACGGTTCTTTGAGGTTGTTCAAGCCCAAGTAAAGGAAGTTATTGAATACGCGCGGGTACAGTGCAATCGTCTCATCAGCCTTTACAGTTGGGTAGTCATCGGTAGCTACGTTAACGATACCATCCACGTTTCCGGATTGGAGATCCAGCAGGCGGGCGGCAGCTTCAGTGCCCCATTTCAAAATGAAGGTGTCATTCTTGGCTTTTTCACCCCAATAGGTTTCGCTGGGTACAAAAGTGATATGATCGCCGCGTACCCACTCCTGCATGACGTAGGGGCCGGTCCCAATTGGATTTTCATTAATTTTTGCGGCATCCCCGCCGGTCTCATCCAGGTAATCAGAATCGAGGATGGGGAAAGCAAAGACGGCGACCTTGGCCATGAAGGCAGGGTCCGGATTGCAGAATGCGAATTTGACGGTGTATTGATCAATGGATTCCATTGATTTCATGTTTCCACCGTATTCGCAATCCGGGGCTTCATATTTCACGGTTTCATAGGCTGCAACCACGGGCGCCTCAGTGGGGGGTACCTCGGTTGGGGCGACCACCTCGGCTGGTGCCTCGGTAGGTGCAACTACTTCAGCAGGAGCTTCTTCTGTTGGTGCTTCTGTTGCGGCAGGCGTACAGGCTGCGAACATGAAGCAAATCAACAGTATCGCAACCAGAACAGGATACATTTTAAATTTTTTCACTTTTCTCTCCTTGTAAAACTAAATATTGACTTGTTAAATCGAGTTATTTTCCAGGACAAATATTTATAAGTATGCAGACACCTCCTCCCTAAATACGCACAATTGCCAGAATCAATCAAATTAAACTACGATGAAATTGCCAAGAGATAAGATTGTCTGGGTGCTTAAAAACTCCCTGTATGACGATGTCGATAACAATATTAATTATGAAAATGATATAAAGAGACAACGCTGGTAAGTAAACGAATAATCTTATTACATTATAGGGATATTTATGAAGATGTCAAATGAAAATAATAGATCAGTTGTATGATTTGTAAAAGAAACCATTTTTGGATTAATTAATGATCGATCCGGCTGGTTATTCAGCAACCTCAAGTAAAGATAGTTTCACCGTTTCACCTAAAAACCGGGAAATATCGGCAGTTTAATGAAATAGGTAGTACCTCAAAATAAAAAGCTACTTTAGAAGCATCGATGGCTCAAAAGAAAATATTACCGAATAATTTTCCAAATATCATGAAAAAGGATGGCTGTGGTATAATTTGGCACACGGGGCGTGGCTCAGCCCGGATAGAGTGCACGGTTCGGGTCCGTGAGGTCGGCGGTTCAAATCCGCCCGCCCCGACTATTTGAGCTCCCAAGGGTCCTTTTTGGAGCTTCATTAGCTCCAAAAAGGACCCTTGCTATTGTCTTTACAATAGTCCAATAAATTATTGCATGGATCTTGACAATTCTGTTGCTTATACTATACTCTCTATAGGATAAATTGGAACGATAGGAAATATGAAACTCACGTCTCGTAGCGAATACGCTCTCCTGGCTCTTGTATACCTTGCCCGCCAGCCCAAGGATGAGTTCATTTCGATAGATACCATCGCGAAAGCGCAGGATATTCCGCCGAAATTTCTGGAACAGTTGATGCTGGCGCTAAAAAGGGCACATTTTTTACGCAGCACCAAAGGTCAAAAAGGCGGTTATACGCTTGCAAAAGCCGCAAATCAGATCACACTGGCAGAGGTCATCCGTTTGTTCGATGGTGCGCTGGCGCCTACCGAATCAGTCAGCGAGTATTTTTATGAACCGACACCGATTGAGAAGGAACACACTTTGATCGTGGTTTTCAGAGATATTCGGGATTACATTTCTCACAAGCTGGAAACCACTACCATCGCAGACGTAGCCGGTTAATTGAGCGGAATTCCCTGTTTTATCGATGAATATCGCAATCCTCTGATGCAAATCCCTTGTTTTTGTCGCTGAATCTGGCTGTTGGCTGGCTGTTGGATATTGACAAATTCAATTTAATAATATATAATACCTATGGGATTAGTCATATAAATATGAAACTTTCTTTGTATAGCGAATATGCCCTGCTGGTTATGATTCGTTTGTCCCGCACCGAAACGGCTTCATTGATTGAAATTGCTTCCACGTACGAAATCGCGGTGGAACCCTTGGAGGAGATCCTTTCAGCGTTGAGCCAATCTCACTATGTGAAACAGGTGGATGGGGGGTTTACTCTTCTCAAAAGTGCGGATGAAATCTCCGTCGTCGAGATCATCCGTCTCTTTGATGGCGCCCTGGCTCCGCTGGAACCGGTCAGCAGTAAAGGATATGCCTCCGCGCCAATGGACAAGGAAGATAAATTGGTTGGGTTGTTTGAGCAACTTCAATCGCAGATTCTGGAACGATTGGAGAATACCACAATAAGAGAACTGGTATAAATTATTAACTTGAAATACGACAAAATAAATAGGATAAATAGTATATGATAACATCTATCCTAATCAGCAAGGAGAAAAAATGATTCAAACCATCACGATTATCGGTGGGCACAGCCGTTCAGGGCAGCCAGAGCCTGTCGAACACATTGAAATGAAAATGGGCGATGTGGTCAGTATAGTCGGGCCGACCGGCTCGGGCAAGACCACGCTCATCAACGACCTGGAGCTGTTCGCCGATGCGAATACCCAAACCGGGCGGCGGATGCTGGTCAACGGGCAACGGCCTCCACTGGAGTATCGCGACAACCCGGCGATGAACCCGATCGCGTTGATCACGCAACACACCACCTTTTTATCCGATTTGCCGGTGCTCGAGTTCCTGACCGCTCATGCTGGGATCCGCGCCGTGGAAAAGAGCCAGATGGATGAGATGATCCAGAAAACCCTGGCATTTGCCAACCAGTTAACCGGCGAGCCCATCGTACTCTCGAGTCGTATGACCGAACTCTCGGGCGGCCAGACCCGCGCCCTGTTGATCGCCGATGCTGCCATTATCTGCAACACACCCATCGTGCTGCTCGATGAGGTCGAAAACGCCGGCATCAACCGCACCCTGGCAGTGGAACTGCTGCGCGAGTATCGCAAGATTTTCATTTTTGTGACACACGACCCGCGTATCGTGCTGCTTTCGGATTACCGTATCGTGATGCAGGGAGGTTCGATCCAAAAGGTGCTTTACACCAATGAAGAAGAGCGTACCTTTTCACGCAAAGTCAGCAAGCTCGATGATTTACTCTCCGTCATGCGCGACAAAATCCGCTCCGGAGAACGGCTCACCACCCACGAACTGGAGGGATTAGCATGAAACTCGCCATCTGTGCCGGGCCGGCGACGACCGGAAAAAGCTCTGTCCTACGCCACATGATCCGTAAGCTGCAAGAAGCGGGGGATCAGGTGGCTTTTTTGAAGATCGACGTGCAGTATGCCGAAGAAGATGAAATATTTGCAAAAGAATTCGGCATCCCAACCAAAAAAGTCTATTCAGGTGAACTCTGTCCCGACCACTGCAATGTGATGGTGCTGGGCGATGCCATCCAATGGGCGCAGCAGCAAGGCGCAAATATTTTACTGGTGGAAACCGCCGGTCTGTGCCTGCGCTGTTCTCCCTATGTGGATGGCGGACTGGGGATGATCGTGATCGAAGCCACCAGCGGCACCAACCTGCCGCTCAAGATCGGCCCCATGCTCTCACTGGCAGATGTAGCTGTCGTGACCAAGATCGACCGCGTCTCACAAGCTGAACGTGAGGTGTTCCGCTCGCGCATCCAGGATGTTGCCCCAAACGTGCGCGTCCGTGAAGTGAATGCACTTTACGGCATCGGCATCGATCCGCTGGTGGATATCCTCCACAACCAGGCGGATGTTTGGGACAAGATGCAGTTGCGCGGCAATCCACCGGTGGGCACCTGCACCATCTGTGTGGGCAAGAAGGAGATCGGCTGGCAGGCGCACTTCGGCGTGGTACGTTCGCTGGAAAACCAGAATTTCTATCGCGGCGAGTAAGACGAGGACTATTCCACGGAAGATACCAGGAACACAAAGGAAACCTATGGAACACATTTATTTCGATCATTCTGCTACGACCCCGCTTGACCCGCGTGTCGTCGAAGCCATGCTGCCTTTTTATCAGTCAGACTTTGGCAACCCGTCCAGCCTGCATTGGGCCGGGCAGCAGGCAAAACAGGCCATCGAAACGGGCCGCCGCCAGGTTGCAGAATTGTTCTGCGCCAGCCCGGACGAAATCGTATTTACCGCCAGCGGCACCGAATCGGACAACATGGTATTGCAGGGTGTCGCCAGCCAGTACCAACCCCAGGATTGCCACATCATCACCTCGTCGTTCGAACATCCGGCTATCCTGGAAACCTGCAAATATCTTGCAAAACTCGGCTATGAAATTTCATACTTGCCGGTATCACCGGATGGCATAGTCGAGCCGGAATCGCTCAAACTGGCAATAAAGCCCAATACGCGGCTGGTATCGGTCATGGCGGCTAATAACGTTGTCGGCACACTCCAACCGGTAACGGAACTGGCCCAAATCAGCAAGTCGTATGGCGCATTGTTCCACACCGATGCCGTGCAGGCGGCGGGTAAAATTCCGCTGCATGTGGACAGCATGCCCATCGACTTTATTTCACTTTCGGCGCACAAATTACACGGCCCCAAAGGCATCGGTGCGCTGTACATTCGCAAGGGCGTAAAAATCGAGCCGCTTGTGCACGGCGGCGGGCAGGAACGCGGCATTCGCTCGGCAACAGAAAATGTAGCCGCGATTGCCGGGCTGGGGAAAGCAGCGGAAATTGCCGCGGCAGAGATGTCCGTTGAAGCCCGACGGCTGGTCAGGCTGCGCGACCACATCATCGAAACCGTTGAGTCCAAAATCCCCAACGCATATCTCATCGGCCACCGTTACAAGCGTTTACCCGGTCACATCTGCCTCGGTTTTGCCGGGCAGGAGGGCGAAGCCATCCACCTGATGCTTGCGCTGAACGAGGAGGGCATTGCCATCTCCACCGGCAGCGCATGCAGTTCACATCAGGCCGGGCAGCCTTCCTATATTTTGACTGCCATGGGATTTGATCCCATCCGTGCGCGTGGTTCGCTGCGCATCACGCTGGGACGTTTCAACACCGATGCGGAAGTGGATACCTTCCTGAAAGTACTGCCGCGCCTGGTGGGCGAGCTGCGATCCGTCACATCACGCGGTTTTGCGACTGGACAATAAAATTTTCTCCCCCTACATTAACAAAGGAAACCAACTTATGGCTCTTTCTCAAAAGTACACTGAAAGCGATCTGCCTGGGCTGAACTGCGGTGTCTGCGGCCTGCGCAGTTGTGCGGATATGGCTGAACGACTGCAAACCAATCCCGAATATATCAAACGTTGTATTTATCTTTCCGATAACCGCTATGAAGCGCGGGAAATCGTCACCGAGAATCGCAAAAATCCCTTAAACGCTCCTGTGACTCCTGTCGCATCGATGCCGACGCAGGCTGCACCGGCTGTAACGACGTGTGCGGTATGCAGTCCCGCCGCTTCGGCCCCTGCTCCTTTTATTCCCGGCATGACCAACCGCTGGCGCGACAGCCTGGGTCGCGAATTCGATTTCTACCTGGAGCATTTCCCCGAGGAACCGGGGCCGCGCGAGATCATCCTTCCGCACAACGCGATGATCACCCGTGAAATGGACATCCAGACCGGTGACATCCTGATCGGCCGCCCGCTGGGGATGTCGTGTGGTTGTCCGATTACACACTGCGGCGTTGTCATGAGCGTGGACAAGCGTACCGGCGTCATTGTCTGGTGCGTGACCGGGCCGCTGAACCCGCGCCAAAAGGGTTTTAAAGACCTGGGATATTACATCGCCGAAGGTTACGAAGGGCTTGTCAATGAAGCGCGCTGCGAGATCAAGATTGGGATGCGCTACTTTTTCCAACCGCAGATGTGCATGCTTCAGTGGCGGCACAGCGGGCTGGTGAACTTTCTCAATCGCACACCCACCGGTTTCCAGGTGCGCGTAGAAGGGTTGTGGATTGGATAAAACAAGGATAGCCCGAACAAGAATCGCAAAGAATATTTGAAAATGTGAAAGGTCGAACCGGAGAGGCTCTTTCATCCCCTCCGGTTTGGCTTAATTTCTCGTAAAGCCGCGATGATAATTTTTCTGCCGCGTAACGCCCTGATTGACATGGCGTAATCTACGATATGGAGTGCAGCTCAGTTCGGATAGAGTGCACGGTTTGGGTCTGTGAGGTCGGCGGTTCAAAGTTTTTTCAACCCACGCCGGAAACTTTTTCGCCTGGCTTCAGTACTCCCATAACTTCCATATTTGACCATCGTAAACCATCCATACTGCGAGATGGATACCAGTGGAACCAAAGCAAAAATCACCCAGGGTTGTATAATATATTTTGGTGTAATCCAATCGCCAAAATGCAAACCATCAAAAACCATCGTAAAGGAGAATAAAATGCCATACATTCGTGCTAATGGGATAAAAATCGCATACGACACCTTTGGGGATATGATCAAACCCCCACTTTTTCTTGTTCACGGGCTCACCAGCAATCGCCTTGCTATGTTTGATATGGCTCAAGCCCTTGCTGATGACAGGTTTGTGATCGTCTATGATTGCCGCGGACACGGTCAGACGGATAAGCCCGAAGCCTATACATTAGCCGATCACGGCCATGATCTGCTCGCCCTGATCGACCTGTTCGGTTACGATAAGACTGATTTGTGTGGTATTTCTATGGGTTCCTATGTTGTTGGCCAGGCAGCAGTTTTCGATTCCAGTCGGGTAAACCGTTTAATTCTTGGCATGGCCAAGGCGTTTGATGATGGAACTGGTTCCTCGGTTGCTGGCATTCTCAAGAAAAAAGGACTTAAGATGTCTGAAGTTACACAAGAAGAGATGATGGCACTGCTCAACGAGGCGCTGTGGGCTCCCACCACATCGAAGGAACGCCGCGATGAAATCCTGGCGCAGCAGTTCAAAGTGATGAATCATCCCCATGCAGTTGTTCTTACCCCAAAGCAAACAGCCGCAGTGAACACAGCTCTGATTGGCTTCGATTTGCGTCCCGAATTGGGGAATGTCACATGTCCCACGTTGGTCATCTCGGCTCGCTATGATGGCATAAATGCATTGGAACTTGGTCAAGAAATTGCCGATCTCGTTCCCAATAGCAAAATGGTCATTATGGAAAATTCAGGTCATATGGCCATGGCAGAAGAGCCCGAAAAATTTATTGCGGTGATTAAGGAATTTTTGGCATCATAGTCAACGGAGTCGCTGAAAAATAAAACGGGCTAACAAAGCGTGCAGCCGACGTGAAGGATTCTGCACGCTTTACAAGCCTTTTTCTGGCTTTGGGTTTTCCTACATCTCAGGCAAAATTCGTGCTCGCCCATACGCCGCTACCGATTACTTGCAGAGTCAAGGGCTGGAACGGCGGTTTATAACCCCGTTTGTCTGTGATGTCCTTTTATCCTGCCCAGGTAAAAGACAGGAACATGACAGGGCAATCCTGACCCACATTATCATCCAATCGCAAGTTTTCCTGACAGGAGGGTTAAATGTAAATAAGAACACGGATTTTTTTTCTAATTATTTTCTTATAAAGAATTAACCAGTTCTTAATCCGGCAACAGCATAATTACACTCATAGAGTTTTCATCATCGTTTTCTCCTTTTTCTCGAAAAAACACCCCTGGGCAGGAGGGGTGTTTTTCGTTATCCAATCAGCACAGTATTTTTTTTCCATTCTTAAAACTGAATGGTAAAATACCTGAATAATCCCTTTCAATCATAGATTGTTTCGGGAGACGAAGCATGTGCGGCATCTTTGGCATCGTGAAGAAACATGAAACAGCCCTGGGACCGGTCTTGACCGAAGCCGGACGGAGATTGTCTTATCGCGGGTATGATTCAGTAGGTTGTGCCACCATTCATGATGATGGAACGATTGATCTCAGGAAAAATGCCGGAAAAGAGGATGTGCCGCTCATTGTGAGTGGTATCAACGAGGTCACCGGCCGCGGCGGGCACGCCATCACATTTGGCGAGAAGGACAGCCGCCTGTCGGCCAATGCCGAGACCGTGATCGAAATCCCTTCTGCTCCGGGGGAAATCAATGCCCTTTTGACGGTACTGCCGTTGCAGCTCCTATCCTACAAACTCAGCCTGGCACGCGGTTTTGACCCGGATTTCCCGCGTAATCTAAGCAAAACTTTGACGGTGGACTGACAAAATCATCATGCGCCTTTATCTCGTCCGACACGCACAATCAATAAACAATGTTTTGATGTTGGTAACAAACAGCCGCAGGGATCGCAACCCTGATCCGCTGCTATCCGATCTGGGCCGGGAACAGGTAAGATACCTGACCCAATATCTGCGGGACGCCGTCGAACCTGATGAGGATACGTGGATTGATCCACAGGACCATAAGGGATTTGAATTTACACACATTTATTGCAGCCTGATGTTAAGAGCCGTTGAAACAGGGTCGGCGATTTCAAAAGCTTTGAATGTACCGCTAATCGGCTGGCGTGATCTTCATGAAACCGGGGGGATTGTTTCCGGCGATGGCGAGGAATCACCTTATATCGGATTGCCGGGCAGCACACAAAGCTTTTTCCGCGAAAATTATCCGGAACTGGTTTTGTGCGACCGGTTTGGTGATGAAGGTTGGTGGAATCGTTCCCATGAAGAGGTGAGTGAACATCAACCGCGCGCCAAAAGGGTGGTGGATACGCTGCTGGAAAAGCATGGAGGTACCCCGGATCGTGTGCTGGTGGTGACACATGGGGCTTTTTACAATCATCTCATGCAGGAATTACTGGGGCTGGAAGACGAACGTGTAATGTTTGGGTGGAGCAATACGGCCATCACCCGCTGGGATTTTCATCAGGAAGATGGCATGGATACCCACCGGGGGCGTGTCCTGGTGTATTCGAACCGGATTGACCATTTGCCAAAGCACCTGGTAACGATGTAGGTTGATCGTAGAGGCAGGTTCTGAACACGCGTCTACAAGCGTAAAATGTTATTCCAAATAGGGTTGGTCGTTTTCCCATTGAGCGGGATTGTTTTGATAAAGAGAATGATGTTTTGGTAGGCGATATTATCCCGGATGATATGTTCCCAATAATTGCTTTGCCATAATTTCCCCATGAGTTCATTTTTGGCTTTGAACAATTTCAAACATTTGTTTGCCACCAGAGATTTATACGCCCCGACGATATCGCCAATTATATTATTTTGGGCGGGGGTGAACCCTGTCCCTGCCAAACCTGTTTCGGTGATAACGATGATTCCGTGAATGTGGTTGGTATGATGACGTATTCGCCCAATGTGATGCAAGAAAAATGTTCGGGGATTTTACACCCTATATCCCGCGCTATTTTCCCGTATTCATTCAATTCCATTTTTCCATTCACTATTTCACCGAACAAACATTGGTGTTGATAGGTGCACAGGGTGACAAAAAGGGGAAGGATTTTAATTTCCTTCCCCTCGGTAACTATTGCCCTAGAGATTAATCTTCTTCGTGGTGGTCGTCGTCAAAATGCACATGTCCGTGATCCAGCTCTTCGGCTGTTGCCTGGCGCAGATCCACAATCTCTACCTCAAAATACAGATCTTTTCCGGCCAGCGGTTCATTGAAATCAAGTTTTACTACATCTTTATCTACAGAAACGATGGTGGCGAAAAGCGTTTCACCATCCTCGTCTTTCATTTCCAGCTCAACACCGGGTTCCAGGGGAATATCTGAAGGAAATTCATCCCGCGGAACATCCTGAAAGGCTTCGGGATCGATTTCACCATATCCATCTTCCGGCGTGACGTGGATTGATTTTTTCTCGCCGGCCTTCATTTTGTAGATCGCTTTTTCCAAACCAGGAATGACATCCTCCTGACCCTGAATAAAAACAATCGGTTCGTCATTGTCTGAAGAATCGATCACCACACCATCCACAGTCAATTCGTAACGCATGGTTACGACAACATCATCTTCCACCAATTGGGGTTTTTCTTTGGTATTCATTTTTTTATTTACCTTTTCTTGATTAATCAGTACCCAGACCCACCCCAAATTGGCGATAGTTCTGAATAGTCTGTTGAGGGAATGTGCCGGTATCCCATTCTTCACATACTTCGGTGATTTGGTCAACGGCAAACTGCATCTCTTCTTTATTGACGATCAGCGGCGGATGCAGACGCATGACCTCGTTTTTAGAGCCAAAATACCCGGGATAAAGGCCTTTTTCTGCACAGCGGAAAGCAAACAACCCACCCAATGGCGTGTTGGTGCGATCATCATACACTTCGAAACCCATGTGCAGACCGCGGCCACGGACTTCTTTGGCGAACGCATAACGGTCGACCAGTTTTTGCAGACCCGCCCGCATTTGCTCACCCCGTTCAACAGCATTCTGGATCAGATGATCCTTTTCAATGATGTCGAATACTTTCATGGCGACGGCTGCCGATGGGGGATGACCGGAATAGGTGAAAAGGTGCTGGGCTTTATCCAGGGTTTGTGCCATTTCTGCGCGGGCAATACAGGCACTCATGGGTACATAGCCCGATGTGATGGCTTTTCCACAGCAAAGAATGTCCGGTACCAGATCGTATGTCTGACATTCCCACCAGGCACCGCTGCGTCCCACCCCGGATTGAACTTCATCGATGATATGTACGCTGCCATAATGGTGGACCAGCTCGGCAAGCTGTTTGTGAAAACCGGGTGGTGGAACTACATTTCCACCGTCACCCTGGATGCATTCGGTAATCAGTGCTGCATAATTCCCCTCTTTCAGCAGGGCTTCAACGGCAGCCAGCGTTGTTTCAGCGGCCTGTTCTGTGCGGGGAAAATCCGCCATGACAAAATCACTGCTGATGAACAATCCTTTCTGCAGCCCGGAAAATCCGTTTGCAGACAATGAGAAACCGGTTACACCATGATACCCGCCCCGGAATGAGATAATGCCGGGTCTGCTGGTGTAGCGACGGGCGATCTTGATGGCCGCATCCACTCCATCGGATCCTGTCATGCCCAAAAGTACCCTTTTATCAAAATCGCCGGGTGTTACCTGGATCAGCTTGTTGGCGAACTGGATGGCTTCTTCGTTGGGAGAGTAAGGAAAACAGGAATGTTGGATCTTCTGGGCGGTCCTGGCGTAGACATCAATGATATCCTGGCGCCCATAGCCAACAGAAACTGCTGAAGCTCCTGCCAGAAAATCGAGGAAGGTATTTCCATCCGCGTCTGTAAGATAGGCGTCCTTTCCGGCGGTTACGGCAATACCGAACAGACCGGCATATTGGGCTTTTGCAATAACTTCCATCGCACGGGTAACTATTTCCTGCGATTTTGGACCCGGAATTGTGGATTTTATTTTTACAGGTATCATAGCCGCTCCTCAATTTTAGATGAGTTTGATTATAACTTATCCCCAATCCTGATCGGGGATGTTCGGTGCCAATCATTGAAAGTCTCTGGCAGGCATTTTCAATGAATGGCACCGAATGAAAAAGAGGATTGCGGTAGAATATGGGAAGGCCAAAATCAGCGGGGAAATGAGTCAATCTTATGAGGAGATTATTATGGTGGACATTGTCATTAAGAATGGTTTGGTAATCGATGGAAGCGGTGCTCCCGGTCGAAAGGCTGACCTGCTGATTGAGGGCAGTACCATCAAGGATATTGGCGCATTTGCAGATGTAAAGGCTGAAACGGTAATTGATGCACAAGGGAAAGCGGTTGCACCCGGTTTTATCGACATGCATTCGCATTCCGATTTTTCCCTGCCTTTCGCTCCGTACGCTGAAAGCCTGGCTTACATGGGCGTCACCTCGGTTGTGACGGGGCAGTGTGGCTCCTCACCGGTTCCGCTTTCCCCGATCAGTAAGCCCGAATTTCTTGAAAGTCTGGGCGAAAATAAAGATGTGCTTAATTTTGATGACATCAACTCCTTTGGCAGCCTGCTGGATGTGATCCGCAAGCAAGGCATATCCATTAACATGGCTCCGCTGGTTGGGCATGGTGCCATTCGCGCCGCTGTAATGGGTTACAGCAGCGCCCGCCCGACTGAAGAGCAGATGGATGCCATGGTCAGGTATGCTGAGCAGGCCATGGATGAAGGAGCGATTGGCATTTCCACCGGTTTGATCTATCCGCCTGGCTATTATTCCACCACCGAAGAACTGATCGAGGTGACCCGCCCGGTTGCGAAAAAAGGTGGTATTTACTTCAGCCACGTACGGGATGAAGGTGAATATCTGCTGGATTCCATCGAAGAGGAACACCGTATTGCCAGGGCTACGGGTATTGCATTGCAGCACAGCCATTACAAGGCGTCGGGTCAGAAATCCTGGGGCAATTCTGCTCTCGGCCTGGAAGCCATTGAAAAAATCCGCGCTGAAGGGATCGATATGACCGCGGATATGTACCCGTATATTGCTTCATCCAACGGTCTGATCGATTCGTTGCCCGATTGGTCACGTGAAGGGGGTATCGACAAAACCATGCAGCGACTTAAAGACCCGGCAACACGCCAGAAAATTCTGCAATCGCTTTCCATGGAACACACCTGGGACAAGATCATGATCTCCGGCTCGCCAAACCCGGCGTATGTGGGACGTTTTGTGTCCGAACTGGCACAGGAAGCGGGGAAGGACCCATTTGAGTGGATGTGCGATGTGCTGCTTGAGACTCATGGTGTCATGGACAAGATTTCCTTCGGCATGTCTGAAGAGAATAAAAGAATGGAACTTCAGGTTGAGTGGATGATGATCGGTACCGATGGATATGGTCTTCCGCTGGAAGGCCCGCTTGCCAAAGGATCACCACATCCACGCAGCTATGGCACATTCCCGCGCGTGCTGGGCAAATATGCCCGCCAGGAAAAGCTCTTTACCCTCGAGCAGGGTGTTTACAAGATGACCGGTCTGACTGCCGGTAAATTGGGCTGGCATGACCGCGGATTGCTTAAACCAGGTTACAAGGCAGATGTGGTGGTATTTGACCCTGAAAAGATTATCGATACCGCGACATTCACTCAACCCAAACAATATCCGCTGGGTATCGAACAGGTGATCACCAACGGCAAATTTGTGATCAGAAACGGGAAACATACCCATACGCTGGCAGGCGAAATCCTTGGCCGCGGCTAATCCGACAAAACGAAATAGGGGAAATCAGGAGAAAACATGGCAGACAAGATTTTTAGAAACGGTGAGATTGTGGATGGAAGCGGGAAAGCCCGCTTCAAAGCGGATTTGGCAGTCGAAGGGGACACCATTGTCGCCATCGGTGATCTAAAAGATATGCAGGCTCCGGAGATCATCGATATTTCGGGAAAGGTGATCTGCCCCGGTTTTATTGACATGCACTCCCACACGGATATGTCGATTGCGTATATCCCGGAGGCTGACAGCCTCCTGCATCAGGGCATTACCACTGCGGTAACCGGGCACTGCGGAGAATCACCCGTACCGGTCACAAACCATAACCGCAGCTATTTCAGGAACCCGGACGAAATTAAGGATATTGATTTACCCTGGGAGAGACTTGAAACCATGGGCGGTTTTCTGGGTTTCCTGGAGGAAATCGGCACCAGCCTGAATATTACACCCATCGTAGGCCAGGGGGCGATCCGCTCGGCAGTGGTAGGCTTCAGCGCAGAACGGCCCACCGAAGACCAGATGGAGGCGATGCAGCAACTGGTGGAACAGGCCATGGATGAAGGCGCGATTGGCATTTCCACCGGACTTATCTATCCGCCCGGTTCTTATGCTTCCACCGAAGAATTGATTGAAGTCACCAAACCTGTTGGCCGGCGTGGTGGCATCTACTTCAGCCATATCCGCGACGAAGGGGACAAACTGATCGAAGCGACGAAGGAAGAGATTGAAATCGGCCGCAAAACCGGAGCAGCCATCCATCACAGCCATTTCAAAGCTGCCGGCCGCGATAACTGGGAGAAAGCCGAACCGGCTCTCCGGTTGATCGACCAGGCAGTAGCCGAAGGCCTGCAGATGACTTCAGACATGTACCCCTATACGGCGGGTGCCACCGGCCTGGTAGCTTTACTGCCGGAATGGGCTCAGGAGGGTGGTTTGGGGGATATTGTCAAACGATTGTCCGACAAGGCAACGCGGCTCAAAATGGTTGCGTCGATGAAAACAGAAGGGTTCTTTTCAATCGCCGAGTGGGACAAGGTGCTCATCGCCGGTTCGTCCAACCCTGCTTACTCCGGGAAATATATCTCTGAGCTGGCCGAGACGTCCGGGAAAACTCCCTATGACTGGATTTTTGACGCCTTGCTGGAAACCAGGGGACAGATCGGCATGATTTTGTTCATGATGTCCGAGGAAAATGTAAAAATGCAGTTCAATCGGCCATATATGATGGTAGGTACGGATGCCAGTGGCATGCTGTTTGAAGGCCCGTTTGCCCAGGGCGCACATCCGCGTGCAATGGGTACGTTCCCGCGTTTTCTGGGTAAATATGTACGGGATGAAAAGGTGTTACCTCTGGAAGAGGCTATTCACCGCATCAGCGGTTTGCCGGCCTGGAAGCTGAATTTCAAGGATCGCGGTTTGATCCGCAGGGGTTACAAGGCCGATCTTGTTGTTTTTGATCCGGCAACAATTCTGGATAAGGCAGATTTTATCAACCCATTCCAAAAACCGGTCGGGATTGATTACGTGCTGGTCAATGGACAGACAGTCGTCAAGTTCAACGTCCATACCCATGCCCGACCCGGTGTCATCACAACACATTAAGCCAACTTTTCCACTTTTCTTGATCATGAATGGAGGAAGATCAATGGAATACACACTCATTCGCAATGGATCTTTGATCGACGGCACCGGTGCACATCCGGTTGAAAAAGCGGCCGTTCTCATCGGGGATAATAAAATTCTGGATGCAGGCCCGGAATCGAAAGTAAAACTTCCCGGAAAAAATGTTACCGAGTTGGATGCAAAAGGAGGCTTTATCCTGCCGGGGTTTATTGATACCCATGTTCACCTGATGTCTGAAAAATATGACCTGATGGAATCGGTCAACACCCCGTTTTCGTACAATTTTTACAAAGCCATTGACCATTTTAGCCGGACGGTAATGGCCGGTGTGACAACCGTTCGGGATGCAGGCGGTTGTGACCTGGGGACCAAGAAAGCCATCGAAAACGGACTGGTTCTCGGTCCGCGTGTAAAAATCAGCGTCACCGGGCTTTCCATTACCGGAGGGCATGGTGACGGCTGGGCGCCATCCGGAGTCAATACAGACGTTGGCGGTTACCCAGGCATGCCCGATTGCATCTGCGATGGCGTCAGCGAGGTGCGCAAGAAGGTTCGCGAAGTGCTGCGATCCGGGGCCGAGGTGATAAAAATTTGTTCGACCGGAGGCGTCATGAGCCCGACTGACCGGCCGGAATTTACCCAGTTTTCCCCCGATGAGCTGGCGGCCATCGTCCAGGAAGCGCATTTTCATGGTGGAGTAAAGGTAATGTCGCATGCCCAGGGCTCCGAGGGCGTCAAACAGGCGGTTTTGGCAGGCATCCATTCGATCGAGCACGGGATTTTCCTGACGGATGAGATCATTCAGTTGATGCTGGAACGGGGCACCTACCTGGTTCCGACTTTGTTTGCCCCGCTTTCTATTATCGAAGACCCTGAAATGAAGGAGAAGCTGCCGCCATTCCTGTTCCAAAAAGCGGCCGATGTGGCGGAAATTCACAAAGAGAGCATCGCAAAAGCCTACAAGGCCGGAGTGAAAATCGCCATGGGTACCGATTCGGGTGTCATGGCACATGGAAAAAACTTGCGTGAACTGGAACTGCTGTGCGGAATCGGCATGACCCCGATGGAATCGATCCTGGCCGCCACAAAAGTCGCGGCAGAATGCCTTGAGTGGCAGGATCGAATAGGCACACTGGAAAAAGGAAAGCTTGCTGATGTGGTCGTTACACGGATCAATCCTTTGGATGATATTCGCTCACTGACAGATCATGGAAACATTGCAGTTATCGTAAAAGACGGAAAGATAGTAAAAGATATTCTTTAATCTCTGAGTTGGAAGGTGATAAAATACATGCCGCTGGTTTGTATGAAAATATGCTGATCAGCGGCGATTTTGTCCCGGTGAGAGTGTCTGATGAATGAAGATGATATTGCCGAAAATGACGAAGAGAAAGCTACCGCTGGAAATGGCGAGGAGGAAATCACCGCTGGAAATGGTGAGGAGAAAGCCACTGCTGGAACTGGCGAGGAGAAAGCCACTGCTGGAACTGGCGAGGAAGAAGTCGCCGCCGGAAATGACGAAGAGAAAACTACGACTGGAAATGACGAGGGGGAAACCACTGCTGGAAATGAGTTAACCATGGATATCTGGGGGCATATTGAGGAACTGCGCGTACGCTTGCTTAAATCCTTGCTTGCACTCCTCGTAACCACTTTGATCAGTTTCGCATTTGCTCAGCAAATCATTGAGATTCTGGCTGTTCCAATCGGCGGAGTTGAAAATCTGGTTTCCATTGAAATGACGGAGAACGTGAGCGTTTTTATGCGCGTCTCGCTGTTAAGCGGGGTGATCCTGGCATTTCCATTCATTGTTTACCAGATTTTGGCGTTCATTATGCCAGGTTTGAAGCCAGGTGAACGCAAGTGGATTTATTTATCCATTCCAATAGCAACTATTCTCTTTCTTTTGGGGGTGGCATTTGCGAACTATGTCATGCTGCCGGCAGCCATCCCGGTTTTGGTGAATTTTCTTGGAACTCCAACCACACCGCGTCTGTCCAATTACCTTAATTTTGTAACGAACCTGTTATTTTGGATCGGTATATGCTTTGAAGCCCCTCTGGTTGTATTTATCCTGGCCAAACTAAAACTGGTGACACCTCAACAACTGTTAAAGCAATGGAGAATCGCAATTGTCGTTATTGCCATCCTGGCAGCCGTCATCAGCCCGACAGTAGATCCAATCAATATGGGCATCATCATGGTGCCGCTTTTTTTCCTCTACTTACTGAGTATCCTGTTTGCCTATTTCGCAAAGTAAACGTAAATGATTTATAATCTGTGTAAGTATTCCGTCAAACATGATTCAATGATTTCATTTTTAAGTAACGGAATACTTTAAGCTCTGTCAAAGTAAAAAAGTACTGGTTGCAATGTTAGATTGAGTTTTGACAGAGCAGTAGTATCATTTGGAAAGCTTAAGGAGCGCAAGATGCCGGTTCGTATCGGGTGGCCTGAGTTATTAATTGTTCTCCTGATCGTATTGGTGCTTTTTGGCGGCCGTCTGCCAAAAATTGCTGCTGATTTGGCGAAAGGGATTAAGATTTTTCGCCGTAATCTTGACCATGACGATGAAACCAAGAAAAAGACCGGTGAAGACGACAAGAATAGTTAAATTGCCACCAGGGTAAAAAAAACTGTATCACATGCTGCAGGTATATGGAAATATTTAACATTGGCCCCATGGAGTTGTTGTTAATTGTCATGATCGCGTTGATCGTGTTGGGTCCGGAAGAAATGGTTCGTACCGGGCGAAAACTGGCAAAATCGGTCAGTAAAATTATTCGCTCACCAGTCTGGAAATCATTGGTCAATACCAGCCAGGAGATTAGAGAACTGCCACAGAAATTTATCCATGAAGCTGAGCTGGATGAAACTGTTGAAGAGTTGAATAAAATGAACAAACAATTCCAGGACATTGCAAAGACCAATCCCCTGGAGCCACCTAAAAAGACTTCGGCAGCCAAATCGAAGACTGAGAAAAAAACCACCCCACCGGATAATGTGAAGGGGGATGAACAGCCTAAGCCTGTTGAGGAAGTTGTTCCGCCAATGTCTGGTGAGCCGGCAGGAAAAGAAAAACAGCCTGATCCTGAAAAGTTGGAAAATCCCTCAGAAAATGCCCATGAAGCCGGTTCTGCTCAACAAGACGGATAACAACCAGCCCAGGCTCAAACCAATCAAACCAAATACAAAACAAATATAAATAAACCGGTGTAACTGCTGGCGATTGTTCGTGATTGTATAAAACCCGCGTACAATCATACGAAACCACTTTGTATCACTGAGGACATAAATAAAGATATCCAGGAAAATGAGCTCCAAGCGGGAGGAAATTTTTGCCAGCATCAGCAATCTGCCTCAACGCGATGTGGTCACTTTTCCAATTTTGCCATTTTCATCGACAATGACACGCAGGGAGCGGGTAATAGATTTTCCGTCTGCTGTCGTCCCCTGGCTGCTGAAAATCAGCAGGTTTTGAGTACTGGCATAAGCCTTAACCCTGGGCCTTTTCCCTTTAAATTCAGGATATTTTCGATAAATTTGGCTGCAGATTTTTTCAAGTACACCTGGTTCCATTTGTAATTCCTCTATTCCCTTTGTCAGCCAGGTGATTTTCGAATGCCGACACAAGCAGGGGGATGGCTGACAAAGGCTTGGTGAGCCCGCTGTGAAGTAAACCTATTCGTCAGATAGTTCTTTCTTGCGTGCAAACGACTGTACATCATAATCTGGCCGATCTGACAAGGATCTGGTTGAGGCATCCTTGGTGAAACTGTTGTTTGCTGATCCTGGTCTGCTGGAGCCGCTTATGTAAGGTCGTTCCCGACCAGCCTGGTCCGGTTTTTTATCAATCGATTGCCCTCCCATGCCGGTGATGACCAGAATTACTTCCACCCGGTCATTGAATTGAGGATTGGTGTTAATGCCCGGGATAATCTCCGTCTCATCGCTGGTAAGTGAATGAAGATGATTTAATGCTTCAGCAACTTCATAAAATGCCAGATCTTCTCCTCCGGTAAAGTTCGCAATGATCCCGGTTGCATTCTGGAGCGAAACTGCTTCCAGTAATGGATGGTTAAGGGCGTGCCATACTGCCTGCATGGCGCGGTTTGGGCCTTTTCCATACCCGAGCACCATTAATGCACCGCCGCCCGTTAACATCATGTTTCGGACGTGTGAAAAATCGACATTAATCATGCCCGGTTGAGTGACGATCTGGGTGATGCCCTGTATCCCCTGACGTAAAACGTCGTCTGCAAGCCGAAAAGCAAGATCAATCGGCAGATCATGCGGTGAGACCTTCAGCAGACTGTCATTAGGCACATTGATCAATGTATCGGTATGCTGGCGAAGTAATGTCAGGCCTTCCTGTGCATTTTTTTGCCGTTTGCCCATTTCAAAGGAAAATGGCGAGGTGACTATTCCCACTGTTACAGCACCCAAAGAGCGCGAGATTCGCGCCGCCACAGAGATGGCCCCCGTACCAGTGCCGCCACCCATGCCGGCGGTGACAAAAACCATATCGGCGCCCTGAAGAGCTGCCTGTATTTCTTTACGGCTTTCCTCTGCGGCTGCCTCTCCGACAGCCGGATTTCCGCCTGCACCCAACCCGCGCGTCAGATTAGGGCCAAGTTGAATTTTTACTGGAGCAACGCTGTTCTTGAGCGCCTGAGCATCGGTATTGGCAGCGATGTATTCAACGCCGGATAATCCCAGTTCGATCATTCGGTTAATCGCGTTGGACCCTCCTCCACCAAGTCCCATGACTTTGATGACAGGGATGGGTACTTCCAATGGATCGTTTGACGAATGTTTCAACTCATATTGACCATTCATTCTTTCACCTCGTAGCCAGTTGAGATGCAATACTTGTACCATCGCCCTGAATTCGTTCCACTTCACAACCGGCAGAGCGTAATTTATCGAGCAGTTCTTCCGGGAAGCTTTGAACATTCCCGACAACTGTCACCTTTTTGGCCAGAGCCGCTTCCTTTATCGAGAACCCAACTGTGGCACGATGCTTCTTGATAAACGGACGGATCACATCCAAATGCCAGTCCGCCACTCCCCATTCATAAACCGGCAGTAAAAGGTAATGGTCAATCGGCCGGACAAAATTGGTGCTTTTTTCCCGCTGGGAGTTCATTTTTGAGTTTTGCCCCATTTGGTTGGCGGAGAAACCCGGTTTATTTACATCAAGGTTTTGTGAAAAATCGTTTTTTTGATCAGGCGGATTGGGTGTCATCATCGGATCTGTTTCTGCAGTCAGCACTCCGGTGGTAACACTATCGTCGAAGAAAAGGTCTTCCCCTTTCTCATCTGGTTTTCCTTCCACTTTCGGAGTTTGGTGAACGAGATTTTTTCTCTTTTCACGCCAGATTTTCTCATCCTTTTCACAGGCTTCTGCACACCAATTCTGGAATGATTTTACAACCGGCAGATGAACGTCATTGGCTTGATACCAGGCCTGACTCTCAAAAGGATCACCCGCTGCCGTAGTTAATAACCAGTAAAATGCACTGACGATATTGTCTGCCACAGGTTCCAGTAATTCATTTTCCAGGTCATTGGTAATCACTTTTTGGCCGGATAACAAATTCGCGATCATAATGACAGTACGGGTCAGGCCGTTTTGAAAGTATTCCGCATCCTGCTTTTCTTGCGGTGGATATTGCAGCCCTGCTCCCAGCAGAAAGATCGGCAGCGTTTTCCCCAATATATTCTCTGTGATCTGGTTATACCACTCGAATGCACGAAATCCTCTTTGATCGGGTTCGGTGGGTTTTGAATAAGGGCGATTGTTGGTCCAGGTTTCCGGGCCCCCTGCACCCCAATTCAATGATTTATTCCAGGTCCAGGCATACGCAGCCATTTGCATTTGATCGATCAGTTGTTCATCACGGGAAAGGATTTTGGTGAGTGCAGACCGCAGAAATACTGTATCCCAATAATCTCCACCCGGATGCAGGGGAGGAAAGATGGGGGTAATTCCGTATTGCAGTGCCAGATTGGCAAACGGGATGAAATAATCGAGGAATTGATCGACAAGATTCTTTTGAGTCCAACCGGATGAGGACCATGAGGAGCGCAGATTGGGCTGATCGAAGAAGATGATTTTCTTGATGCCCCAGCGTGAATAAGCCCGGATCAACAGTTCAGCGTTTTGGGTAGGGCCCAAAGATTCAGGAGTACAGGTAAAATGCAAAACCGGCTCAATTTTGTTTTGCAGCAGTCCTCTGATGAATGGCTCCGGTATGGCACGATCGGGTGGCGCAATCAACAGCATCCACGAGGTTTGCATGGCTTTGAGTTCCGGAAGCCAGTTTTTCAAATCTTGGTAACGGTAATGAACTGTATCCGGATAGTAATGAAATCCGATACGTTTTCTGTATTGGAATTCAAGAGCAGTTTGAGCATCCATAATAATATCCCGTTGTTCCTTTCACGAATCGCATGCAAATTGCGAATTAATAGCTGCAAGATATGTGCCAAAGAGAACGGCGCAATCCTGAATTCCCTGCTATAATCAATTTCTATGATTTTGGTTGCAGGCGGTACCGGATTTATTGGCCAGGTTCTGGTCAAGCACCTTGTCGATATGGATCAGCCTGTACGGCTGCTGGTAAGACCTTCAAAAGAGACTCCTAAACTGTTGACCGGGATACCACTCGATATAGCGGTTTCCTCGTTGGAGGATGAACGTGGACTGCGGGCTGCCTTCCGGGATGTGGATGTTGTGATCCACCTCGTTTCAGATGAGCGTCAAGGATCAAAGGCGGATTTCACCGGTGTAGATATCAACGGGACAACGGCACTGCTGCGGGCTGCCAGCCAGAGCCGGGTAAAACAACTGATATACCTGAGCCATATCGGCGCTGATAAAGGTTCAGCGTACGCCATGCTGAAAACAAAATCGATTTGCGAGTCGAATATCATTCGCAGCCAGGTGCCATATACCATTTTAAGATCTGCCGTTACCTATGGCCCAGGTGACCAGTTTACGACCTCCATTTTACAGTTGCTGAAAAAATCACCCGGAATGATTTTTCTGCCCGGTGACGGGAAAACGCTCGTCCAACCGGTATGGGTGGATGACCTGGTCGCGTGTATTCTATGGACGTTGGGCAATACCAATGCCATCAACCAGATTATTCCAGTTGGCGGTGGTGAATATCTGACCATTCGGCAAATACTTGAGGTTATTATGGAAGTGACAGGTCGAAAACGTCAATTATCCTCGCTCTCGCCGGTTTATTTACGGACACTGGCATTAATTATTGAACAATTTATCGGGCGGCTGCCAATTTCAGTTAACTGGCTGGATTATCTTGCTTCCGATCGGACCTGTTCAATCGACACACTACCGCGAATATTCGGTATAATTCCATCCCGATTTTCAAATCAACTTGGTTATCTTAAAGGCAAATAGAATTTGGAAAATCACGAAAAGCATGCGTTCTGCATTCACGGTCACTTTTACCAACCTCCCAGGGAAAACCCCCTGACGGGAAAAATTCCGGAGGAGCTCGGGGCTGCACCTTTTCACGACTGGAACGAACGGATCAACGATCAGTGCTACCAACCCAATGCGGAGTTGAGAAATTTTGAAGGGATCAGTTTTGATATTGGGCCAACACTGGTTGATTGGATGGCAAAAGCAGATCCACAAACGTTGGCCGGCATCATTGAACAGGATCATGTCAATGTGCGCCGGTATGGAGTGGGCAACGCCATGGCACAGGCCTATAACCATACCATCCTGCCCCTGGCCTCTACAGCCGATAAGTGGACACAGATCCGCTGGGGGATTGAGGATTTCAAATACCGTTATTTGCATCAACCCATGGGGATGTGGTTGCCCGAGACGGCCGTCGATTTGGAAACTCTGGATATTCTGGCACAAAATGACATCCAGTTCACGATTCTTGCCCCCTGGCAGGCAAAAGTAAAAAACCTGGATGTCAGCCGGCCATATTGGGTCGATTGTTTTGAAGGCCGGCGGATGATTGTGTTCTTCTATCATCAGAATCTTAGTACCCGCATCAGTTTTGATCCTGGCGCAACAGCCAATGCAGATCAGTTCCTTAATCAAACGTTGCTGCCGCAGTTCAACAACCGGAATGGAAACAGTCCCAAAGATCAACTTCTGATCATCGCTTCGGATGGTGAGACATACGGGCATCATCACCCGTTCCGCGATAAATTCCTGTCTTATCTGCTTAACCGTGCAGTACAGGGTCAGGAAGTACAAAAATCATTTCCTGCTCTGTGGCTGATGGATCACGCGCCCTCAGAAACGGTTGAGATCAACGAAAATACTTCCTGGAGCTGCCCTCACGGGGTTAAGCGATGGGCAACTTCTTGCGGTTGTACCGAGAATGGAACCTGGAAACGGCCGCTCAGAAAGGCATTCAATCAAATCGCCAACGAAATCGATAAAATCTACACCCAACGATTATCTATTTACCCGGCCGACCCGTGGAAACTGAGGCACGATTACATTTCAGTGATCAATCAACAAATCCCGGAAGACGATTATATTCGGCAGAATATTCCGGCAAATATGGATGAACAGGAAGTCAGGCGCATCGCACTGCTGCTGGCCGCTCAATTCGAACGGCAGCGGATGTTTACTTCCTGCGCCTGGTTTTTCGATGATTTTGACCGCATCGAACCGAAGAATAATGTTAAATATGCCGCCCAGGCTGTATGGTTGACTCAATTGGCATCGGGACTAGACCTGAATGCAGCAGCCCGGCGTTGTCTTGAACCGGTAAAAAGCTGGCGCTCAGGTCTGACGGCTGGTACGGTTTACGGCCAGCATCTACAGGAAATATTAGAAACACCCCGGGAATCTTATGCCGGTGAACTGGCAAGCAGATTGAAAAACTTCTCCACCTGATATTCTGCCAACGAAGCAGTTTGTTTATAGGAACTCATCAAGGCGTGGACTCTTAGAAGTCTTTCTGCAGAATATGATCGGGATTGTGTTGGATCTGCCAGGGTCTCCATTATCCTGAATACTTCAATCCAATCACAGTATTTTTCAAAACCTTCCTTTGAAAAATATTCTACCTTTTCAAAGCAATTGATATTCAGCAGGCGGCCGGCCTGCGGTTGGGAAAACCTGGAACGGAGCCAGTCTGATGAGTTTCCTAGATCTAGATCCAACTCATCCGGAAAATCATGCTGGGAAGTCAGCCAGCGCAGCCATGCGATGGTTTCATCAACCTTGTCGTCCCTTGTCTTTCCGGTATCCTTCAGGAACTCACCCAGCAGCTTGCCGAGCCGCAATTCATTAAACCAGTTTTCGAGCACAATATCAGGATGATCCTTGCTTTCAATGCTGCCAAGATTATGCAGGAAAAACCAACTGAACAACAAAATTTGATTATCGGGATCACCCAGGGTAAACAGATCGTCGATGAAACGAATGACAGGATTTAATGTCCGGGCTGTTCGAGCCGGCAGATGATTTTTCAAATGAAGCATCTGAAAGGCGGCAGAAAACTCCGCCAGCTTATGCTCAATGAATTGATCTTCAGTGCTGCTGTGACCCAGCCAGTGTGTAAACCCATTCAGCAGGTTAACCAATTTTTGTTTTGTTTCGTTGAGCAGGTTGGCATTCATGAATGGCTTGTCAGGTAATAATAGCGGGCCCAGGATGGCTCTATAATATTCCTTATTAAAAATCTGACGCATTGGATCCAAAACCGGCTGCATGCGCAGGTCAAAGAAGGCATCATCCATGCTGATTGTTCCCCTTCCATCCAGGAAATTATGTAATCTCTGCCAGGAACCATCGTGATCCATAATCTGCCGGAAGTTAAGGAAAACGTGCGTCTGGTAACCATTCAGCTCAAAATACAAACCATTGGAGATGATATCGGAATTTTTTCGAATGTATTCCAGCCCGCAGGATTGATCCATGAAAATTGTGAAAGTATTGGAATCTGCCTGAATGGCGAGTCCCTCGTGAAGGGATTTTTGAATGAGCTGTTTATTCTCGCTGGTTTTATCGATGAAAGCGGCTGAGGTACGAATCCAGCCGCGGGTGCTCTCATAGCGGTTGTTATAAATCACCAAAGTGGATTCCTGATCAGACCGGTTGGAATAAGCAAATACATTTTCGTCCACCCCGCCTTGCGGGGTAAAGAAATCATACAGCAGGAATTGATCGACATTGGCAAAAAGATGGCGTTTTCGCATCAGCGGGAAGATCTGCTGTTCGTGACGCTGGATGAAATTGGCATCCGGTATTTCATCCTGATAGGAGCGGCGGTATTCCATGCCGTATTTTTCAGCGAACCCCTCTATTTGCCCGTGTCCAAACATCGGCAGCCCCGGCAGGGTGACCATCAAGGTGCATACTCCAAAGTATTTGTCACCGTTTCCAAACTGATCGATGGCTGTGCGCTCATCGGGGTTGTTGAGAAAATTAACGTAACGCTTCAGGATCTCGGGGTCGAATTCGAGAGTATTCTTGATCAGGCTGCGATATTTGGCGTTCTCTTCATCCCGTAAAAGTATCATGAACGCGCTGTTATAGACCCGATGCATTCCCAGGGTACGGACGAAATAACTTTCCATCATCCAGAATGCCTCGGCCAGCAGCAGCGTGTCAGGCACTTCCACCGCCACACGATCGACTACTTCGCGCCAGAATTCGTTTGGCATGATGTGTGAGAATTCTTCATCGGTTAGTGCGTGTTCTGCGCGGGAGGGAATATCGCCACCACTGCCGGGTTGTGGGAACCAGAGCCGGTGAAAGTGCTTGCGGGTGAGGGTCATGGCGGCGTCAAAGCGGATGATGTGAAACCGTTTGGCGACCTGTATGATGGTCTGAATCACAGCCTCGCGTACTTCGGGTTTCAGGTAATCCAGTTGGGCAGTATCATTCCAGGGGAAACTCGTACCGTCATTACCATGGTAAATGTACTGCTCTGCGCCGCTACGCCGGTCGACCCGTTTAAAAACAACCGCCGCGTCGCTGCGGTCGTAATAATGATCATCGATAAAAATGCCGACATCTGCGCGATCTGAAAGGTCAGGACCGGAAAAACGATAGGCGGGAAATGGGCTGTAGGGCAGTGAGATAAACCAATCCGGATGATCCATGACCCAGTTTGAATCAATCGCCATGTGGTTGGGGACCATATCACTGGCCAACCGGATCCCGAAACGACGGGCCCGCCGGTCAAGATCCTGGAAGGCCTGTTCTCCGCCCAGATCACCGGCGATCTGGTAATCATGCAAGGCATAAGCGGAAGAGATGGCTTCAGGATTACCGCACAGTTGCTTGATGCGGGCCGAGGCGCGGCTTCTTTCCCATAACCCGATCAGCCATAATCCATTGATACCGCGTTGGGCCAGAAGGTGAAGTTCTTCATCCGGGATATCGGATAAAAACCGGACCGGTTTTTTATACTTTATTGTCAGTTGATGCAGCCAGACGAAAGAATTTTTGGCAATCAGCACCAGGTTGGGCATCCAGTCGCTGTCTCGGCTGTAACGTTCACCTTCCAACAGGCCTGCCTGGGATTGGTCATAAAGGGGAATCTCCACCGGTCCAGGCCCCATGAAAGAAAGTTTCTCTTCCTCTTTCAGAAAATCCAGGCTGCTGAGGATGCGGAGTAGAAAATCGCTCAGCAGATAACCCCATTCGGTACGGATATATTCCAATTGGCCGTGGATGGAATGGGGCACCATCAAGGCCGGGGAACGCAGCAGGTAAATCAGGTCTGTATTTCGGGGGCCAAAAGCGGGTTGTTTCTTGCTGTAATTTTTCAGGTAATGGATAACCAGGCTGTATTCAGGGAGTTTTTGCAGTTCCTGATCCTCAAAAAGTGAATGGAGCGGTTGGTAGGCCGGGTTTTGGTTGGCCAGCCAGATCAACACAAGTTCCTCCAGGGCGGTCTCCCGGTTGGAAATACCGTTTTCCGATGCCAGCAAATAATCGGGGGTGGTAATCTGATTACGATACACACTTGTGGGTGGAAATTCTGCGATAAACGCTGTCAGTAATTGATCGACGCTTTTCTGTGTGAAATTTGTATCCAGTTGATCCAACAATTCGCGGAAGAAATCCGGATTTTTTTGCTTTTTATACAGGGTAATGACGAAATGGAAAATTTCATCGATGAGGCCCATCGCGTGGATATCACCCGGGCGGACTCCATCTTTTGGAAACGAAGGGTCATTTTGTGTATTGATATTTTGGGCAAATTCTCTGGAAGTCCTGAAATTGGCGAGCAGGATATTCCCGTCTGTCTGGAAAAGTGCATCATCCAGTTGGTATCGGTGACGGATTTTCCGGGCGATATGAAATTCCACCATATTATTTGTTGACCGGATAAAAGCAAAGGCCTGTGGTACCAGGCCCGGAGTGAACACCCAGGGCCGGGCTGAGTTCAGTAACAAAGCTCTCCACAACCTGGATACGGCTTTCGATTTCCTCCCTGAGCCGTTCAATTTCATCCTTCGCGGCTGCATGGACATAAGCGATCTTGATTTGCCGGTTGTCTGCTGATTTTTCAACCATTTCAGCCATCGATTGATAGGCTTTTATCTGGCTTCGGGCGGTACCCAGGGCAACAACAAGGCCATTTTCCATGCTGATGAGCGGTTTGATGTTGAGAAGAGAGCCAACCAGATGTTTGGCTTTTCCTATTCTGCCACCCAGATACAGATATTTTAGGGTATCTGCGGTTTGGATCATCTTTGTGATGGGAATTAATCGATAAATTGTGTCCAGAATTTCAGAAACAGATTTGTCTTCCAGCACCGCACGAGCTGCTTCCAGAGCGATCCATCCCTGGCACATGGAGACATTGAGGGTATCAATCACTTCCACCCGCATCTTCGGCAATCTTTCCTGCAGCATGGGCAGTGCAGCTCTGGCTGCCTGGTAGGCTCCACTACCTTTGGATGACATGTGGATACTGATGATATCTTCAGTTCCTTCTGAAGCCAGTTTTTCATAGAGGGTTAAATAATCACCGGGTCCCGGACTTGCTGTTTGAGGAATTTCTTTGGCCCCCTTCATCCAGGTGAAAAACTCATCACGTTTAATGGTGACCAGATCACGCAGCACTTCCTGGCCGCGATGAATATAATAAGCTACCGTGTGGATATTCAATTTCTCGATCATGGGGTCCGGAATACTTGCCACACTATCCGTAACAATAGCAATTTTACTCATACATTCCTGCCCTTTTTAGCGATATTGCCAATATATTTTTAGTTTACCATTTTTTCCATATTCGAATGTCAACACTATTATAGCAAATCGTTCAGGGCAAGAATCGGTTTCCCATCCAGGCTTGTTTGGGTAAATGCCAGAGTTTTTTGTTCCAGAATACGATTTATGGCTCGTTGGAGATCCTTTTCTGACCAGCGGAACATACTGCGGATATGAGATGTCTCTTCGGCTCCCAGGGAAATCAAATAGCGGGTCAACAGGTAAGCGCGGGCTTCGCTTTCACTAATCTCGCCCGCCCGGGTTTCAATCCACGGAAAATGTCTGGGTACGATATCGTATAGGAAAGAATATTTCCATGCCCCTGCCTCGCTGATACCCACCGGCAGGATTTTCATTTCCACCTGAAGCTGGTCAAGGGCGCGCTGAAAACGATTGGTGCTCGTTTCGCTGGTCATTCGGGATGTTTTACGCAGCGTGATTGTGTCCATCGGCCCGTTGAAAAGCAGGGCTTCGTAAATTGCCTTGGATTCGGCAGTCAACAGGCCCTGCTGGTATTGGGTCAGGTAATCAACCTCATATTCCCCATAATTGGGTGTCAACGCATAAAAATACGGGAAAGCTTCCAACGAGGCCATGGCATTCTTGCGTTTGAGGATGCGCCCGTAATACCACAGCTTTTTCCCCAGCAGGCTGTCTTTCCAGTCCCAGGTAATGTGCCCGGGATCATCATGATCACTGGCAACATTCCGGTCACCCGCATTGGCAGCCCAAAGTGAGGGAAATTGAATCCCTTTGATCGGCCAGAAAAAAACGAAGCCCCGTTCGTTGACAAAATCCAGTGCTTCATCCGGGGTATGGATACGCAGCCCCGCTGTGGTTCGAAAGGTAAGCTGACGATATTTCAGGAGCCTGCTTTTGAACTCATCAATTGCCATCATGGTCATAGTGCTTCAAAGATATGAGTAAAAATGTTCGACCCGCTCCCGCCGATATTTTGTGCCATCCCGTATCTTGCATCCTGTACCTGTGCTGGTCCAGCCTCCTGGCGTAATTGTTCAACAACCTCGACAATCTGATAGATGCCGGTTGCTCCCACAGGATGGCCGCGGGATTTAAGCCCGCCGAGGGTGCAGATCGGTATCCGGCCATGGAGGGTTATATCGCCATTCTTTGCAAGTTCAGGGCCCCTGCCTCTTTCTGCAAATCCACACGCTTCCAGACTGAGGGCGGCCATAATGGAAAAGGCATCATGCAGCTCAAATACATCGATGTCTTCCGGCCCAATCCCTGCCTGTCTATAGGCCTCCTTTGCGGATTTCTCGGCTGCACTAAGCCATAGGGGGTCGTTTCGTGAATGGATGGCAATGGAATCGGTCGCCGTCGCAGATGCTGCCACTTTTACTTTACGCTTTCCAGGGGATTTCTGCAAATTTTCAAGGGGAACCAGCAGCACCGCGGCAGATCCATCGCCAACCGGAGAGGCATCCAGAATATTGATCGGTTCAGAAATCACAACTGCTTTGATGAATTCCTGCTCGGTAATGGGTTTGCGGAAGCGTGCATACGGGTTATGAACGGCATTGGCGTGTGAGTTAATCGAAAAGCCCGCAAAATCCTCGTGTTTCCAGCCGTACTCATACATATAGCGTTTCATGATCAGTGCATTGAGGGCTACAAAGGAAAGCCCGTGAGCGCCCTCATATTCTGCGTCTGCAGCGGTTGCCAGACTTTTTGTCATTTCGGCCGGGAGAACATCGGTCATTTTCTCCACACCCACTGCAATGGCGGTATCCACTTCACCGGAGGCAACCGCCATCAACGCAGAACGAAATGCTGCTGAGCCGGAACTGCAGGCTGCTTCAAAACGAATCGCTTCTATATTTTTCAAACCGACCCAATCCGCAATGTAGGCGCCAAGGTGCTGCTGCCGGTTGGAAGCGCCCGAAAGCATATTTCCAACGTATAACGCATCCACCGAGCTTACACCGGCGTCAGAGAGAGTTGTCAAAACCGCCTCTCCAGCCAGTTCCCTCAGCGATTTATCCCAGTGTTCTTCTACTTTTGTCTGTCCAATTCCAAGCACCGCTACTTCTCGCATGGGTTATCCTTTGTATGGTATATGATGGAATTATAGACCGGGTATCTATCAGATCCTATCAAACAGAGAAAATTGTTTGAAAATTCTATATGAAATCAAAAAACCGGGCAAATGATCAAAGAATCCATGATCCAAATAAATCCTCTCCCGCTTTGAGTATAATATCCTATCATTCTCAATGACAAGGTCTTTGTTCGTCTTACTCATTCTCTCAAGTGTTTTTTTTCTGTGCATCCCTGCTTGCAGCCATCGGGCAGTGAACCCTGCAACAGAGGCCGGCACGATCATCTCGAAAGCGAATCTGGCTGCGACCCAGACCGTTTCCTTTGCGAAGATCACTCAAACGAGTAAACCTTCAACAACAATGGCTACGAAACAGCCTGAACCCATGACAATATGGCCATGCGATTGCCTTCCTGATGGCTATCTTTCAGCATTGGAAATAAAAGAACCATTTGTCACAACGGCTGTGGAAGCTGGATCCACATACGAGATCATTCCGACTGGCAAGGATGAAGCTGGTAATGGATATATCCGTTCGCATTGGGTTTATCTTTTGACTGCTCCTTTTCCAACCTTGCAAGATTCGGTTAATTTTACCCAACTCAAGAACACCTGGCTGAAAAATAGCTGGACGACCGATATCGTAAACACCTTGCTGGTCAGCCAATCAACTTTCGAGGTATTTTCCCGTCTTTGGGGAACGCCTGATCCTGAAGTCGTGAAGATTTTACCCTCTTCAGAACTGCTGCAGACGGCATGGGAAGAAACGAATGTCTGGGCCATCATCCCTTTTGAAGAGCTCGATCCCCGCTGGAAGATCATTCGCGTTAACAATATTTCCCCCCTGGACAGTAATTTTGACCTGGCCGGTTATCCATTGACTGTCCAGTTTGATCTGGTTAAAACGGAAGCCGGGGATGCAGAGCTTTCACAACATCAACTGGCATCCCTTGTGGTGCCTGCCACCAATTTTGTCCCTGAAAAATTGACCTCACTGATCATGACCGGTACAACCGCTCTGGTGCGCTACGTGGCACTAAAAATGGAAAAAAACGGCGTCCTCTACCCGGCGAGGGATATCGTTGATATTTTGAAAGATGCCGATATTACGCACATCAGTAACGAGGTATCTTTTTGGAAAGATTGTCCATCAGCAAATCCTGTCAGATTGGAGCAGCGCTTCTGTTCGGATCCTTCCTATTTCAAGTTGTTGGAGTATATCGATGCAGATGTCATCGAATTGACCGGCAATCATATTCTGGATTGGGGAAGCGAACCGTTTTTAGCTACTCTGCAAATGTACCAGGATAATGATCTGCCGTATTTCGGAGGCGGCCGAAATATCGCCGAGGCAGCTCAACCATTGACCCTTCAGGATGGATCTCAATCGATCACATTTATCGGCTGCAGCCCGGCAGGCCCTGAAGAAGTGTGGGCCGGCGTGGATTCTCCAGGCTCCAATCCCTGTACCGACGGCTGGATGGAAACACAGGTCAACAATGCATTGAAGGCTGGTTCCATTCCGGTGGTCACCTTCCAGCATTTTGAGGTGGAAGACTATACCCCGCACTCTTCTCAACGGATCGATTTTCTGGATGCGGCTGAAATGGGTGCCGCGATTGTGAGTGGCAGCCAGTCGCACTTTGCACAGACGATGACATTCGTGGGTGACAGTTTTGTGCACTACGGGCTGGGGAACCTGTTTTTTGACCAGATGTACGGCGAAAATCCGCACGAGTTTGTCGACCGGCACTATTTTTATAATGGCAAATATATCTCGACAGAGCTGATTACGCTTATGCTGGAGGATGCGTCCAAACCCAGGTTGATGAAGACTTCTGAAAGGGAGGCATTTTTGCAGACGATATTCGAACGCTGTAACTGGGAGACGGCCTTTGCCGTGGAAACAGAATGAGAAACAAAAGGTTTTGGGGCCTTATTTGTCTTTTGCTCATCATTGCGTTCCTGTTCTCTGCATGTTTACCGGCAAACCAGAGCAGCCCTGAGATCAAGGCTACGGTGGTAAAACAAACCATCGCTGCCTTTTCCACGCAGTACACCTCCGTACCGTCCGATATCACACCTGAAGAAATGGCAACCCTGAAGCCTGCATTTACCCCACGACCTACATATACCCCCACACCCACGGAAGAAGTATGTGTTGAAACACAGGGGCAGATCGAGCTGAGGGAAATTGTCATCCCTGAAACCAGCCGAACCCTTGCATTCAGGGTTTATCTTCCGGCCTGTTATAAAAAAAGTTTGCAATATGATTACCCGGTACTGTACCTTCTTCACGGACAAAGCTATAAGGATGATCAATGGGATCGCCTGGGAGTAGATGAAGCAGCGGACAGGCTGATTGCAGCAGGGGAGGTACCTCCGTTCATCATCGTCATGCCTTTCGAGAGCAATTATCTGGAGGATACTCATACTTCGCTGTTCGGGCAGCAATTAATCGATAACCTGATCCCCTGGGTGGATGATGATTATGACACCTGTCATTTGCGTGAGTGCAGGGCAATCGGCGGTCTTTCACGCGGAGCCGGTTGGGCCATCCACCTGGGGTTGATAAATTGGAAACTTTTCGGCTCGATCGGGGCGCACAGCCTGGCGATTTTTTCGGGAGATTTTTACAACGCCCCATACTGGTTTCGGGAGATCCCCGCAGACAGCTTTCCCCGCATCTATATGGATGATGGGTCGCAGGATTACCTGCTGGAATCGGCCAAACGGTTCGAAGACCGCTTGACCAAATACCATGTTGCGCACGAATGGATCATCAACACCGGTGCGCATAACGAGGAATATTGGGCGGCACACGTGGAAGATTATCTTTACTGGTATACCTTCCCATGGAAAGGGTTGCCGGAGGCTTTAGAAACTGCATCAGCGACCCCGAATTCTGCATCGTTCACTGCCACACAGGCAAGCTCGGAGGAAAAATAAACATGAGAAAAATAATCGACATATCGCTGCCCGTCTCTGCCTCTCTTCCGGTTTGGCCGGGGGATCCACCGGTTTGGAAGGAACGTATCCAAAAAATGGAGCAGGGCGATGACGCCAATGTAACGGCTCTGCGTTTTGGGGCTCATACCGGCACACACATGGACGCGCCCTATCATTTCATCGAGAATGGGCGTACCATCGACGAGATTGCTCCGCATGAAATGATCGGTACCGTGCAGGTTGTGCAAATCGATGATAAGATCGACCTGATTACGGCGGATGTGATTGAGCATTTGCATATCGATCCGGCGATCCAAAAAATCCTGTTCAAGACACGCAATTCACATCTCTGGGCAGAGCATCAAGGGGAATTCGATACCGGGTATGTCGGAATCGATGAAAGCGCGGCAAACAGACTGGTCGAGATGGGTATGCGTCTGCTCGGAGTCGATTACCTGTCTGTCGCACCGTACGAAAACCAAACGCCTGTGCATCGGACGCTGCTGGGTGCGAAGGTCATCCTGCTGGAGGGGTTGAACCTGTCGGAAGTGACACCGGGCATCTATGAACTGATTTGCCTGCCGCTCAAACTGGCCGGAGCGGATGGCGCGCCGGCCCGGGCAGTGCTGTTTCAGGAAGAATAAACCCGGTTTATGGTAGCGAAATGACGACAATCTGACACACTCGGCGTACAAAACAGCAGGATGCAGGACATTCTAACCTGTTCCAGAACAGCCAACCATGTTAATATTAATGGATGCCTGGCTGATCAAATTCTTGATATAAAATCTTGCGCAAACGCTTCATCTTTCGGAGGTTTTTATGCTCGAAATTAGCGATTCTGAAATACGCCCTTTATGCCTGGAACACAATATATGGACCTGGTCTGCACAGTCTCATGTTGACCCAATTCCAGTTAAGAAAGCCAAGGGTGTCTATTTTTGGGATGTAGACGGAAAACGTTATCTGGATCTCAATTCCATGGTCATGTGTGTCAACATTGGACATGGTGACGAACGGGTGATCGAAGCTATTTGCAGCCAGGCGCGTGAGCTCTGTTTTGCCGGGCCGAAAATGGCCACCACACCCCGTGCCATGCTGGGGAAAATGCTGAACGAAATCACCCCTCCCGGGATCGATCATTTTCTGTATACCATGGGCGGGGCGGACGCCAACGAGAACGCAGTAAAGCTGGCGCGCGCCTATACCGGACGCCATACCATTTTGACGTTCTTTCGTTCCTATCATGGGGCTACCGGGGGCGCAATTGCTCTGACAGGAGACCCGCGTCGCCTTCCCTGGAGTACCAGTTCCATGCCGGGCGTGGTTCATTTCCTCAACCCATATCGCTACCGATCCACTTTTCATCAACACAACCCGGATATAAGTGAGGAGCAGTTTAATGAGGATTATCTCAATCACCTTGAAGAAGTGATTATGTATGAGGGAAAAGACCGGATTGCAGCCATTCTCATGGAACCGGTCGTCGGTACAAACGGGATCATCATTCCTCCCAAAGGTTACCTGCAAGGTGTCCGCGCGCTGTGTGACAAGTACGGTATCCTGATGATTGCGGATGAGGTGATGACCGGTTTTGGCCGGACGGGGAAATGGTTTGCAGTGGAGCATTGGAATACAGCACCCGATATGATAACCATGGCAAAAGGTATCACCTCCGGTTATGTTCCATTAGGTTGCGTGGGGGTCAAGCATGAAATTGCCGCTGCGTTTAATGAGAAACCATTTGTCAGCGGTTTGACTTATAACGGACATCCCCTCTCAACGGCTGCCGCAGTGGCCACCATTAATGTGATGAGAGAGGATAAACTGGTGGAACGTTCAGCGGAGATGGGCAAGATATTGGCTCGCATGCTGTCGGAGTTGAAGGAAAAACATCCCTCCGTAGGTGACGTGCGTTCCATCGGCTTGTTTGGTGTGATCGAACTGGTACGTGATCGCAAGACGCGTGAGCCCATGGCCCCCTGGAATGGCAGCAGTCCTGAGATGAAAGCCATCGAAAAATTCATCTCGGATCAAGGTGTATTTCTGTACGTTCATTGGCACACCATCCTGCTCATTCCGCCGTTGATCATCACCGAAGAACAACTCCGGGAAGGAATGGATGTCATTGACCGTGCGCTGGAAATTTCGGATAAAGGATACACAGGTTGATTTCACTGCATCTGTAACTTTTGGAGATTTTGGTTATCTAAATAAATGACATTGAATATGAGAGCAAGGAAAAAATGATATGTAACGGTTGGAGAGCGAAATGGATTTGAATTTACACGATGTCCAGACATCCAAAGATTTAATCGATAGCCCATTAGAAGGCAATGTTGAAGAATTGGTTATTATCGGAGCAGGCCCGGCAGGGATGGCGGCAGCATTGTATGCTGCCAGGTCGGATTTGTCACCGCTGGTCATTACAGGAACACAACTGGGGGGTCAGGTGGCCATCAGCCATCTTATAGAGAATTACCCGGGTTTCATCGACGGCATTGGTGGAGCAGAGCTGTCTGATTTGCTGCAAAAACACGCCGAAAAATTCGGAGCCCGTTTTGAGTTCGATCAGGTCGATAGCGTGGATCTTTCCGGCCAGCCATATAAGATTAAGATTTATTCAAGAGAAATTCTGGCAAAATCTCTTATTTTGGCGACCGGAGCCAGCCCGGTCTTCCTGGGTATTCCAGGCGAGAAGAAACTGGCTGGCCGGGGAGTATCCTACTGTGCCACCTGTGATGGATTTTTCTTCCGCGGCAAGGATGTAATCGTTGTGGGCGGTGGTGACAGCGCATTGGAAGAGGCCATTTTTCTAACCCGTTTTGCTTCCTCCGTCACAATTGTCCACCGGCGTGATGAATTAAGGGCTTGCCTATTACTTCAACAACGGGCAAAAGAAAACGCCAAGATCAGCTTCCGCCTTAATACCATTGTAACCGAGGTCATTGGTGAGAATGCGGTGGAAGCAGTGCGTCTAAAGGACGTGATTTCTGGCGGAGAACAGGTGGTTCCTACCCAGGGTGTGTTCATCTTCATCGGTCACCGGCCCAACACTGAACTGTTCACCGGCCAACTCGATATGGATGAGCAAGGTTACCTGGTGACGGATGTGAGTATGAAAACAAAAGCTCCGGGGGTATTTGCGGCCGGTGAAGTTGCCGACCCCGACTACCGGCAGGTGATTACATCGGCGGGTATGGGTGCAGCATCAGCCATCCAGGCGGTACGTTATCTGGAATCCATACAGGGATGACTCTGAAATAATTTGGAGCTGTTTCAAAAGTAGACAGCTCCTTTGGCATTCCCATTGATGATCCATTTTCGTATCAAAATTCAAAATCCCTTCCGAAGAAGGGATTTTTTTGTTTCACTATGGTGTTGGCGTGATGATTTGGCTGCCCCACCAACTGAATACCCGGCCTGCACTCCGTTCACCGGCTGATTCCCAGACTGCCTGACCATCGGATGTGCTTCCGGTTTGGCGTACCGGCATGATCGACCAGCGCAGGATATGCGGTGAGTCATCCACCGGCCTGAAGCTGGATGGGATGATGAATTTGGTATCGGTCACATATTCGGTGATCTTGCGGCCTGTTTCATCAGTGATATCCTCGACGGTCACCGCATAAGCCTCATTCTCACGCAAGGTGCCTACGGCAGCCCATTGCAGCGTGATGGTCTCATTGGCAGCGATAAATACCTGGCCATCCGGGGGCTGCAAGAGATTGGCAGCCGGATAAGGAGGTGGCAAGGTTGCGGTGGGTGAAGGCCCCTCGGTGGGATTGCGCTGGCATAACGGCAACACCAGCGGCATACCTTCATAGACGATATCGGAGGTAAGACCGTTGTATTCCTTGATGACGGTAACACTGATATTGTAGTTGTACGAAATGCTGCTCAGAGTATCACCCTCCTGGACAGTGTAATCCAGTTTGTCGCAGGCATCGTCTGTTGACTCAAGTTCGCTTAGCGTGGAGGTAGGCAGCGGTGATGGTGTGGCAGTGGGTTGAGGAAGAGACAAGACCAGCCCCGGATAAATAAAACAATCGGTCGAGAGATTATTTTCCAGGATGATCGTGTTGATGGAAATATTGAAGACGGCAGCAATGCCGCTGCACAAATCCCCACTCTTGACGGTATACGAGATGGGGGGTAATGGTGTCCACGTGGGTGCCAGGGTGGGGGTCAGGCTGGCGGTGGGTGTGAAGGTGACAGTTGGCGTTTGAGTGACAGTCGGCGTTACGGTCGGTTCCACAATCTGGTTATTGGATTGCAGCATCAGGAAAACAACGGCTGCTCCGATGACAACAAAGACAAGGATTAGCAGCAGTGCGATTGGCAAACTCAATGTAACACTGGGAAGGCGGGTCCCCTTGATTTTCTGATCTGTGCTGTCACTCGTTTGAGAAAAATTTCTTCCGCAAACCATGCAGCGCGTGGCGTTTTCATTCAGGCGCGTGCCGCAGGTGGGACAGGTTTTAAAAATTGTTTGTTTATCACTCATAATTTATTCACTTGCTGTTTGATGTGAAGCAATTTGAGATTATACCATACGCATTGTTTCGCTTCCGTCAAGTACAATTGCAGCATGGAAGAACCATATAGCATATATCTGCATTTCCCTTTTTGTAAACGGCGCTGTAATTATTGTGATTTTAACACGTATGCAGGTGTGCTCAACCGATTACCGCGTTATATTGACGCGCTGTGCCTGGAAATTCAGACGGTGGCGCATTCGCACAAGGAGTATATTTCTGTCCATTCCGTTTACCTGGGTGGAGGAACTCCCTCGTTGATACCTGCTGATGAGTTGAAAAAAGTATTGGCTTGCCTGAAGGCGAATTTCCAATTCACCCATGACACAGAAGTCACACTGGAAGCCAATCCGGGTACTTTGTCGCCGGATTATCTCAAGGAAATCCGCAGAATGGGCATCAACCGCTTGAGCATTGGCATGCAATCCGGATCCAATCAGGAGTTGAAAATACTCGGCAGAATCCATCTGGTTGAGGATGTCCATCAAAGTGTAGCCTGGGCACGTACGGCCGGTTTCGATAACCTCAGTCTGGATTTAATCTACGGGCTGCCCGGCCAGACATTGGATCAATGGCGGCACAATCTGCATGCCGCCTTGGATCTTTATGCTGAACATTTATCGCTGTATGCGCTTACTTTGGAATCGAATGTTCCCATGTTCCGCCAAATTCAAAATGGTGAATTGCCTGCCCAGGATGACGATTTGATGGCAGATATGTACGAACTGGCAACGGATGAACTGAACCAGGCTGGTTTTGAGCAGTATGAGATATCCAATTGGGTACGGATTGATCCCTCAGGCAGGGATTTACGCAGCCGCCACAACTTGCAGTATTGGCTTAACCTGCCATACCTGGGTTTTGGCGCGGGTGCGCATGGATCTGCTGAAGGCGTGCGAACAGAAAACCTGTCTCGGATCAAAGCGTATAGCGAACGATGTTTTTTAGGGAATACAGGTGAATTTCCACGCGGGCCAGCCCTCAAAACGGCCGTGACAATAGACAAGCACCGTGAAATGCAGGAAACGATGCTGCTGGGTCTGCGTCTCAGGCAGGGAGTATCCGCCAGCCGGTTTTATGCCCGTTTTGGAGAGGAAATGCACTCTATTTTCGGCAAGGAAATCGAAGAACTGATCCATCTGCAACTGCTGGAAGAAAACCGGGGTGGCACGGATGCACTGAGATTAACCAGGCATGCCAGATTTCTCAGTAATGTGGTTTTCAGGCAATTCGTCGATTAGAAACGCTTACTTGACGATCACCCGCGTTCCCCAGCCGCGTTCTTCCCATACGCCAGAGTGCCAGACAGGCGTTGTCCAACGGAAGATCCATTTGGCTTCATCGATGCGCATGTTGACACAACCGTGGCTCATGGTCATGCCAAAATTGGTGTGCCAGTAAGTGCCGTGAAAAGCGACACCGGTTTCAGGTTCAAAAAAGGTTGTCCAGGGCACTCCCGGTAACTCATAATCATAGAGCGGGTTGCCGTAGGTATCCACATTCTCCGGCCACAACTGGCCGTTTCCCATGTGTTTGGAAGGCATCTTGGATGAGACGTGAAAATCGTCACCTGTCGGGGTGTCGGTGGGTATCATCCCGGGAAGATTCATCCGTGGAATGCCGGAAGAGATCGTGGTTCTCATTACTATATTGCTGCCTTCATAGGCAGTCAGGCTCTGTTCGGCGATGGAAACGACGATATACTTTTGCTCTGCCGGAACATCCGGTGAAATAGGGGTGAGCTCGTCATCGGGTACAGCCCGCAAATGCTGAGCCGGTACAAAATATACATAGCTGCTGGCGGCTTCATCTTCAATTTTATACCAGGGCTCACCATCCGGGCCCTCATCGATGTCTCTCACCCAATGGGCGGAGCCATAATACAACCGGTAGACGGGGCGCCAGCCGTCAAGGGTGCTGTAGTACCAGGCTTGCGTATACGGAACCGTAATTTCGGTTAACAAACCAGTCTCCGGGAAGCTGTACAGGATGGGGTTCAGTTTGGTTTGAACCTCAACCGTGTAGCCGGAATGAATGTACCCTCCCCAGACACGATACCAGACCGGATTATAGCCCGGCCCATATTCAGACACCACGCTGTAATAAACATTGACCAGCTCATCCCTGTAGCGCGTGTAGAGAATTTCGCTTTCATCGGATGGTTGTTTGTAAACGCTGAGAGAATCACGGGCAATACGAATCATCCGGCCGGTTTTTTCGCTCAAGTGATCCGTAATGCTATCGATATAAGGCTGGAGAGCGAGCCCGGCCAATGAAAACCCGCCAAGTTGCAGGAATTTACGTCGAGACAGCTTTTTTACCATAGGTTGATTATAACGGTGGAAAATTAATCGTGGGTGATAACATCTTCATCTATCTGGATCAAACATCACCCATCCGCTGAACACCCCATTACTTCGAAAAAACTTCCGTAAGCTGGTATTTCTTCATCATTTCATTCAAAGTAGCCTGGGCTTCGGGGGAATCGATCTCCAACGACTGGGCGGTAATGGTTTCATAATATTCGGTAAATGCCGAGGCAAACCGCACTCTGAACAAGGGCGGCAGGGTATCCAGTATGAGGCTTGTTTTAATTCCCATCAATTCATAGATTTCAAAACCCAGGGTACCGCCCAGCTTGGCCAAGTTGGCGCCTTTCGGCAATTCGCTGCCATCCAAAAAGGCCAGCAGTCTTTCTTCTGTAATACCAATATAGGCAGCAAATTCAGTCAACGTTTTACGGACGCCTTTCTGATACCGCCAGCCCTCGAATTTCGATTGCAGCCATTCGCTGGCAGATGTTATTTTTTCGTTCATCCTTTGCTCCATACGTCTATTCGGTAAAATTTGGTTTCAATTGAAGGCCAATCCCCGCGCCTTCCGGTGGGATTAAGGTTGCATTTTCGGTATATCTGAGCCCCTCAAACGGATCATTCGAAATTAGTATCGGTGTATCCAAATCGATCCAGTCCGCAAGCCCCATTAGATGAGTCATTGCTCCGACCCCGACGGATGTTTCTACCATGCATCCAAGCATAACTTTCATTCCGTAAGATTTTGCCCGCCTTAACATGGCGGTCCCTTTTGTCAATCCGCCGCACTTCATCAATTTTAGATTGATCCCGCGAACACCGGCTGCGTGAAGGCGATCGATATCCTCCATCGTCTGGACAGATTCATCCGCGACAATGGGAATATCTGTTTCGGATTGAACCAGTCCCATCCCTTCAAAATCATCTTTTGCAGTTGGTTGCTCGATCAATTCCAAATCAAATTTTTTCAACCGTTTTACGAGTTTAATTGCATCTTCGGATTTCCAGCCGGCATTTGCATCAATCCGCAGCCGGGCATCCGGGCGTACTTTTCGAATAGCTCCCAACCTGGCTTCATCCAAGTCTTCCTGGCCGGGAGCTCCCAGCTTGATTTTAAGAAAAGGATAGTCCCGGATACTTTCTGCCATGCGGGCCATTTCTTCCGGAGTATCGATGCTGATGGTATAGGTAGTGATCATCGGTTCCGGTTTGGGTACGCCCAAAAGTTCATAAATCGGTTTCTTTTGGATTTTTCCGATCCGGTCATGGAAAGCGATATCCAGGGCCGTTTGGGCCGGTTTCGGCGCGCTGTGATCAATCCAATCCTGAATGGAATCAATCGTTTCGGGAAATGGCTCCTGCTTTTCTGCGGCGATATCCCAATAATCAGTCATTGTTTTAAAATCGATCCCATAATAAAAAGGGATTGTTCCTTCACCCCATCCCTCATCATTTTCCAGACGGATCCAGAAGGCTGGACGTGTGGTCGAGCTGCCGTAGGATACTGTAAATGGATTCTTCAGTTTCAATGTGAGTTCGGTCCAACTGAGTCGCTTATTCATATTGGAAATCCTTTTTATGGGATTATGTAATTGTAATTCGAATTGAATGGCAGGTAAATTTCGAATCCAAACTGGTTTCGTTTGAATGGTCAATTTACAATAGTTATTTTACTCTGAAGTCAATCGATTGAGTGCAAAATTACGTTTCATGAGACGGTTTACAGAAATCCTTTGTAAATCCATGTCGGGGCGAGAGGATTTGAACCTCCGGCCTCTTG
>JAJFTV010000032.1 GCA_021372725.1 Chloroflexota bacterium | reverse complement strand
CCGGCATGGAACAATGAAAAAATATACGGAAATAAAATCCCGCATATACCAGTTCCAGAAACCGGATGACTGGACAATTCTTGGCAGCGATGACCTGCGGGCATGGAAATTACGAAACGAAGTACCCGGAAATCTGGCTGCATTTGGATTGACACCGGTGGAACATATTCCAGGTGCATACATCCATGACAATGACATTACTTTATTTGACGGATCGCGGGAGACGGAAATATTGCCCGTCAATGAAGTCGAACTGCGTGGAGAACATAACCTGTTGAATGTTCTGGCCGCCTGTGCCACTGCCCAGGCAGCAGGTTTTCCACACAGCGCAATTCAGGATGGTATCCGCGGTTTCAAAGGCGTTCCACACCGACTTGAGTTTGTACGCAATTACAAGGGTGCTGCCTGGTACAACGACTCCAAAGCAACAACACCTGATGGATCGATGGCCGCAATACGATCGTTTACCGAACCATTAATTGTGCTATTGGGAGGCCGCGATAAACATCTTCCCTGGAACAAACTGGCCGAACAGGTTCATGCAAGCGTCGATCATGTAATCGCCTTCGGCGAGGCTGCCGATCTGGTACTCAATGCGGTGGGTCAAGTACGCCCGGAAAGAAAACCTGTGACTATCGACCGGTGCGATACGCTTGCACAGGCTGTGGAGCGTGCCGCTCAACTTGCAAAGCCAGGTGATGTTGTCCTTTTGGCGCCAGGCGGAACCAGCTTTGATGAATTTAACAATTTTGAAGAACGCGGAGAACGGTTTAAAGAATGGGTGAACAAACTATAACCAAGACGCAGCCGGCAGCCGTCAGGCGACTTAAAAAGAACTTGCGAAACTCCATGAGGGTGGACCTCGTATTGGTAGCCGTCGTGCTCGCCCTGCTGGTATTTGGCTTGATCATGGTTTATTCCTCAAGTTGGAGCTTCTCCATTCTGCGTTATGATTCGACAGGGGATGCTGCAAAAAGGCAATTAATGTGGGCAGTGGCCGGTCTCGCAATTGGAACTGTGTGCCTGTTTATTGACTATCACTTTTATAAATATCTGGCCATCCCCATCATGGTTATCACCTGCATCACATTGATTGCAGTACTGGTTTTCCCATCCGGTGATCTGGATACACGTGGCACTATTTTCGGCCGCTCGGTACAGCCTTCCGAGTTGGCCAAGATTGGGATCGTCATCTACCTTTCTGTCTGGCTGAATTCCAAGCGGGATAATCTTAAACGAATCTCCTTCGGCCTGCTACCACTGGCGTTGATTATTGGTTTTGTGGGCGGCCTGATCGCTGTTCAACCGGATATCAGCGCCGCAATCAGCATCGTCGTATTAGGCGGAGTACTATTTTTCATGGCAGATTCAGACCTGCGCCAAATTGCACTCCTGGTGATTGTTATTCTTCTTGCTGGTGCGATTGTGATCGGTATCAGCGAAAACGGTCGAACCCGTGTAACGGATTACTGGAACGGTTTGCAGGATATCAGCACTGCATCCGATCATATTCAGTACTCGTTTCGCGCAATTGTTGAAGGTGGTTTATTTGGCAAGGGGCTGGGGAAAGGCACCATCAAGGTGATCGGTCTACCTGTGGCCTGGACGGACAGTATTTATTCCGTCATTGCAGAAGAATTTGGCCTGGTCGGCGCGATTGGCGTGTTGGCCATGTATATTCTTTTATGGTGGAGAGGAGTTCGTATTGCACATCATGCCCCCGACAAGTTGGGCAAGCTGCTTGCCGGCGGTATCACTTTCTGGATCACATTTGAAGCGTTGCTCAATATATGCGTGATGGTCAATCTCTTGCCGTTTGCCGGAAATCCTCTGCCTTTGATCAGCACCGGAGGGTCCAATCTGATCAGTACCCTTGCAGCAGTCGGAATACTGCTCAATATTTCGAGACAGGGTGTCGATGTTCCTGTCGATGAGAGGAGTGAAAAAATTGCGGCTTATCGTCGGAGCCGGAGGAACAGGCGGCGGAATTTATCCAGCCATAGCCATTCTTCAAGCGCTCAAATCAAATGACAACGAGATCCTCTGGGTAGGAAGCGAGAGAGGTATGGAAGCCAGCCTTGTCCAACGCGCCGGCTACCGGTTTACGGGTATTCCGTCGGCCGGATTGCATGGTGTGGGGATTAAAGCCCTGCCGGGAAATATCCTGCGGCTTTTCAAAGGTTTGCAGGCAGCCCGCAGGATTATCAAAGAGTTCCACCCGGATGGTCTGCTCCTCACCGGCGGGTATGTCTCCATTCCGGTAGCAATCGCCGGCAGAAAGACCCCCAGTCTGTTATTCGTACCTGATATTGAACCCGGTCTGGCAATCAAACTCATTTCCAGGTTTGCGTCCAAAATCGCTGTGACAACCGCTGATTCATTGCGCTTTTTTAACCAGCAGTCGAAAGTGATTGTCACAGGATACCCTACCCGTTCAGAGCTAATCGAAAGAGAGCAAATCGAAGTCAGACAAAAATTTAATCTAACACAGGATAAACGCGTCGTGATGGTAGTGGGTGGAAGTCAGGGTGCCCAATCCATGAACAGGGCTCTTTACCCACAACTCCCTGAACTGCTCAAACGTTTTCAGATCATTCACCTTTACGGTGAGCAAAATCGGGAAGAAAACCAGGCCGAGAGCAATAAACTGCCGGGCGAAGAGAGCAGCTCATATCACCCGTATCCGTTTTTGCATGCGGAAGATTTGAGTGCCGCATTTTCGGCTTCTGACCTGGTTATTTCAAGGGCCGGAGCTGCCGTATTGGGAGAATTTCCTTTGTTCGGTCTGCCAGCCATCCTGGTGCCTTATCCGTACGCCTGGCGGTACCAACAGGTAAACGCCGGCTATCTCGAAAATCACGGCGCAGCAATCGTTTTGCAGGATGCAGACATGCGGAGTTCACTAACCAATATTTTATTCGATCTGTTCGATCACCCGGAAAGGCTTCTGAAAATGGCAAACGCCATGAATTCATTGTCAAATCCATCAGCAGCCCAATATATCGCTCGGCAGATCGAGGAAATTGTACAAGAATCTGCCATGACCCCGAAAGGAAGGCATACATGATCGGTCTGGACACTCTTTTCTGGGCATTGATGGTTCTTTTTGCGGTGATTGGCGCCTTGCGAGGCTGGGCTAAAGAAATACTGGTAACTTTTTCTGCCATACTTGGATTATTTGTCATCAACGCACTCGAAACGTATGTCCCCTTTGTCAGGGATAATCTTGTGGTTGAAGATGGATCTTCCATTTTTTGGTTGAGGATAGGTATCATCAGCCTGCTGGCATTCTTCGGTTATCAAACCCCCAACCTGCCAAGATTGGCCGGGAACACGCGATTCATGCGTAATCATTTCCAGGATTCATTATTGGGTCTCTTTCTGGGCGCAATCAATTCTTATTTGCTTTGGGGCAGTCTTTGGTTTTTCCTGGATGCCTCCAAATACCGGTTTACATCCATTGTCGCTCCTCTTGAAGGAACCAGTACGTACGAAGTAGCCCAGAAGATTCTCCCCCTGCTACCCCCCAACTGGATGGGGACGCCGGTTATCTATTTTGCCGTAGCCATTGCATTTGCATTTCTGCTGGTGGTGTTTATCTAATGAAAAAGATTTTCCTGATTGGCATTGGTGGAAGCGGATTGTCAGCCATCGCCCGGCTGCTGCTTGAAAGCAGTTACGAGGTAGCTGGATCTGACCAATATGCCTCGCCAGTCACCCAGGCATTATCCAGTGAAGGTGTCCGAATTTTTATTGGCCATCGGGCCGAACAGGTAAAAGGATTCGACCTTGTGATCTGTTCCTCTGCCATACCCGATGACAACCCTGAAATCATCGCTGCACGCCAGCTTGGTATTCCTGTTCAAAAAAGGGCAGCTTTCCTTGAGGATTTTCTGAAAGGGAAAAGGGTTATTGCAGTGGCCGGTACGGCAGGTAAAACTACCACCACGGCCATGATCGCCTGGTTGCTGACCTGTCTGAATCTCGATCCGGGGTATTTGATCGGGGGAATCTCCAAAAATCTGGGGACGAATTCACATTATGGGAAAAGCGAATATTTCGTTATCGAAGCGGATGAATATGACCGGATGTTTCATGGGCTGCATCCTGCGGTGGCAGTGATTACCAATGTTGAACACGATCACCCTGATATGTTCCCTGATCCATCAGATTATTATGCCGCATTCAACGGCTTTATTGAAAAACTCCTCCCCGATGGAAAACTGTTGGTAGGCCAATCGGTACCGGAAAAACTGGACGGTTTCCAACAAACAAAGAATAATAAATATACCTATGGGTTTGATCAGGATAACGATTACGAACTGCAAAACGTGAGCCTCCAACCCGGCGGTTGTTATCATCTGAACCTGATCAAACGTATTGATCAGCACCCCATTGCAGCTCTCAATACCCATCTTTGTATTCCGGGTGAGCATAACGCTTTGAATGCATTGGCTGCACTTGCCGTAGTTGACTTGTTGGGACTGTCGGCCCAGGAATCAGCCAAACACCTTGAAAAATTCACAGGTATCGAACGCCGGTTTGAAAATATGGGAACGGTGAATGGGATCACGTTCATCGATGACTACGCACATCATCCGGCAAAAATTCGTTCCACCTTGCAGGCAGCTCGGGCCACCTTCCCCGGCCGGCGGATTTGGGCTGTCTGGCAGCCCCACACGTTCTCAAGAACCCAAACCTTTTTTGATGATTTCGCCAACGCCTTTGGTGATGCAGACCAAATTCTAATTACTGAGGTGTACGCTGCCAGGGAAAAACAAGGAGATTTTTCAGCAGTCAAATTCATACCACGTTTCACAAAGGGAAATGGCGTCTTTACCCCGGATTTGAAACAGGCAGAAAATTATCTGGCTGCCCACCTCCAAACTGGTGACGTGCTCATCGTTCTTTCAGCCGGTGATGCAAATTCGATTATTCCAAAGCTCATGTCCAGGGCAACAAAAATCACCGTGGATGCCCTCAATCGGGATGGCAGGCAAGCCGGAGGAAAATCTGCAACAAGCAAGGTCAATCACCTGGCAATGAAACCCGTCAGCCCGAACCCTTCCGTCGATACACTGCGTACTTTGTTCGGGAACCGTCTTCAACGGAACGTAAAAATGAGCCGGTTCAGTACTGCAAAAGTGGGCGGCCCGGTTGAATTCCTGGTAATCAGCAAGAGCGCCAGCCAGTTGGAAAAAGATGTTGCATCTCTTTGGGATCTCAAGATCCCCTTCACCCTGCTTGGCAGTGCCTCGAATGTGCTGGTCAGCGAAAAAGGCTTGCGCGGCCTGGTCATCATTAACCAGGCTCGTGCCATTACCCTGCATGAGCAGGAAGACCAGCCCTATATTTGGGCTGAATCCGGCGCTTTAATCAATACCATCGTTGAACGTGCAGGAAAAGCGAGTTTAAGCGGACTGGAGTGGGCAACCGGTCTGCCGGGTACTTTGGGCGGTGCTCTCTATGGAAATGCAGGAGCTTTCGGAAGTGAAATCAGCCAAAATTTGATTCTGGCAAACATCTTGCATATTTCAAAGGGGAGAACAAAATGGACTGGTTGTGATTTGGAGTATCAATACCGCTCCAGTATTCTGAAGCGTCAGCCGGGCAACGAGGTTGTGATCCTTTCAGCCGAACTAAAGGTTGAACACGGGGATCATCAGACTATTTCTGATTTAATAAAAACATTAAAAAGCAGACGCAAAACCCAGCAGCCGCCTGGAGCTTGCACAGGCTCCATGTTCAAAAATCCGGCAGGAGAATATGCCGGCCGCTTAATCGAAGAAGCAGGATTAAAAGGTTCACGGAGAGGAGATGTTGAAATTAGCCAAAAGCATGGCAATTTTTTCATCAATAACGGTAACGGGACTGCGGACGATTTTATGAGTCTGATCAGGTTAACCAGAGAAACCGTCGCAGCCAAATTTGGAGTTCAACTGGAACTCGAAGTTGAATTGCTTGGAGATTGGAACGAAGAATAATATGGCAGTGGCACGAAAGGAAAGATTGAACCGGGCAGAGGAAATCCGGAAACGCCGCGCAGGTGAAACCGTCAATAATGGCGTGCAAAAAAGACAGCGTACACAGGATATGGCTGTTGTACGCGATACACCGATATTTGTTCGCCAGGGCCTGGTAGGTACACCCGTTGTACAGCGAACCAGAACACAGGTAAAGCGCAAGGTTGCCGTCCCCCTGCAAAATGGCAGCGAGGTGGTCATTCCTGGCCTGCCTATTCTTCACCCGGGGTGGCGACTGGTTTCCGGCTTCATCGCATTGACACTGGCCGCCTTATTTATCCTGATTGCTGTTACGGATGTCTTTGACGTGTCGGCCTTGTCCATCAACGGGTTACAACGTGTCAACGCAGCGGATATTGCCAGCATTCTCAATCTAAACGGAACACCTGCCTTTATGCTGGATCCCCAGGAAATTCAGGCTGAAATTGAAACCAGTTTCCCTGAGTTTTACGACATCAATGTGGAGATTGTCTTTCCAGCCGTTGTAAATATTCATTTAAGCGAACGCAGTCCGGTTCTGGCCTGGAAATATGATGCTCTGACCTTATGGGTTGACAGTGAAGGTAATGTTTTCACGCCGCGGGGAGAGGTGGATAATTTATTCACTGTAAAGTCTTCCGAGGCTCCACCTCGTATCCAGGTACAAATGACGGATAGAGAAATTCAAATTGCACGGGAACTTGGTCACCTGCAAAGCGATGATGAAATCTTAATGAAGGACGGACCGGTCGATCCACAACTTGTCCGGCAAATCCTTGAACTGCACGAAAGAAGACCCGAAATCACCTGGTTATCCTACAATCCTAAAAGTGGTTTTGGATGGAATGATGAAAAACGGGATTGGAACATTTATTTTGGTCACGATCTCGATGAATTGGATCAAAAATTATTATTGTACGAGGCAATCAAATCATACGTTATGGATAAAGGTATCAAGATAAACACCATTAGTGTGGCATATACTCAGGCACCTTTTTACCGTCTGGAGAAGTGATACGCATGGAAGAATCGATTGTTGTTGGAATTGATATTGGTACAACAAAAATATGTACCCTGGTAGCACGGGTTGAGGGTTCCAACCGTTTGCGTATTCTGGGCGTTGGCATCGAACCTTCGGCAGGCATCCGCAAGGGTGGAATCATTGACATAAACTCTGCCTCGCAATCCATCAGCCGTTCTGTCGAAAAAGCACAGCGTACCTCCGGGCTGGAAATAAACAGCGCTCTGGTAAGCCTGGCCGGTAATCATGTCACTTCTTTTAACAGCAGAGGTGTGGTGGGAATTTCCCACGGCATCATCGAAACGAATGATTTTACACGAGCCATCGAAGCTGCCAGAGCCATCGCCATTCCACACAACCAGGAAGTCATCCATGTCATCCAGCGTGGTTTTACAGTCGATGGACAGGAAGGTATCCGCATGCCGGTGGGCATGCATGGCTACCGGCTTGAAGTTGAGGCGCATATTATCACCGCAGCGGCAGGAACAGTTGAAAACATTCGGAAATGTGTCGAACAGGCAGGTGTTACCGTCTCACAATTTGTGTTAAGCCCCCTTGCGGCAGGCGAAGCAGTATTGAGTGAAAATGAGCGCCAAATGGGCGCGGCAGTCTGTGACATCGGCAGCGGTACCACCGACATGGCAATCTATATTGATGGAGATATCTGGCATACCATTGTAATTCCCATCGGTGGCGACCTGATTACATCCGATATTGCACATGGCCTCCGTTTACCCATTTCACAGGCAGAGACTGTAAAAAAACAATATGGAATTGCTTCCAAAAAATCTGTAAAGGATGATGAAATGGTCACCGTCCGATCATTCAGCCGTGAAGAACCGGCCCGGATCAGCCGAAGTGACCTGGCTCATGTGATTGAAGCCCGTGTCGAAGAGATTTTTGAGCTGATCGTCCAGGAGATCAAACGATCGGGTTATGACGGGCTCCTGCCGGCAGGTCTGGTATTGACTGGGGGAACCAGCAACCTGCCCGAGATTTCCAAAGTGGCAAGCGAAGTGACCGGCCTGGCAACTCGTATTGCCAAACCTGAAAACCTGGTTGGTTTGGTGGATCAATTACACTCCCCCGCCTATTCAACGAGTATCGGCCTCCTGCAATGGGCTGTCATGATGAATGAAACGATAGTCCCTGGCATTGTTTATTCCGAAAGAGAATATGTTGAGAGCAGCCGTTTGAGTTCAGTCATGAACTGGGTAAAACGATTACTGCCATAAATCGTCTATTTTTATTATCGATGAAGAGGAGAGCAAAATGGATTACTCAAATCAGTTTCAATCAGAATCATTCGCACGTATAAAGGTTGTTGGTGTTGGCGGCGGTGGCTGCAACGCAGTGAACCGCATGATCGATGAAGGACTTCAGGGAATTGAATTCATCACAGTCAACACCGATGCCCAGGCGCTGCTGCTTTCAAAAGCAGTCACGCGTGTTCGGATCGGCGACAAAACCACCCGCGGACTGGGTGCGGGGGGAAATCCCGAGATCGGTCGCAAAGCCGCTGAAGAATCCAGTGATGAGTTGTACGAAGTATTGAAAGGCAGCGACATGGTTTTCGTGACCGCCGGTCTTGGAGGCGGAACCGGAACAGGCGCTGCACCCATCATCGCCCAGATCGCCCGAGAGGTGGGCGCCCTTACCATCGGCGTGGTCACCCGTCCGTTTTCTTTTGAAGGCGCCAGGCGTGCAAAATCTGCCGAAGAAGGCATCA
>JAJFTV010000194.1 GCA_021372725.1 Chloroflexota bacterium | reverse complement strand
TTCAGTATGAGGAGAGAAATTCTTGAGCCAGTCAGGCAGGTTGTTTTCTGGAGAGCCGGGATTTTCCTGATTTGATTCAATGCTAAATCGAATCGGTGTTTTTTGATCGTCGGTTGAACTCTGGAAATTCAAAGAAGAAATCGGTGATGAAAGGATCTTAATTAACTCGGCGGCTGGCTCCTCGTCCGTCGGAAGGTAGAGCTCATTTTCCAGCAACGGCACATCGAGCCTCTCAAGCGTTATGGTTTCATCAGGAACCTGGGCAGGAGATGGATAAGTTTTCGAAATGTAGGCCGAATAGGGTTCTATTTCATTGATTCGCTGTTGAAAAATGCGTGATTCAACCGTTCGGTTCATTGAGGAGCAAATGATAAAAAGTATCTTGTTTGCTTCCAGACAGAAGGGAAGTTGATTGACAATCTGTATGCATGTTTCAGCGGCTTCCATTTTTCTGCCGGATTGATAATATGCCCTTGCCAGTATAAGCTGCAGATCGATGCGATGAGGTTCTTCTGCAAGAGCCGAACGTGTTTTTGAAATTGCCTGACTGAAAAGCTCACTCTTTAGATACATGCGGAGGAGCGAACCGTATGATATTCTGACCCGCATTGGAAAGATGCCGTCGCGTTTAAAATAGATACGCTGAATTTCTGACCGAATATCGGTGTTGGACGGGTCAACCTCGCTTGCCCTTTCCATATACCAGATGGAGGAATCAAGATCCTCTTGATCTTCCTTAATAATTCCCAATCCTACCAGGGAAACAAAATCATCTGGAATGACGGACAAGACTCGCTGAAAAATGTCACCTGCTTCATCTGCTTTTTCAAGATCCAAACAGGATTTACCCAACAAGCGGTAAACTTCAACATGCTTTGGAAAGTGGTACAGGACATGCTTGCAATGTTGTTCTGCGTAGGCAGCCTTACCCTTGGCAGTCAGATTTTCAATATTGTGGACATACTCTCTTAATGAAATACTCGTCATGGGTAAACCTCCTGCTGCCTTCAAGTATGCAATAGATTAAAGAATTATGCAAGGAGTGCAGCAACAAAAAACTGCCGGTTTTACCCGGCAGTTTTTAGATTATATAACCTGGTTTTGTAAAAGTGACAGTTAATCACCCAGGTAATCTCTCAGTTTTCTGCGAATGGATGGGTGACGAAGCCGACTTAAGGCCTGGGCCTCAATTTGGCGAACACGTTCACGGGTGACACCCATTTTTCGACCAACTTCTTCAAGTGTATAAGCCTGACCATCCAGGAGCCCATAGCGTAATTGAAGAATTCTAACTTCACGGGGCGGTAGCCCATTTAGTACTTCTGTTAGATGCTCTCGCAGCAGGTTGTAGGTGGCGGTATCATCAGGGGGTGGAGCTTCGTCATCTTCAATAAAATCACCCAGGACAGAATCCTCTTCATCATCAGTAGGTGTTTCCAACGATAATGGTCGTCTGGCAACCTGGATCATATTTTCGACTTTTTTCGGTGTGACGTCAAGGGATTCGGCCAGTTCTTCAACAGCCGGGTCGCGGCCTAGCCTCTGGGTGAGCTGGTGCTGGATGCGAAGCAGTTTATTGATCTGGTCTCCCATATGAACAGGCACGCGGATGGTACGCCCCTGGTCGGCAATCGCGCGCGTGACCGCCTGGCGAATCCACCATGTCGCATAGGTACTAAATTTATGGCCTCTGCGGTAGTCGAATTTTTTCGTTGCGCGGATCAAACCAATATTACCTTCCTGGATCAGATCAAGGAAAGGAACGCCACGCCCCATGTATTTTTTTGCAACACTGATGACCAAACGCGAATTAGCAGTGATCAAATGTTCACGGGCTGCCCAGCCATCTTCAATCAAGTGGCGAAGCTCCATGCGTCTACGGGTCGATACCCGGCCTTTGGCAAGTTCTTCTCTTGCCATTCGACCTCTTTCGATCCGCTGGGCAAGATTTACTTCCTCCTCTGCTGTCAGAAGAGGCACGCGACTTACTTCTTTCAGATATAAACCAATTGTGTCATCCGTATCGATATTTGCCAGGTCGTCGAGAAAATATTCCTGGGACGCATCACTGGTTTCCTCTTCTTCCTCATCCAGGTCAAGACTTTCTATTCCCGGTTCTATATTGGGGGCATCCTCATAATAAGGAATGCCTGCGCTCATTAAAGCCGCAAATGTCTCCTCAAGTTGGCTTACATCTTGTTCTGCATCTGGAAAGAAGTGAAGAATGTCATCAATTGTGACATAAGATTTCTGTCGCCCAATTTCCAACAATCTTGCGATTGCTGAAAATGATTCATCCTCATCCACATTCAATTTGATTGCGCTTTCTTTCATCCGTTATTCTTTATACCTCAACAGTTTTTATCGATCAGTACCAATCAGTAGTTATCTTTTTCAGAATACACGTTTTTCAAGTAAAAATCAATACCTTGCATCTGAAGTTAAACTATCTATTCATATATTTTCAAGTCGAAACAGTCGTTGATAGCCAATAACGAGCGGGGAAATTGTACCGCTCGTTATAATTTTCAATCCTTCAACTATCCTCCGTAGACGAAATATACTATACATTAAATGACAGGTGAAAGTCAATAGATTAATCATATTCTAATAACATTTTAATTATTCAGAGTGAGTATCCTGGGATATCAAATCAGAGTAAATTCCCTTAAAACAAATGATAGTGTAAAATAAATGCTTGAAATCCCCAAACGAGGAAATGCAATCTAACACGCCAAAAATAATTAAAATTTATAAAGGAGAAAGAGCAGAATGAGCACCACTCTGAATTTATTAGGGCTTGCCCGACATGGATTGAATAATTTTGAACAAATAGCCATAGTTTGTGTCGTTATCACAGCATTCATCAGTCTCTTGTATGCGTGGCTTTTACGGGGAAAAGTACTAAACAAAGACAAGGGGACTGAAAAAATGCAAGAGGTCTGGAATGCAATCCGGGAAGGAGCAAACAGTTATCTCAACAGGCAGTTGAAAACCATTCTGCCTGCGATGCTGTTAATGACTGTGGCGCTTTTTCTTAGCGTGTATATAGCCCCGCCAACAGCAGAAGCGTTGGAAGAGTTTCCAGAGAATACAACTGTCATTATTGCAGTCGGACGAACTATCGCATTTATCCTGGGTGCCAGCTTTTCCATGTTAGTTGGCCAGTTGGGTATGCGGATGGCGATCCAGGCTAACGTCCGTGCAGCATCGGCAGCAAGAAGAAGCTTGAATGAATCTCTGACGATCGCTTATTATGCAGGTACCATAACCGGTATGCTCACCGATGGATTGGGTCTTCTTGGTGGTACGGTAATTTTTATCATCTTTGGAAAAGCGGCTCCGGATGCACTATTAGGTTTTGGTTTTGGCGGTACATTGGTTGCCCTTTTCATGCGCGTAGGTGGTGGTATTTACACAAAGGCTGCTGATGTTGGCGCTGACCTGGTTGGAAAGGTGGAAAAAGATCTACCCGAAGATGACCCCAGAAATGCCGCAGTAATCGCTGATTTGGTAGGTGATAATGTCGGTGATTGCGCCGGTATGGCAGCAGACATTTTTGAGAGCTATGAAGTAACCATTGTATCCGGTTTGATACTCGGACTGACCTTAACCGGAATTACAGGCGAGTTGAAATGGATTGTTTACCCTCTCATTATCCGTGCCATCGGGGTAATCAGTTCCATTATTGGCACTTTTACAGTCCCGATTTGGGAACGGTTTCCGATTAAATTCTTGCGGACGCCTGATGCTGAGGGGGCGATGTTCCGTTCTTATGAAGTATCCAGCGTCAACACAATTCTATGGGCATTCGTGTTGGCTATCCTTTACGCCGGTGACTGGCGTTTAGGAATGCTGACAGCCATCGGAGTAGGCCTGGCAGTCGCCTTTAATCCGCTTACATCCTATTTCACTTCAACAAAGAACGCTCCTGTCAAAGAGGTTGTTCAATCCACCAATACCGGCCCGGCAACAACAATACTTTCAGGCCTTTCATTGGGGATGGAATCGAGTGTATGGGCTCTGGTCATCATTGCCATATCCTTTTTCTGTGCAAAGCTACTTTATCAAAATGAAACGGAACCAATCTACGTATTGTATGCCATAGCCATGATCGGTATTGGCATGCTCAGCCATACAGGCAATAATGTCGCCATGGATTCTTACGGGCCAATTTCCGATAACGCAAATGGAATAGGTGAGTTGGCATGGCACGATATGGACGATGAAGAGACCCGCAAAGCCAGACAGATCATGGCCGACCTGGATGCAGTCGGAAATACGACAAAGGCTATTACAAAGGGGGTTGCCATTGCCTCGGCTGTGATAGCGGCAGTAAGTCTTTTTGCATCCTATATTACTGATGTGAGCCGTGTACTTCAACAGATGAATATGCCCCCGATGGACGCAATTCGCGTTTCCAATACGACCGTTTTCATCGGCTTCCTGTTGGGCGGAGCACTGCCTTGGTTATTCAGTTCTCTTTCAATTCGTGCTGTATCCCGCGCTGCAAGTCAGGTCGTAGATGAAGTTCGCAAACAGTTTCGCATCCCCGGGATTATGGAAGGCACAAAGAAACCGGATTATGCCCAGGTTGTGGGTATCTCGACACAGTCAGCACAAAAGGAGTTGTTGCCACTTGCAACCATCTCCATCGTGACACCACTCATCGTCGGACTGGTATTTGGCGTAGAAGCTTTAGGCGGTTTTCTGGCCGGTGTTATTCTGTCCGGACAAATGCTGGCGGTATTTATGTCGAATGCAGGCGGCGCTTGGGATAATGCCAAGAAATCAATTGAAGATGAACCACGCAATTTGAGCTTGAATACAGGTAAAGGGTCTGAACGTCATAAAGCGAGTGTTGTGGGCGATACTGTGGGTGATCCTTTGAAAGATACCGCTGGCCCCTCATTGAACCCGATGATCAAAGTGGTAAATATGGTCAGTCTTCTCGCAGCACCAGTGATCGTAAAATATCAAGACTTGGGCGTGGGTGGCTGGTTGGTGGTTGCCGTTTTGGTCGCGGCATTTATATGGGGATTAAGCAGAAGCAAAAAACCGGTAGCTCAGTTGGTTGAAAGCCAGGGACACGATTAATGATCTATTCTTTCCCATCAACAAAAAAGGAGACACCGAATGCCCCCGGGCCACCGTGAACAAGGATAGCGGCAGGCAGGTCGTACAAAGGTATGGATGGGATGCCGGTGATTGATCTTAACCGGGCCAACATTTCTGCTGCGTCAACCGGAGCTGCGCCATGCATGACACTCAAAAAGGCGTTTTGCCCGTGTGGACATTCATTGTTTACCAGATCACACAGGTACGATAAGGCTCTTTTACGTGTACGTTGACTGCCGGAATTTTCTATGATCCCGTTCTTTAGCTGCAAAATAGGTTTCACTTGAAGCACACTTCCCACAATTGCTTGAGCGTTTCCCAATCTTCCGCCCTTATGAAGGTATTCAAGAGTTGCCACCATAAAATAGAAGCGTTCTCGCGATGCCATTTCCAGAGCCCTTTTTTCAATCTCGTCAGCAGATAACCCTACATTGGCCCATTGAATGGCGCATCTGACGATCATTCCAAGTCCTGAAGCCAGGGTGCGTGTATCCACGATTCGAATATCTACTTCAGGAAATTCTTTGGCAGCCACAACAGCACTGCGATAAGTCCCGCTCAGCTCTGATGTCGGGCAGATAACCATGGGAGTGTCCCCAGCCTGGATGATTTTTTCGAATATTGGCTGATAAAGCGCTGGTGATGGGGCGGCAGTTTTTGGGAGTTCTTTTGCTTTTTTTAGCTTGGAAAGAAACGTCTCAGTGTTTATTTCCGTATCATCACGATAACTTTCTTCTCCGAAAATAATTATTTGTGGCAGGAGTGGAATATCCAATAGTCGGGCTTCTTCGACAGTAATACAGGACAGCGTATCAGCAACAATCTTGATCATCCATTCTCTCCAGGTTCTGATTTGTATTTATTGACCAATTGATATGAAAAAAATTATACCTGAATTATTATTAATATAAAGCCGGGGTTATTGATTCGTCTTCGTAAATTCGGTGAATAATATCTGCCAACAGTGGAGCAATGGAAATAATTTCAAGTTTGGGATGCATTTTTTCAACCGGGATCGGGATTGTGTTGGTGACTACAAGCTTGCCAATTCGATCATCCTGAGCAAGAGTTTTCAAGGCACTTGGCAATAAAATAGGATGCGTGATTGCAAAACAGGCCTTGCCTACCGCCCCCTGATCATACAAGGCATCCAGTTGCCTCAAAACACTGCCGCTGGCGATCATATCGTCGATAATGATGGGCTGATGCCCTTTAATATCACCAACAATATGAGTTGTTTTTGTTTCTGTCGGGCTCATCCGCCGTTTATGCATCACAACAAGAGGTAAATTTAGGCGCTCGGCGTATTTTCCCGCTATGGCCGTCCGGCCGACATCCGGGCTGACAATTGAGGCATTTTCAATGGGGTTTTTTTGAAAATAGTCAATAAAGACAGGCAGGGCGTTTATCGGATCCACCGGGATGGTAAAGAAACCCTGGATTGCCGGATTATGGATATCGACAAATATTACCCTGCGCGCACCTTGGGCTTCGATCATGCTTGCGATGACACGGGCGCTGATTGCTTCGCGCCCTTTTGCCATCCTTTCCTGGCGGGAATACGGAAAATAAGGGATAACGACGTTGATGGTATGCGCACTCGCTCTGCGGAATGCGTCGATAAATAAAAGCAGTTCCATGAAATTGTCGTTGACCGGAATACTGCAAGGCTGGATGATAAAAATATCCTGGCCACGAACGACTTCATTGATCTCCACGTGCGATTCGCTATCCGGGAATTTCTCGGCGGTGGACAGGCCAAGCTCCACGCCCAGCAATGAAGCAATTTCCGCTGCCAACTGAGGGTGTGAGGATCCTGAAAATATCCGAAGCGGGTGGTCAATCATCATAAACCCCCATTCGGGAGCTGGAAACAGAGGCTGCACATGGAAGACCTCCGGCTGATGTGGCAAATTTTACTGCATTATTGATTGCAATAGCAGTCATTTCGGCCGCGTAGGCCCCAATAAGATTCACATCGGCTTTTTTCTTATTGGTCGCTGCGGCAAAAATGGTATCCCCATCCAGCATGGTATGCGCTGGCCGGATAACTTGGGCGATGCCATTGTGCGCCATTTGTGCTACTTTATTGATTTCTTCTTTATCGAATTTGGCATTTGTTGCCACAACTCCGATGACTGTATTTTGAGAACTGGCAAATTTCATTATTTGCGAGCCTGCAAAGGTGCGCATTGTTTGCAGTGTGTCAGCAAAATACTCCTCTGAACCAAACTTGAGCCCGGAAAAATTCAACGACCTTGCTCCTGCAATGATTTGATTTGTATTTTTATCCAGTACATCTCCAAAGGCATTGACCACAAACAGTGCAGCAACATATAAACCGGGTTTTATTTCGATGGCGGAAGAACCAATGCCGGATTTCATGGCCGTTCTTTTCCCAAGCAGGTTTCCAACTCTGGCGCCTGTTCCAGCGCCAAAATTGCCATGATCAGGAATCGAATCTCTGTTTTGAGATTCGGCATTGATACACGCCTCATACCCCATCATCGAATCGGGCCTGATATTGCCATTTCCGATATCCAGGTCAAAGATGACGGCTGACGGAACAATGGGCACCCTGCCTGCTCCGGTATTGATGCCAATATCCTTTTCTTCCAGATAGCGCATTACCCCATCGGCGGCATTCAAGCCAAAAGCTGAACCGCCCGTCAGCAGGATGGCGTGTACTTCATTTACCAAATGCATTGGGCGAAGCAAATCGGTCTCCCTTGTACCGGGAGCGCCCCCTCGCTGATCGACCCCGCATATTGTACCGGGCGGGAAAAGGATAACACTGCAACCGGTAAGGGCAACATTATTTTGTGTGTGCCCTAAACGAAGGCCAGGCACAACGGTGATGGATTGACGTAATTGTTTCATTGGATTCAAGTAAGCAATAGATTCGCAGTATTTCAGGTGAGTTTTTCCCCACAATTCGGGCAGACAGAATCACTTTGTAAAATCACGTAACCACAAAACCTGCACGTAGCAGGTTGACTTTTACCGAGAGGAGCTCCGCATGCAATACAGCTTGAGGCTCCAACGGGGTTTGCTGTATCACAATAATCACAGACAATGCGCCGTAATTTTTCGGAAAGCTGGAGACCCGCATTGAAAGATTTAGCAGATTGATCTATTGTGGCAAGTACTTCTTCCGAAAGTTGAAGTGATTCGATATCCTGCGCCAGATCATCCAGACGATTGAGAAGGTTGAGAGGATTGCGTATTGCCCCGAGAGCGGTAGTACCAAGACTGGCGGCAATTCCCAACCAGGCTTGCTTGCCGATCTGAACTGAAACCCCGTCTGCCACCTTACGGAGCGTTACACTCATGGCAGTTTGCCCGCCGGATGAACGATAATCATCTGTCGCAATTTGCACAATAACCTGTTCACCACTGCCAATTTGTTGGGTACGGAAATTGCCACGATTGAAATGGGCAATTAATGCTTCAGCAAATTGGGAAGGAAGCATGTCCCCATGATAAATCCTTTGGTTCATACTATATATTATAATCAATAAATATTTTACATTAGCTGGTTTATGGAGTTTCAATGCGTTTGCGGATATGTGGAATTTTCCTGCTCATCACATTTGTAACAAGTGTGTTTATTATCACACCAGATCGTGTGACAGCAGAGAAACTTGGTCAAGTAGAAACCCAGGCATTACCGACTGTAACAGGAACAGCCAGTGGCCCAATGGTCACAGTACGTTCAGATGGAGAATCATTTGTAAATGTAAGATCCGGGCCCGGATTATTCTATGACAAAATAGGTGTACTATTGGCCGGGCAACAACTTCCGGCAAAAGGGCGATCGGCCGGAGGGGATTGGATATTGGTGGAATATCAGGGTGTGGAGGGCGGAGTTGCCTGGGTTTACGCTTCATTCGTAAATGTGAGCCCGGGGTCATTACCCATTGTTGAGCCGCCCCCAACACCTACTGCTCAGATGACTTCCACAATCGATCCAACGCTTGCCGCACAGTTCGTTGTCACGGCGGAGGCCACCCGGCTGCCCACTTTCACCGAGCCGGCACCTTTGGTGATACCCACTTATGTAACAACTGAACAGCAGGGTTTTTTGAATAATATTCCTATTGGAATGATTATTGTTTCTTTTGCCGCAATTGGGGTGTTGTTGATGCTGTTTGTCCTTATTCAGGGGCGGTGAACCACATAATTTTATATGTTGGAATTGTGTCTCGACAAATAATATGAAAATCATTGCACAAAATCGTAAAGCGAAATTCAATTACTTTCTTCTTGATCATTTTGAAGCCGGGCTTGAACTGAAAGGTACGGAGATTAAATCGATTCGGGCTGGAAATGTAAGTATCGAGGAAGCCTACGTAAGTACAGATGGAAAGCAAGCCTGGCTGGTTGACGCTCATATTGCACCTTATGAAGAAGCAAGCCGATTTAACCATGAGCCGAAAAGAGTCCGCAGGCTGCTGCTGCATAAAAAAGAAATCCGCACATTGTGGGATGAAGTCCGGCTAAAAGGTGTTACGATCGTTCCAACAAAGCTTTATCTCAAAGAGGGTAAAGCAAAACTGGAAATTGCCATTGCAAAAGGCAAGAAATTATATGACAAACGTGCGGCCATTGCAGAACGTGAAGTACAACGAGAACTCGGGAGGCAGAGATCAAAAGCATAACCGGACTGCACGGTCGTCCTTACTGGTATCGTCATTTATACTTAAAGTCCAATCGGATAGATATATATGTCAAACAAGAAAATTTCTAGACGCAAGTTTCTTCAGTACTCACTATTGAGTGCAGGAGCAATCAGTCTGAGGCCACAATTATCCTGGTTCCAGATGACTGATGAATGGCCTGATGCGGAACGTTTAGGCAGAAACTGTACGGGTGGCATGATCAATATGCGTGTCCGGCCAAATGCCGAAAGTGAATCGGTTAAATCCCTTTATGAAGATGCCATTGTCGTCTGGCTGCGAGAAGTAGTAGGTGAAGCTCCCGCGGGGGTATATAACAAGCGCTGGGTGGAGACACCGGAGGGGTATCTCTACCTGCCAAATATTCAGCCTGTATTTTATCAACCCAATAAACCCTTGGAATCGTTGCCGGCAACACCGGAAGGCGCAGGCATGTGGGCGGAAGTCACAGTTCCTTATGTGGATATTGTTCTGGATAAAGCCCCATGTTCCTACTGGCTGCAGTCGGTTCAATACCCCAGGTTGTATTACAGCCAGGTTATGTGGGTGGATGGCATGGATACCAACAGCCAGGGCCAGGTTATGTACAGACTTAATGAAAGATATGGAAACTGTGGAGATATTTATTGGGCTGCCGCGGAGGCATTCCGCCCGATTACGACTGAAGAAATTTTACCCATAAACCCCGAGGCTGAGAATAAACGGATTGTAGTTGACCTCAGCCATCAATCTTTATCCTGTTATGAAGACCGGCGGGAAGTATATTTTTGCCGTGTTTCGACCGGTGCAAAATTCGATTATCTTGGCAACCCGGTTGATAAATGGTCAACCCCGGTGGGTGAGCACCTTCCCTGGAGGAAATCGATATCCACCCATATGGCGGGAGGATCAACCGGTGTTGGCTATGACACGGCCGGGATTGGCTGGTCTACCCTCTTTGATCCTGACGGTGCTGCCATTCACTCCACATTTTGGCACAACGACTTTGGAATGCCGCGTTCACATGGATGTGTGAACGCCAGACCGGAAGATGCAAAATGGATTTTCCGATGGGCATTACCGACAGTTGAATATTTCCCTGGCGATGTGAACATCATTGGCCCTGGCGGGACAGTAGTTGATGTCAAGGAAGTGTAGATTGGTAATTCAGTAATGGAGATTACACTGGGTCTGGCATTTCTTGCCGGGTTGGCTTCTTTTCTCTCTCCATGCGTCCTATCTCTCGTGCCGGTTTACGTGAGCTATCTGACAGGCCGGTCGGTTTCCAGGGGTTTATCAGAAGATAATTCTTCACTTACCCATTCACTTTCACACGGTGCATCGTTTGTTCTGGGTTTCAGTATTGTATTCATCTCTTTAGGGTTGGCCTTTTCTGTAATTGGAAATCTGCTGTACGAAGCGCGTGACTTGCTTGAAAAAATCGGTGGCATTATTGTCATTCTCTTTGGCCTGCATTTGGCAGGTATCCTGCGAATTGGATTTCTTGAATACGATTTGCGCCCGAAAACCGAATTTGACCGGAAAAGAGGCTTTCTTTCATCCTTTTTGATGGGCATCTTTTTTTCTGCAGGCTGGTCACCTTGTGTAGGACCCGTGCTGGGAGCAATCCTGGTCATCGCGCTTAACCAGGGCAATGTTGCGAATGGTGCTATTCTTCTCGCCAGTTATTCGGCAGGAATGGCTATTCCTTTTCTGTTCGCTTCAGGATTTGTGGGCTGGTTTACGCGGATGATCATGAAGCACAGGAAGGCACTCAGGGTAATTGAAATTTGCACGGGCATTGTAATGACCCTGGTCGGGATCTTGCTTTTCCTGGGAATGTTTGAAAGGCTGTCCAGCTTTGGAACTTTTGTGGATCTGGGAATTTGATAAAGAAAACCGGATGGTACTGATTTAGTGACTGGGTGATGAAGATGTTAGTTGTGACACTCTACCTGAAATCTGCGAGCGAAGAATATCAACAGGTATGCGACTGGTTAAAGTCAATGCAAATGGATATTCCTCATAAAATTGTGGAGATAGACATTTCACATGACCTCAAACTTGAGAGTCGATTTGGAGAGAATGTACCTGTTGCGCAAGTGGGGCCTTATATTTTACGTTGGCCATTTACGGAGCAGGAATTGCATGTGTCCTTATTGGCAGCCAGAGATAGAAAAGAGCAGTTTGAAAAATCAGGCGACAAGAATTATAAGAAACGGATTAAACGGGGGCATACTTTGTCAGGAGCCGACCGTTTTTCCTTATGGTTTTCACGAAATTATATGGTTGTGATTTCAC
>JAJFTV010000177.1 GCA_021372725.1 Chloroflexota bacterium | reverse complement strand
GAATAGATGTTCAACATTTGGATGGTTTCGGCATATCCTTCGTCATGGGTGGCGTGTGCAGTATGGCCTTCCTGCCAGTAAAACTCCATGGTACGCAGGAAGAGGCGGGTTCTCATTTCCCACCGCACCACATTTGCCCATTGGTTAATCAACACTGGCAAATCACGGTACGATTTGATCCATTTGGAATACATGTATCCGATGATCGTTTCAGAAGTCGGGCGCACAACCAACGGCTCTTCCAGTACCTGTCCACCGCCAATAGTGACGATGGCCAGCTCAGGGGAAAATCCCTCCACGTGTTCCTTTTCTTTTTCAAAAAAAGATTTTGGGATCAACATTGGGAAGGCAGCATTGACATGACCTGTCTCCTTGAATCGACGATCCAATGCTGCCTGGATATTCTCCCACATTGCCCATCCATACGGACGGACGACCATGCAGCCGCGAACCGGTGCATAGTCGGCTAATTCTGCTTTTGCGATAACCTGGTTGTACCATTCCGAATAATTTTCGCCGCGCGGGGTTAACTTCTCCTGTGCCATGATCGCTCTTTTTCCTTCGATATAGAATCTGACAATGACATCTTACTGATCGATGATCGACTAATTTTACCCTAAATATTTACCAGTGTTCAGTCACGCAAACGTTGATGAATATGGTGCGCAAATATGGAAAAAATCAAAGAATTTTCCCGTCATAATCTCGTTGACTGTCCACTAACACTTCATTGTTTCTCTGATTATAATTATGAGGGTTGGTTTTCCAAATATAAATCCCATCTTTTTTATAGTGAAACGATTATGAAAAAATCCTCTACAATAATTCTGCTTGCCAGCGCCTGGATTTTAGGAATGTTATGTTTGTACTATTGGGGACACAAACCTTTTGACCTGGATCAGGTTTTGGCTTTGTGCAGGGTCGCATTGGATCTTGTGATTGTGACTTTGGTCATCATCCTGGCCGGTGGCACAGGAAAGCGATTGATGGGCCTACGGCGGGATAAACAATCCGGCAGCATGCAGCAAACAGCTTCGCTGTGGAGCGGCGAACAGGCCGTACTGCAGGCAGTAGCAGGATTGGGTGTTATGTCATTGCTTTGGCTGCTGTTGGGAGTTTTGGGTCTTTATTACCGGATTACAGCCTGGATTGTTCTGCTCTCCGGTTTGGCGCTGTTCAGAAAGGATTGTCTTGCCTGGCTAAAGGATATTTCCTCTTTCAAAATATATTGGCAAAAGGGACGGAAATTTGATCGCGTTCTGATCATCTCCCTGTTTTTCCTGCTGATATTGCAGGTAATTTGGGCAGCCGCCCCGCCCATAAAATATGATGCGTTGACCTATCATTTGCAGCTTCCACGACAATATTTGGCCGAACATCGTTTTGTATTTGTCGCGGATAACCCGTATTGGGGGCATCCACAGTTGGGCGAGATGCTGTTTACATGGATGATGCTGCTTCACCGGACAGAAACATGCGCGCTGATGGGCGCTGGTTGGGGATTTTTGACTTTGTTGGGTGTCATGGGAACCATCCGACGGGTTTTATCCTCGCGTTCTTGTGAAGGCTGCCAATCACAAACCGGCCGGACTATTCAGGAGCAGGCAGACCAGCAGGGGACCGTTCTTCGGGCCGGGTTGATTGCGGCCGTAGCTTTGATTTGTGGAGCCACTTTTCGCAGTCTTTTAAGTTGGGCTTATGTCGATTTGTTCTCGGCGCTGATGGGGTGGGCTGCGCTGGCCGCATTGTTGACAGTTTTCGAAGAAAATGCAGGAAAATGGAGTATTTGGGCAGGTATTTTTTGTGGTTTTGCAATCGGTACAAAATGGACTGCCGGGATTGCAGCCATCGTTGTTTTTCTGTTTCTTTTCGGTGCCCGAAAAAAAGCCGGCATTTCGTGGCGTAATCTGTTTATCGCAGCAGGTATGACTGTGATAGTGGTAACTCCCTGGCTGGTTAAGAATATCATCGCGACTGGCAGCCCGGTGTACCCGTATTTTTTTGCGACGCCGTTGATTTCTGAACAACGATTACAGGCTGCCAATATACCTGAATCGCCGGTTGGCCTGGCTGATGGGCTACTCTTCCCTGTCACCTCTACCATATTCGGTTGGGATAGCGCGGCCGGTTTTGGGACAGACCTGGGGCCGCTTCTGGCGATGCTGGCTATCCCGGGATTGTGGCTTTATCGCCGCCGGCCAGCCGGCAGGGTTATACTGACCGGTCTGGTCTTATGCTGGGCTGTTATTTTGATTGGTAGTCAGTATTTCAATTATCTCCAGCAGACCAGGCTGTATTTTGTGCTTTTACCCTGGGCCGGGGTGGCGGCTGGGTTGGGCTGGGAATACCTGGCCGGTTTGAAATCGAAAGTGCTAAGGATTGAGATGCTCATTTCTACGTTTATCCTGTTGGCGTTGGCATTTGTCTCCTTTCAGGAACTGGCCCGAATGGTTGAGATCAATCCACTCCAGGCGGTTGTGGGCTTGGATTCACAGGATGAATACGTGGCCCGTGCTGTTGGCTGGTATTTCCCGGCAGTGAATTCGCTCAAGGAACTGCCGGAAGGTTCAAAGGTTTTGATGCTGTGGGAAGCGCGCGGGTATTATGCCCCATTCAAAAACACCACCTTTGATTTATGGATTGACCGCTGGCGTAACGATTACTGGACTTACGGCAGCGCTGAAAACATCCTGAATTCCTGGCGTTTACAAGGTTACACCCACGTTTTGTTTTACAAAAGTGGGGCGGAAATGATCCGTGAAAGTGAAAATGTACTCGAAACCGAGGGGTGGAATGAATTGGACAGGTTGACGGGATTGCTGCCTGAACCGCGGTTGTTTGGAGATGCTTACGAGTTGTATTCACTGATACAGTAGCCGGTTGTCTTCATCTCTGGGAGCAGGTGATAAAAGGGCTCGCTGTGGAAACGTACCTTTGGACGGATTCTTCATGCGGTCGGGGTGGCGAATAGTGTGTTTTCTATTCCCTAGTTAATGAAGACGGGGCTGTCTCAAAGGTTTGAATTCGACTTTTGAGACAGCCCCCAGAGCATCTGGATTGAAAAGAGAAATTTCAGAAAAAGAATTTACTCCTCTTTTTCCTTGGCTAATTCTTTTTGTCTTTCGGCGATAATCTGCTCGGTGATGTTGTGCGGTACATTTTCGTAATGATCCAGCTCCATGGTGAACAGGCCACGGCCGCCGGTCATGGAGCGGAGCTGTGATGTGTAACGGAGCATCTCGGCCAGAGGCACCTGGGCAGAGATGACGGATTCACCCCGTTCTGTTTCCATACCTTGTACACGGGCCCGGCGGGTGTTCAGGTCACCGAGGATGTCACCCATGTTTGCCTCCGGAACCGTGATGCGGACGTTCATGATCGGTTCCCGTAAAACAGGGGCGGCGTCTTTGAAAGCCAGTTTGAAGGCTTCCCTGCCGGCAATTTCAAAGGCGATCGGTTTTGAATCGACCGGGTGCTCTTTGCCATCGAATACTTCGACCCTGAAGCCGGCCGCGGGATACCCGGCGATAACGCCAAGTTTCATAACGTTTCTGATTCCTTTTTCGATGGACGACATATAACTGGATGAAATCGCGCCGCCAAAGATTTTGTTTTCAAATTCAAAATCGCCTTCGGCCAATGGCATAATACGTAAATGTACTTCACCAAACTGTCCCGAGCCTCCGGTTTGCTTTTTATGGCGGTACATGGCGCTGGCTTCCTTGGAGATGGCTTCCTGTTAGGGAACCTTGGGGATTTCGGTAACCAGGTTGACCTGGAATTTCGCCTCGGCACGCCGGATGGCGACATCGATGTGCTGATCGCCCATACCTTGCAGAATCGTCTGCAGGGTGGCCGGCTGGTTGAACCAGGAAAGGGTCATATCTTCTTCGCAGAGCCGGGTCAGAGAAGGGCTGATCTTGGTGGAATCAGCCTGTGTTTTTGGGAAGATGGCTACCTGATACAAGGCATGCGGGTATTCCGGTATCGGCATGGTCAACGGATGGCTTCGGTCACAGATCGTATTGCCGGTGCTGGTGTCTGATAGCTTTGGAACAGTTCCAATATCACCGCTGTGGACATTCTTGATCCCGATATTCTCGTTACCGCGTGGAATATACACGGAACCGACACGCTCTTCAACGGCATGAGCCTGGTTCCAAACCCTTGAATCAGCTTTCACGACACCGGAATAGACCCTGAAGTAGGTCTGTTTACCCACGAAGGGGTCAGCGGTTGTTTTCCAAACATAGGCGGCAAGGGGCCCGGCATCATACTGGTCAAGCAGTTCGTCCCCGGCAGGGCCCTGTGCGGTATGCGGGGGAACGTCTTTGGGTGATGGGGCCAGGTCGATGATGGCATCCAGCAGGGGCTGAATACCAATCTCGGCGGAAGCCGCAGAAACAAAAACCGGTATGAAAGAACCGGATACCACAGCAATTTTCAGACCTTTGAGGATCTCTTCGGTTGAAAGCTCACCCGTTTCCAGATATTTTTCGAGAAGAGCATCTTCACCTTCGGCTGCTGCTTCAACGAGCGACATGTGTGCTGCATCGGCATCGGCTTTTAGCTCATCGGGGATATCGACAACGGTCTTTCCGTCGCCTTTATATGCTTTCATGGTCAACAGATCAATGACACCCTGAAAATTATGTTTTTCGCCCCACGGAAGCTGGACGGGGATCAAACGCGTCGTTGAATAACTGCTGACTGAGTCCATGGCTTTCTGGAAATTGGCATTCTCGCGGTCCATTTTATTGATGAGGACAAAACGAGGCAGCTTGAATTTGTCACAGTATTGCCAGGCAATTTCAGTCCCCACTTCAAAACCACTCACCGAGTCGATGATCACCATGGCACAGTCCGTAATATGCAGCCCGGAGATCATTTCCCCGATAAATTCATTGTACCCGGGAGTGTCAAGCAGGTTGATTTTATGATCGCGGTATTCAACCGGGATCACCGATGAATATAATGAAATCCCGCGCCGTTTTTCTTCATCGTCATAATCGGAGATGGTGGTACCATCTTCGATCTTGCCGAGCCGTGTGGTGGCGGCGGTGAAATGAAGAAACGCTTCCGATAACATGGTTTTCCCGGCGCTACTATGGGATACCAATGCAACATTTCGGATCGCCTCAGTTGAATATTCTTTCATATCTGTTTCCTTCTCCAAGCTGGCTGTTTTCGCTATGCCTTAACGGCCAAAAACGAAGAACTTGGACAAGCCTTCATTTGCACCCGTTAAGGCATAGCCTTTCAATTCTATATGAACTCGGCTTTTCTGTCAAAGCATTGAGCACAATTATGTGCTATTGCTTATTCAGATACGGGCCAGGGGATATTGACCGGCAGTGTGTAGCCGTGTTTTTCCACCCCATATACGCGTCCGTGTGAGTTTTCCCCGCAGTCAGATTGATCCTCAACAGTCAGGGTTGTTTCATACACACCAAAGGGGATGAAACGAATTAATCCTGATTGACAGACCCAGGTTTCCACCAGGTAGGGTTCCTGTTCGGAATCATCGCCCGCCCGTAGAACCAGGGGACTCCATGAAACGGTTACCTGGTTATCCTTGCGTGTGGCGGTTACCGAAGCCAGCGGCCTATAATAGGGTGACCAGGGCAGATCCAGGCTCATGGAGTCCATTGGTTGCAGGTTTTCAACATCTCCTTTGACGTTCATCCATTCCAGGTTCATCCAACAAGGATTGTCACCGCCAATGGCCCTAACCTGGATGTAACCGGTATCTCTCATGATACCGAGAATCTCCAGATTACTGCCGCCCAGCAAGCCGTATTTATACAGGTAAGCTTTCGAGGGTCCGTAGAAGCACATCACGTGCTCAACGTTTACCATCCCCCGCAATATTTCATAGACGGGACTCGGAGTGAGCGAAGGTGTCACTGTGGCTGTCAGCGCGGGTGTCGCGGTTGGTGGTATAGTGCCGATGGGGATGGGAATCGTTGTGGTGGTATGCGTGGGCATAAATGTGACAGATGGAGTCATTGACAGGGAAGCTGAAATGGCAGGGGACGCTGGTCTGCCAGAATCGACGGTGCCGGTGCATCCGGCTAAAAATAACAGTAAAAATACGATCAGGTATATCCGGATTTTCTTCATCATAATGCAATCACTGGAAATACAAGTAGAAGAGAGTTGGCAAGGTTTAGAGTTTTTTTTCCATCCGCCAGGCTGGTTCATTCACATGCCGCCAGAACCCTTGGTGGTCAATGTACGACCATACACCCGGTTCCTGTCCTGTCACTTTGAAACCATGTCTTTCGTACAATTTTCGGGCGCGCGGATTGTCCTTGGCGACGTTTAATGTCAAAATGGAATATCCTCTCTGCCTGAGATCATTCTCAACTGTTTTGATAATCAAGGTTCCCAACCCCAGATTGCGGAAGGCCGGCTGTACACGAAACGAGAAAAAATAAGCCCGTGTGTGTCCATCGGCCAGTTCAGGCTGGCTGCAGTTCAGTTGGATGAATACCTGTCCGATGATGCCTGTACCGGGCAGTTCGGCCACCCACATCAGATTCTGGCCCCGCAGCATTCTCTCGTACGAATCCGCGTACAAGTGGCGAAAATGGGCAAATTCGCCATCCCATTCAAGCGCTTTCAAATCCCTTTTAACCAGTGTCCGAATGATGACGCGCTCAAGGAAAGGTTTTGTTTTTGGCCGAAAGAGGTTAATGCGCATTCTTTCCTTCAGTATCCTGCAATTCTTGAACCAGGACCTCAAGCAGCCTGTCTTCTTCTTCACGGGTGTGAATATGGCCGTCTAGCCAGGCCTCACGCAGTTTTTCAAGGATATCACGGTATACAGGGCCCGGCAAAATCTGATGCTGGCGGAGTGTGCTTCCGTCGGCGAACGGTTTGATTTTTTGCCAGGATAATACGTAGTCACGAATAGCCTGTCGTGTTTGTGTCTCGTCGCTCAACTCATAAAGAATATATAAGCTGATGGGCGGCATACCCTGCAGAATTTTGACGTATTCGCTTGGCTTCCCGTCATCCAGCCTTTCCATCAAGTCTCTTGCTTTGTGAATTTCCCCCATAGCCTTGATCACACTGCCCGATAATTTGAGACGTCTGGCGATGGCGGCAGCCTGTTCTTCGGGGTAAAAATAAAACCAGGCCAGGTAGATGATGATCTGGTCGAGCGTATAACTGCCGAATTTTTCCGGCAATCCCCAAAAAGCATCCGGTTGATCGGCAATCACACGGCTTACCGCGCTGCTGATCTGCGAATTCCACGTCAGACAGGGCGAGATGGCTTCCAGCAAACCCAGTTCGGACAGCCGGTAGAGCATGGCAATCACTTTGGGTTCATTCAGGATGGCATTCAGCTCATGCCGGATCCTGTCACCTGAAACCTGTTTCATCAGTTCATGAGCTTCCGACATCAATTGCAGCGTGCGATCCTCGATGGTGAAATCAAAGCGTTGTTCAAAACGGACTGCCCTGAGCAGGCGGGTGGGATCATCCACGAATGAGATGGAATGCAGCACCCTGATAAATCCATTTTTCAGATCATTCAAGCCGCCCCAATAATCGTATAACTCGCCATAATTATTTCCGTCCAGCCGCAAGGCGAGCGTGTTGATGCTGAAATCACGCCGGTGAAGATCCAGCCGGATGCCGCTTCTTTCCACCACCGGCAATGCGCTGGGATGATCGTAAAACTCAGTTCGGGCGCTGATCAGATCCAGTGAATCAGGCAGCTCGGCAGGGTTGAGCGATCCATTATTGGTGAGCGCTCTGGCAAGGTCAGCTTTATTTTCTTTCAAC
>JAJFTV010000155.1 GCA_021372725.1 Chloroflexota bacterium | reverse complement strand
TATACCGAAATTGCAGAAGCAACCCTGTACCCTGCCATCCCCTCTCCTACCGAGGTGTATCCCACTATGGACTGGTCGGGCTGGACGCCTTCCCCGGGAGAGATCGTTGCCAGTGATAGCGGCAAGACCTATAGTTTCGTCCTGACTTCAAGATTCTCTATCGTTCTCAAAGAGGCGGTTTTCCCTGCTGCAAATTTGAAGTTGAATTGTGTTCCCGATATCGTCCTGGGACGCATATCCAATGTAGAGGGTGTTCCTCAGGACTATTATGTGATCCGCTATGAAGGCAGCGGTTTTGGCCAATGCATCATTGAAAATGGTTCTTTTGAGGTAACGATCAATATCACCGAACATCCTTAATAAAAAGTGGGTTGAGCTTCGCTTCGTTCTACCCACCCTATCTTTTTCGGATCCTTTTTCACATGCTACATAAAGGTAATATCCAAAATAAGGGAGCTAGATTTCAAATGAAAAACATATCCAAAAAGGTTTTGATATTCTCAGCCATACTAAGCTTCGTAATCCTCCTCAGCGCCTGCCAGTCGGTGAGCACTCCAACCGCGCTGCCTGCCAAAACCCTGACGCCTGGTATTCCTCCCCAAACGCCTACAGGACAAGCCATTACACTCATTCCCACGCCTGTGGAAATATCGGGAAATTCCTTTACGGATCCAAGCGTAGTCATTCGGAATTGCGACCAATTGATTGCAGATTTTAACCAGAAAGTGAAGACAACTAATTGGATTAAAAATGTCTATCAAATTATATATTTCGACAACGTGACAAAAGAATACCGGGACCCAGAAGTAAAAGAAGAATGGTATCGATTTGATGCGGATGGAAAATTGGCAGAAGCCTATAATTGGACAACCACATCTACAGGAGAAATCCAACAAGAAGCGTTTTTCTACGATGGTTCTTTTTACAACGCCGATAACAATGCAACTCCGGGTGGAGAAAATTCTCGGCCTCGAGAGAAAAACTATCAAGTTGATTTTACTGGCAACTTTGCTGAATTATTGAAAAATGGAGAAAAGCAGATTCAAGAAGCCGTTACCTATCATGGGACAGAAGTCTGGCGCTTTTCCTACGAAATCGAGGAAGGTGGTATACGGACTTCGACTGCGCTTTATATTAATCGCGAAACCGGCTTGATTGCCGGTAAAGAGACCTATGAAGTAGAGAAGGATGGAAGTCTCAAACTTGTTAGCGGAATAATTACCACTGATTTTAAGATTGGTGCAGAACCTCCGGTACAACATTTCCAGGCCATTCTGCAAAAAGCGTACGATCAGCATATAGGCCCTTATGCTAAATAGAAAAACATGAAATCATTCATGGGATCCCGAAATTACATGAAAAATACTCGCTTACCATTGAACTGAAACCCGATCGGTTAACATCTACTTGAAAGGGCGACATGATAAAAAAGACTTTGATCTTTTCCGCAACAATACTGGCAGTCATCATCCTTGCAGCCTGTCAATCACCGGCTGCCAAAACCGTAGCCACATCAACTGTGCAAGTGACACCTTCCAGCACTTCAGTTCCGACCATCATTGAATACCAGAATAACGAATACGGTTTTAGCTTCTCGTTACCAGTCAGTTGGAAAGGATATTCCATCATCACCGACATATGGCGGGGCTACGATAATGGAAATAGTGAAATAACCGTTGAGCAAGGCCCTATAATCTCCATTAGGCATCCTCTTTGGGCTTCTGAAAATCCATATCAGGATATTCCAATCATAGTCTTTACTCTTGCCCAATGGAATTCGCTTCAGCAAGGAGACTATAGTGTCAGCGCAGGGGGAATTTATGCCGAGCTTGGACGCAATGCTAAATACGTATTTTCACTATACTCGCGTTACAATTTCGTTGCCTTGCCAGGAATGGAAGAAGTGAAAACAATTCTAGAGGGAAATCCTCTTCACATACCATGATGAGTTTGATAGGTTTGTTATTACTGCCTGTGCTGTAAAGAAATGAGCCCGGATATTAGGTGGAACATACAGCGAGCCGAACAAGACCGCTCGTAAAACCTCTAAAACATTTTATCTGTTTTTTTTCTTGCATTTGAGATATAACTTCTGATTTGTCAGAATTTTTTTTTGCTCCCTATCAGACACCTTCCGCTATTTTGGTTACAAAGAACCCAAAGGACAAAATGAATAGACTCAACCGGCGCTTTCTTATTTATGTATTAATCGGTCTCGCTTTTGGGGTGATTGATTGGTTCTACCTGAATTGGCTGGCACACATTTCATGGGGCAGCCTGGGGCAATCTATTCTGGTTTTGCCCATCATTCTACTGATGAATTATGGCATCTGGCTCCTTCCCATCATACCGATGGTAACTTTTGAAGTCCGGTACGCAAATAAGATTATTTTCCCCATGCTGGCTGGCTCACTCACCTGGTGTTGTGCTATTTTCAGCTATTATATCTATTACGCCGTATTGCTCTCAACAGGGAAATTGATCAATCTTGAGCACCTCAATATTTTTGGGGAGAAATATGACACCTTTTGGCCGGAATACTGGCAAATGTTCAAAAGGATCATTCTCAACCAATTCCTTGAATGGATCATTATCGCCATTGTTGGCGGTGCTGTGATTGGTGCACTGACCTTTGGGATCCTCTACAATAAAGCCCATACCTCTACAGGAATTTCTAATATACAAAAGACAAAAGATTGATAAAGATATTATTAAATGAAAAATGATTTTTCACAGCATATTGAAAGGGTGACATGATTAAAAAGACTTTGATCTTTCTAGCAATAGCAATAATGGCGATGATCATTCTTGCTGCCTGCCAACCGCCGGCTGCCACAACCGAAGCGACATCAACCGTGCAAGTGATTGCCACCGTTACGTCAGCTCCAACCATCGTTCCGGCCACCCCTTCTATTACCATCGGTCCATCCCCAGAAATCTTTTCAGACGAAGCCGCCGGGAATCTCTATGAAACGGTTCTATCGATCCCAGCAGGTAAGACAGGATTGCCTTACCTAGGAGTGGACATTCCCGGTATGGAAATTACCGGGCCGAACGCATTTGCCATTCTTTCGGATGGACGGTACGTGATCGCCGATCTGATCGACAATCGTTTGTGGATCTTTAGTCCCGCCGGTGAACAACTCAAGATCATCGATTTATACACGGTAGGGATCATGAACGTCTCTGATATGCAAGTATATAACGACGAACTATATGTATTGGAAATCTATCTTAATCCACCGCTTCATTACCGTATCAATCGTCTGTCATTAGAAGGAGAACTCAAAGCTTATTATGACATTCCTGAAGGGCACCATCAGGAAAATGGTTTAATGGGTTTTATAATCGACTGCAACGGGAAAATATTTCTTGATTTGGAAGGACGATTGCTTCCTCTCACCATTGCAGATGTGACCTTGACCCCATCTTCAAGCGAAGATAATTATGAATGCAATGGCAAAACCTATTTTGTTCATGAGACTAAACGTGGGGAAAAACCCAAATTAACTGCAGGATCTTTCACCCTCGAAACCTCTTTAACCTTTGGTTTTGGAAGTTTATCTCTGCTTAAGGTTTTACCTGATGGAAGCTTTTTTGTTGTTCGGTCTGATGTCGTTAATGATCAAGTCATTCAGGTTGACGATACAGTTCATTACTTTTCGGCGGGGGGTGTACAGCTCGGTATTGCTCGGGTGCCGGTAGATGAGCGCTATTACTATGTCATGCGTAATCTAACTGTCGGTCCAGATGATAATGTCTACTGTCTGTTGCCTAAACCAGATTCCCTCAAAATCTTGCGTTTGAAATTCTACCCTTCGCTGGAACCTCTGCTGCCCGGTGTGGAACCTCCTACGATAACATCGGATGCTTCTCTGTAACAAACCAAGGGCACTGACCTGCTGTGGTCAGCCACTGCAACCTTTTCCAGACTCGGTAAAATGTATAAGGTTTACGACGAATAGTAAAATTAATGAGTGAGGTATAGTATGGTTCGAAAAGAGTTAACTCAATTTGAAGATTGGGAAGCAGAAAAACTAAAAAACCCTGATTCTGTAGCGGCAGCTGAAGCGCTTGAACCTGGATATCAGATCGCTCGACTGCGCATTTTACGCGGCTTGACTCAAACCCAATTAGCCGAATTGGTTGGTACACGCCAACCCT
>JAJFTV010000150.1 GCA_021372725.1 Chloroflexota bacterium | reverse complement strand
CGCTCAGCATGACAATGCGGGGAATGTTTCCACACCCAGCCCATTCATCGCCGGTCCTTGGGCGGATGCTTCGCTGCGCTCAGCATGACAATGAGGGGAATGTTTCCGCACCCAGCCAAATAGTCACCGGCTCTTGGGCGGATGCTTCCGGTTTGTTTCGCAACAACTTTCTCCGGAAGGGAAGTGAAATATATTTCCGGTCAAGAAAACGGGGGATTTTTGAGCCGCCAAGCGGCTCAAAAATCCCGAATTAAATGAGTCCTCCCCGCCGAATAATTCCGTTTTCGACGGGGAGGTTTATGAAAAGGTATGGCAAGGGCTGATTTCCCCCAGATTTTGCCCGGTTGCAGCGGTTAACCTTTCTTTATCTCAATTTTCTTGCGAAGCGAAACACTCTGTTCGGTTTTCGGTAAAACAATCTTGAGAATGCCCTTGTTGTAGGTGGCGTCGATTTTGTCCTCATCCACATCATCCGGTAGTTGAATGCTGCGCCGGAATGAGCCGTAACTGCGTTCGTGACGATAGAATGATTTGTTTTTTTCAGTCTCTTCGGTTTCCTTTTTTCCGCTGATGGTAAGCACGTTGTTCCCGAGTGTGATGTCAATATCTTTCTCATCGATGCCCGGAAGCTCCACGTCCACCTTTATTTCCTTGTCCGTTTCGTACACATCGATGCTGGGTGCAAAACTTTCCCAATCTCCCATGGGATGTGACCCAAACGGGTATTCAAAGAACGTGTCAAACATGCGGTTCATTTCGTTTTGCAGACTCAGGATCGGGTCTGTTTCACGACGGACATCCAGATCCGCACTTCGTCTGCGCTGCCACGGAGTTATATGTCTATTTGCCATAGTAATTCATCTCCTTTCACTGAGAATAATTATTTTGAATTTTTTACTGACCGTTTTTTACCTGAATCTTGCGCGCTCTGGCTTCTTCCTGTTTGGGCAATAACAGGCGCAGCACACCATTTTTCACCGATGCCTCAATGTGTTCCTGGTCGATCTGGTTCGAAAGGACAAAGCTGCGCTCGTAATCTCCCACACCATACTCGGCATACGACAGAGTGTAGTCAGGGTGGTTTTCCGGTTCGACAAAGCCGCGGATGGTTAGTGTATTTTTTTCCAGGGTGATATCGGTCGAGTTTTCGCTCACACCAGGCATATCGGCAATGATGATCACCTGGCCTTCGGTTTCGAAGATATCAGCTCGTGGAATATATACCGGGGTTGGTCGGGTACGTTCCCCCTGCTCCGGGCTCTCTGCTTCCTGTTTTTCTGCATTCAATTCTTTTCTTTCATCTGTCATCATACACCTCTCAATCTTTTCTGCATGCAAAATCATTGCATGCTGCCGTTATGCACTCTTGACGGTAATTTTTCTGGGTTTGTCCTGCTCGGCGCGCGGCAGGGTAATATTGAGTACCCCATTCTTGAAGCTGGCTTCGATCTTGTCACTCTGCACAGGGTAAGGCAGTTGGATGGATCGTTTGAAAGCTCCACAGCCGCGTTCCCGGCGGTGATAGGTTGTCTCATCGCCCACTTCTTCGGGTTTACGGGAACCGCTCAAGGTAAGGATCTCTCCGGTAACGGAAATCTCCAGTTCGCTTGGATCCACACCCGGGATTTCGGCGGTAATCACCTGTCCCTCTTCATTGGCCCAAATGTTCATAGCCGGGAAGCTGGGAGCCGGGTGAAGCGCTACGCCCTCGGATGAACGGAACATACGGTTCATCTCGCGTTGAATGCGATCCATTTCCTGCCACATGCGCGGTACTTGTCTGTAGTACATATCTGTATCTCCTTCCTCAGATGAATATTGTTTTTATGATTAGTCAAATATCTTTCTATACGATTATATTAAGTCATTTTTGTTAGAAGAATATCAAAAATACATTATAGGACTGTTAATAATTTCATCCACTACCAATAATCTCGATATGCCCGGTCAATACATTGGGATGGGGCAAGACCCAGGCCGAAGAGTCTTTCGATGACAAATTCTGTCTCGGCCTTTCCCAGGATGAATATTTCCTGCGCTTTAAGCCGATCACTGAGCTCAGGCTGCATCTCCAACGAGTTTTGAAAATACCCAAAAATCAGCTCCGCATCGTCATCGCGGGCAATACGGTTGATGGATACTTTCCCACAATCCAGGCATAGATGGATCAACATCAGCTCACCGTACTGACTGCCATATTTATTCATTACCTGCTTACACGTCAACCCTACAGGTTCCATCACCGATTTGCACGCTGAAAGCCGGTCGCCTGCTTCAGCCAGATCCACATGACGTGAATGCAGGCAATACGGGCAGTGATTGCGGTTCCGCACCCCTGAATATCCCACGCCGGCAGGAACAATTCGATGGCAGTTCCTGCACCGAAATTCACTTTCATTATCATGTTCGGACGTTCTCCTTCGTTTACTTTTCCTTTTTTGAACGTACCATGTGTACGATTTCTCTTTCATATAAAATATCCATCCTGCTGGATGCGCAAAAAGCTCTGGTAGCGACGCGGGTCAATCTCACCGGCCATCACTGCCTTGCGGATGGCACAGCCGGGTTCCTCATTGTGCAGACAGTTCAACCCGAATTTGCATTTACCCACATAGGGCTTCATTTCCCTGAAGAAAAAAGCCAGATCATCCTCGGCCACATCCCATAAACCAAACTCACGCATCCCGGGCGTGTCGATTACCTGGCCGCCGAAATCCAACGGGAGCATTTCCGTAAGCGTGGTAGTATGCCGTCCTTTTCCGGTCTGGCAGCCTACCTCGGCCACCCGCAGGCCAAGGCCCGGCTGGAGCGCATTGAGCAGGGAGGATTTGCCTACCCCGGATTTGCCGATGAATACCGAGATCCGGTCTTTCAATACTTGTCGCAATTGATCAATTCCCGCGCCGGAAACGGTGCTGGTGAAGATCATCTCATACCCGATTTTCCGATACAGGCGCGCTGCATCCTGCAAATCATCCGGCAGGGAGCCATCAGGATTAAGTACCAGATCGAGTTTGGTAATGCAAATCAACGACGGCAGATCCAGCGACTCGGCCGAAGCCAGGTTACGATCGAGCAGGTTCCAGGCCGGAGCCGGACGGGCAGCCGCAAAGACCGGGATGGCCAAATCCACATTGGCGGCGATAACCTGCTCAAAATGATATCCGCCGATGTTGGATGCAATCCCGCGCCGTGACAGCCTGGTGCGGCGCGGCAACACCCCCACAACCATCCCGGAGGTATCGTCTGCTCTGATAAAGCGAACCCGGTCACCCACCGCAACAGGGTCGGTGTGATCATTTTCGATCACCCGTTGAACGGTATGTCTTGAGCCGGATGTTGGATAGACGAATTGTTTTCTCAACATCGATGATACGGTGCAAACCAGTACACCCTCACTGGTCTGAACCCAGCAGTGTCCGGTACTCTTTTTTACAACTGTACCTTCACTGAAATTATTTTCTGCATTATTTGAATCGTTCATCTCTAATAAACCTTTTAAAAGCAACAAGCCGCGGTTGTTTTCCGTGGCTTGTTGATGAAAACAGGTTAAGGCTTCTTTTATCTTCTCGAATTAATAACAAAAACCACGGGCATGGGAGCAACCGTGGTCAAGTTTCTTGATCCAGGGAACAGTATTGTTTCCCTATTTCAGCAGGCGCGCCCATGCGAATCGATTTTCAATAACAACCGAGACTTGTCCACTCATAAAGCGCGCCCCTTTCTAAAGATTTAGGATTCAACCATCTGAATTTATCATCGAAGTGAAAACTCGTCAAGGGAAAAGGACTTTGTCATAACTTCCTAATAACCCATTCAAGCAACAGTCCCGATCCGTTTTTTGGTCTGCTTCTGTTCGTACATTCCTCTATCGGCCTTTTCCATAAGCTCATCCAGCGAGATGGGCTGGTCCAGACAGAAATGCGCCACCCCAAAACTGACCAATATGGGATATTTACGGTCTTCTTGAGCATTGAACTCGATAATTTTTTTCTCAAGGCGGGTCAGCATCATTTCCGCTCCGTTATCCTCCGATTCGATCACCAAGGCTACAAACTCATCCCCGCCAAAGCGGGCCAGGATATCGGATGACCGGGAGGTGTCTCGCAACAGACTGGCAGTATCGACCAGCGCCCGGTCGCCTTCCGCATGCCCGAAAGTATCGTTGATCGTCTTCATTTCGTCCAGATCCACAAATATTAACGCCGCTTTCAAATTCATCCGTTTGACCATTTGGATAAATTGGGCAGCTAAAACGTAAAAACCGCGCCGGTTGTTCAATCCGGTTAATTCATCGATCAACGATAATTCCAGCAGTTGTTCTTCAAGCTGCTTGAGCGCAGTGATATCGTGGATCACGATCAAATGTCCGATATTTCTCTCCATTTCATCCTGCAAGGGGGTGATGCACATATCGAAAAACAACCTTTCACCCCCTACGATGTGTTGTATCTCAATCTTTACCGCTTCAGCCGCGCCGGTTGCCGGATACACATCGTGCAAATCCTTCCAGGCTGCAAACACCTGCCCGCCACTCTGTCCAATGGGTGGTTGGGTCCAATCCATGATTTTCATCGCCACTGGGTTGGCATCCACCAGGCGAGTCTGGTTATCAAACACAAGTACACCATCGCTCAAGTGTTCAATTAAAACTTCCCTTGCGATCGGAGCAAGTTCAAACAAACGGTAGCGGTACGCTGCCCACCATATCCCGACCCCCCACAGAGGATACAAAAAGGCATTCAAATCAAGGTACTTCAGGTTTGGGAAGGGTCGGAATCCAATCATATAAAATATGAAGACGAGCAGCGGGGGAATGGCGCTGACGATAATGAGGGTGACTTGTCTCCGGTAAAGCGCCTGGGTATTCTGTCTGCTTTTCCACAGGAGGACGATCCCCAGGCTGACAGGGAAAATGGCATAAAGGGCCATCGGGTAGATCGGGCCGCGGGTAAATCCCAACATTGGAATCAACCC
>JAJFTV010000146.1 GCA_021372725.1 Chloroflexota bacterium | reverse complement strand
CTCATAACCCGGAGGTCATACGTTCGAATCGTGTCCCCGCTACTAGAAAGGAACCAGAGTACTATGTACTCTGGTTTTTCGTTAACCCGGCGTTGGAACGGGAACACGAATCCGCTCTCATTGTCGACATCACCCCGCTCGCGCAAATCTATTCGCCTTCATTGTAGGGTTTATGATAACACGTCAGGTTGCATTCAACCCTTGGTTATTTATCACCGAGTGAGTTTGGAAGCCACCTTTCAAAAATCGTGTTTTCTTTGTGCCCATTTTATGAAGTGAAGATCATCTATGTCTTGATCGGTGGATATGAAGCTAATGAAAGGGGGTGAAATCGGGTTGAGTGATGAGGATGTTCATTAATTCGTCGTTGAAACCGTCAGGGATGGTTTCGGATAATTCTGCCAGCCACTTCAGTGCCTTATCGCGGGAATCCTGTTCGGTGGCGGAATGTAATGCGCCGGCTTTCAACAAGGTGATTGCGCGTTCCCTTTCCCCCAGCAACTGGTAGACCCTGCCCAAATTGACCATCACCCGCCCAACTAGATCGAGACCGTTAATTTCGACGGCGATTCTCAACGCCTCCAACAGGTGAACCTTTCCCTCGGGCAGCATTTCCATACCGGTGTAGATTTCGCCCAGGCTGTTGAGACACACAATGATGGTCCAGTTTTCATTGACCTGCCGGGCAATATCCAGCGCTTCTTTGGAATAAGCCAGCGCCCGCTCGAAATCCTTTTGCCAGGTTGCCAGTTCGCCCAAATTGTTGAGCGCCAGCGCTACACCATCCAGATCGCCCAATTTTCGGGTGATGGCAAGACTTTCTTCATAATAAGCACCTGCCTGTTCGTAGTTGCATTGCAAGTGATCGGCGGTGCCCAGGTTGTTCAGCAAAATCGCTTGGTGATAGAGATCGTTCAATTGGCGCGAGAGCTGCAATGCTTCATTAAACAGCTCGCGGGCTTTTTCATATTCCCCTTCGCAACACAGGATATCCGCCAGGCGGTTGATGACGATCACCAGGTTTTGAGCGTTCCGGGTATTTTTACAGGCATGATAGGCTTTTTCAAAATAGGGGCGGGACTCTTGATAATTTCCCTGTCGGTTTTCAATGGACCCTGCGAGTATGTAGGTTTCGGAGAGCCCTTTTTCATCCTGCTGATCCAGAAAATAGCGGAGAGAGAGGTCGGAATATATTTTCGCCCGAGCAAAATCCTTCTCACGCTGATACGCCCAGCCCAACTGTATGTGGCAATAGGCAAGTTCCTCATTTGCCAGCAGCCGGTTGAGGATCAGCTCGCTTCGCTGAAGGCAGGGAAAGATGAGGGAATGGTCACGGATGGTATAAGCCATTGCCCCCAGGCGCCAGAGTAATTCGCCCAGGGCAAGGTTCTCTCCATATTGCTGCTCCACTTTACCCACAGCGCGCTTGAACCAGGTAATGCCTTCATCGAACAGACTACGGATCATGAAGTACTGATACAGGCTGTCCATGCTCTTTTCGAGCAGGTCCAGGCGACCGTGGTCGACCATCCACTGCCAGGCTAAGGAGAGATTACCATACTCAATCTGAATGGCTTGCAAGGCTTCACTTTGGCCGTCAGTCAATAAGCTGCTCTTCAATGCTGCGAAGAAATCAGCGTAGTATGCGGCATGTTTTTCCTCCACCTGCTGCATGACGTCATCTGCAACGCTTTCGGCGCGAACAAGCTGGCGAATGACTTCATGCATGCTGTAACGGTTGGCATCATCCAACCGCAACAGAGATTTGGATGTCAGATCTGCCAGGTCTTGCGGCAGAGCGCCAGCAACCTGTGAGGCGGCTGAAGCGGTAAACCCATCCAGGAAAAACGATAGCCTCGCCATCACCTGTTTCAACTTATCCGGCAATAGGTTCCAGGAAATTTCGAAGGCAGCATGGAGGCTGCGATGACGTGGATGGAAGTTGCTCATACGGGTGGTCAACGCACCCAGGTTCTGCTCATATACTTCGGCAACCTCATTGCAGCCCTGTTCACAAAGGGTGGCGGCGGCGAGTTCCACGCCCAAAGGCAAACCTTCGAGAACATGGCATATGCGCATGATGCTTTGATAATTCTTCTCATTGAGCGCGAATCGCGGCTTTTTTTGCGAGGCGCAGCGCACAAACAAATCCACGGCATCGTATTGGGGCATATCTTGCAGGGGGAGCGTGACTGCCTCCGGGTAGTGCAAACCAGAAAGCAGGTACACGCGTTCCTGCATCAGACTTAACACTTCACGGGAGGTAACAAGCAGCCTGACTGCTTTAGTCCCGTTCAGCAGCGTGTCCAGCACGGCGGTGCTTTGATCATCAGTCAGCAGGTGCTCAAAATTATCCAAAACAATCAGTATTTCTTTCTCATGGAGTTGATCAAGCAACTGCTTCTGATTACTAAGCTGATCGGTGAATTTTATCGCCATCGATTCGGCGATCAGAGGGACGATCTGTGATGCATTAGCGGCAGGCAACAAGGATACAAAAAACACCCCATCCTGAAAGATGCCGATGGATTTTTCAGCAATCTCCAACGCGAAGCGTGTTTTGCCAATACCGCCCAGTCCAGTGAGGGTGATCAGCCGGCATTGCGAGGTGATCAGCCATAACATGACCTCGTCCAGATCATGTGCTCTACCGACAAATGCCGTCGTTTGAGAGGGACAATTGTAGGGTACCGGCTCATATTCCGGCGTGATGATGGCTTTCCCATCCGCCGCCAAACAGATCTGTTCATACAGTGTTTGGGAATCCTGGGTGGGGGCGACACCCAGTTCATTTTTCAGATAGTGTTGTAATAAGTGGTAATGTTTTTTGGCAGCCGACCATTGGTGATCCACGCCCAGCAAACGGATCATTCGATCTCTGACCGTCTCATCCCATGGGCAAAGGGCACTCACCCTGGAAAGGTATTCGGCTGCCTGGTGGTACTCCGCCCGTTTCTCGTGATAGACGGATAAGAGCGTGAAGCCTTTGATGGCTAACAAGTTGTATTCTTCACCGGTGAGGGCCAGCCATTCTTCAAACAGGTAGCTTTTATTAAGTGAAAAGCCGGATAAGAATTCACCGGTAAACAGGTCCATGCAGCGTTTGAGGATCAGCACGTGGAACTGCCCGTTTTTTGCATGGTTTTGATAACTGGATAGTGCGTGCTGCATCTGCGCCTTGAAGGCTAAACAATCTACCCATATCTCCACCCGGGGGTTAAGGCTGATGGTATTCCGGTCGGGGAGGATGATCTCTACGGACTTGAAAACTTTGCTCAATGTCTTGCGCAAGCTTAAAAGGGTCTGGCGGAGGTTGTGCAGGGCGCGTTCTTCGGGGTCGTCTGACCAGAGTAAGCTGGCGAGCTGCCTTCTTGTCAACTCCCGTTGCGATTCAATCGCAAGATAGGCTAGCAAAGCTTTGCTTTTGTCTGTTTCAAATGCCGTAAAGGGACAACCATCCAGTTCGAAGGTTAATCCACCAAAACACCTTACAGATAAGTTAGTACTCAATGAAACACCATGCCCTGTCAGAAATTTGACGTTCTTTTGACGTGGCATTGTTAAGATTATACTATGAAAAGGACTTACCCTGTGCCTGTAGTTTATCAATCTTTCCTGTTGCGAATATGGATAAACTGTGGAACAAATTATTCCCATTGGCATGCTTCGCTCGAAGACCCCTCTGACCATGCCATGAGAACTTTCAATCATCCACAGGACCTGTTCGATTACCTGCTAAAAATCAGCACCACCGAGAAAAAAAGAAAAGAAGGAAGGTAGCAAAGATGAAGAATAATAAGAAGACAAGCATCATTTTACTTACAGCAATTGTCCTGCTCTCCACTGGCTGGAGTACCGGCAAAAACGAAATGAACATTGAGAGCATTGCCAATGAACCTGCTGTCAGTACAGAAGTACCAGCCCAAACATCAGCACCTGCAGTGGATACAACCCTTTTGGATGCGCCGGTAGATGTGCCTGAAGGTGGTTTCGTTTTTCGTCCGGCAAAGGGGTATGCATTGGATATCAGTGGGGGGAATGTTACCATTCTGGCACCAGGCGCCGACCCGGATATGGGGCCAGTGATCCAGATCATGGGTATGCTGAGCGAGCAGGAAACCACGGCTGAGGCGCTATTCCAACAATTGCAGGGCAGCATGGCAATCTCCGCCGATGCGGCGCAGCCGGTAACCCTGGGTGGAGAGAACGGGCTAGCGGTGGAACTCAACGGGGTGGAAGGCGATCCGGATAAACGCGGCAAAATCTTCTTTGTTGTAGTGGATGGTAAACAGCAATTTGTAATGCTGGCAGGAGCCAATTCAGCAACCTGGGAGGGATTCTCTCCGGTGGTGGATGCCGTAGCAGCTTCGGTCGAGTTTATCGAACTGGTGCCGGCTGCAGCAGTCAGTTCTATGTCCAGCGGGCGTTACGTCTACACCAATCGCAACGTCATCCGCGACCTGGTTGAAAAAGATGGTGTGGTGTACGCAGCTACACTGGGTGGTTTGACCGCCTGGCAGTTGGATACCGGGGAACTGATCCAAACCATCCCTACTGAGGGCATGGGACACATCAGCGCCAATGCGGTGGCATACTGCGAAATTCCAGAGCCGCGCATTCTGGTAGGGACACTGGAAGGCGTGAGCATTTTCGACTTCAACACAACACAATGGGAACAGCGGGAACTTTTTCCTGCGGACAGCAATCTCGCTAACTACAGAATAGAACGGCTCTATTGTGACCAGGCAAATCACCGGCTGATCGTGGGGTATTCCGGCGTGGGAATCCTGGACTTGAACAGCGGCGAGTTCTTACATTACACCGACAAGGATGGTTTGTTGTGGAATTCGGTTACGGATATCACCGTGCAAGGCAATGACATCTGGGTTGCCAGCGGATATAAAGGCATCGCAAAAATCAGCGATGGAAAGATTACAACCTTCAGCGCAGAAAACGGCATGCCAGATGAAAAAGCAAGCGCCATTGAATTTTCCGCCGACGGCACCCTGTGGGTCGGGGCGAATAGTGGATTGATGTCCTACAAAAACGGCGCCTGGAAGATGTTCGGAGCAGACAGCTCCGCCAAACTGGCGAGCATCAACGAACTGGCTATGGCGCCCGCGGAATCGCTGTGGGTGGCTACAGCACCACTGGGCAGCGGTAAGCTGTGCCTGTATAACACGGCATCCGCCACCTGTGACCAGGAGATCACCTCGCCGGATGGCATGCCGATCCTGGCGCTGACGACCAATGAGACGTCATTTGCAATTTTCGGTACCGGCAAAGGTATTTTCTTGGATGATAACGGGACAGCGCAACCCCTGAAAACGGATGATCGACTTACCAGCAATTTTGTGGATGCTCTCGCCATCGCCCCCGACGGTATGCTATGGGTGGGCACGGATAATGGGATCCAGGCTCTAGATCCAGCAAACCCGCAGCAGGAGTGGCAGACCTACCGGCAGCAGGATCAAAGCGCGATGGGCGGGAACTGGGCGAGTGCCATTTCATTTGGGCCGGATGGTTCGGTGTGGATATCGATCATCAATGGCAGTGCTTCCCGCTTTCAAAACAATCAGTGGCAATCTTTCAAGGATGTGTATTCTTACAATGCCGTGGCGGTGGATGAACAGAATCGCGCCTGGCTGGCGGATGACTCAAAGGGTGTAGCCGTGTTGGACAGCCAGGGAAACCAGGTGATGACTCTTACAACGGCGGAAGGTTTGCCGGGCGATAATGTGCAAGCGGTGTTGGTGGATGAAAGTGGAACCATGTGGATCGGCACAAACCAGGGACTGGCAAAGTATGCAAACAACAGCCTGTCGGTGGTGTTCGGTAAAGACAGCAAAGAAATTCCGAATGTTTACATCCGGGCATTGGCGCTCGACCCGAGTGGCAATCTGCTGATCGGGACCTTTACAGGCGTATCCGTTTTCGATGGGCAAAATGCTACCACGCTGGTTGATTTTTTGAAAGATGGCTATAGCAACGCCCGCCTGACTACGCTGGCAAGCGGCGCCGACGGTGAAATATGGATTGGCACAGACAAGGGCCTGCTGCATGGCAACCCGGAAATGGGTTGGAACATGATGACCACCGCCAACGGACTGCTGACCAATTACATTTCCGCGTTATTGGTGGATCAATATGGCGCGGTATGGGTTGGCGGCGGCGGATCCAACCTGGATGGTGGCGGCCTGCTACAAATCGTTCGATGAAATATGAACAAGGTGGAAAACCTGATAGATATTTCTGAGAGGATTGCGAAATGAATCAGGAGGTCATGTTGCCGTACAGAACATAAAATGGCGCTGGTTGGTTGGGTGTCTCATCTTGTTGATTGGCGGACCGGTAATGGCATGCTGTCTGGTGGGATTGTTTACCTTTGTACTTCCTGAACTGGACAAGTTTGTCTCAAGTGACCCGTCAGGAAACCCGCCTCTGTTATTACTGGTTCTGGTGGTAGTACTTGGGATAGTAGTTTTAATACCAATCTGCTTGATTGGTTTGGGTATCCTCGCTTACTTCTTGGTCAGATAGTGGAATGAGGAAAGAATTATGAAGATTAAAAAGCTTCCCATTGGCATCTGGGGAT
>JAJFTV010000139.1 GCA_021372725.1 Chloroflexota bacterium | reverse complement strand
AAAAAATCCAACAAAGCTAAAGCCCCGCCCCGGCGAGGGGCGGGGATACAGGGGTGGGGTGGAAAAGGTTTCGTTATCTCCGCAGAGATAAAAAATTTAAAAGGAAAACCTTATGGATATCAATAAATTGTACACCATCATCTGCGACCGACGTGATCACCCGAAGGAGGGGTCCTACACCCGCCAATTGCTGGAAGCGGGTGAGGATGAAATGGCGAAGAAAATCGGTGAGGAAGCGGTGGAAGTGATCATCGCCGCCAAAGGGCAGGGTGAGCAGCGCATCATCGAAGAAACGGCCGATTTGATCTATCACGTGCTGGTGCTGCTGGCATCACGCGGCATCAGCCCTGATCTGGTCATGCTGGAACTGGAAAAAAGGCACAAGAAATAAAACGATTTCCAGTACCTTAGGGATATTTACGCCAGGATGATCTCATCCGAAACACCACGACCACCTTGTTCCTGCATGTCCAATTTCAAGTTTCTCAGAAGACAATCCCTCGGGGATGGGTATTTCAAGAGAAATACAATATCATAGTCCTGTTTGATGGAAATAAAAAAGCCCTGAAGTATAACGCTTCAGGACTTTTTGATGGTCGTCTAAAATTAGTTCTTGACGATTACGTTGCTGGCCTGTTTGCCCTTGGGGCCGTTTTCGATGGTGAATTCTACAGTCTGGCCTTCGACCAGATTCCGGTAGCCGTCGCCCTGGATTGCTGAGAAATGAACGAATACATCCTCGCCGCCTTCGCGCTCGATGAAACCATAGCCTTTGCTGCCGTTGAACCATTTGACTGTACCGATGGTACGATCTGACATTTTGTGTCTCCTTAAAAAATAATTGTTTCTTGTACTCGAGACGTTCCATCGGAATTTTCAAAACAAATCGGCCCCATGTTTCAACCAGGAGCCGTTGTACTTTACTTCATCCTACATGAACCTTCTGGTGTACTTCGAAATAGAGTATATCATGAGAATGTCGAAAAAGTCAATGGTTTTATGAGTTTTGTTAGTCTAAAGTTAGAATGGCCCTTTTAATATATTTATCCATACTCTCTTGACTGGCTACATTACGAGTGCTTTCTGCTCTTTTGGTCGCTTGTTCAGGGTATGATCGGTTTTCTTTAAACCAATCGCTTGCGGCGGCGGAAGATCAACCCAAATCCCTTTTGAAGGATGAATACACAAACCGTCATGAGTGCAATGATACCCATGTTCCGCAGGAGACCGGCCCACCCTGGGAGAATGCCTGCCTCACCTTCGAAACCGTGTTCCTGGACTCGATTGCCTGATATGGTGAAATCAGCCGGGGGTACCTCACCGGATTCCTGCGGTTTTCCTAAATGCTGCTCGAAACCACCTGGAGCTTTGCCAATTCCCAGGTTCGACGAATTATTTTGCACAACCTGGTATAGTACCAACGCAACCAGACATGCTGCCAGTAAAACCACAAGATAACGAACGATCGCTTTCCCCATTTGAATCTCCTTGCTGCCTGATGATTACTTTTCTTCAACCGGTATCACCACCGGCGCGGGCTGAGACTTGCGCGGGAAAAGCACTCTGCCGATTGGCTTTATTCCGTAACGCGTGACGGCATCAACGATCCATTTCCAATGCAGGGCAAAATGCAGCCCAACTAAAATCAGGCATACATCGGCAGACCATGAATGCAATTGACGCCAGACCATGGAGGGATTGAGCTGAATTCCCAGCACATTGACGATGCTGCGGGAGATCAGAATACCGCTCAACATGAGCATTACGCTTGCCACAAATAGCAAGGCATCGATAACAAAATTAAGCCGGGACGTGTGGAATAATTTGCGGAAGAACTGAACGCCAACCTTCATTATCCAATCCCAGTGCAGAACAACATGAACGATCAGTGTTGCCGCGAGCGCAAGGCTTAGCCATTCGTGGATGGTTTCCCCGGTCAAATTTGGCTCGAATGCCACCAAAAAGGCGATAAAGATGGTCGCATCAACCCAAAGATTAGTCTTTTTTGACATGTAAAATCTCCAAAACAAATATGTGTGATACCTTTTGTACAATGTTGAGTATAAAAAGTATATATTTAATAGTTGTTAAGAAGTGATAGCCAAATTGTTTGAATTCCATCGAAGCTGGAATGGCAGCGTATCCATCATGACAGGTGTTTATGAAAAGGGTGCAATTTGTTCGGGGAGTCCATAATCTTGAAATATAATACTGGAGGGCTCATTTCTTGCACCCATATTGCAGCAGTTCAGGTTATTGATAATATGTATATTCAAAAGACGGGATTTGTTCAATGAAAAAAACAACCATTTTGCTCATTCTTACCCTGCTGGTATTGACGGGCTGCACGATCACCGTCGCAACGCCACCGGTTGAGGCAGTAACTGAAGCACTTGCCGGCGAGACCTCCAGTTCACTCTCTGCAGCGGCAGCCACCTCCACGCCGGAGATGGCTCTTGAGGTGACGGCTCCTGAAGAGACGACAGAGCCTTCCCGGCAAATATTCGAGCCGTTTACTGCACATGTCCTTGTAAATCAGGTCAATTTGCGTACCAACCCGGGCTATCTTTTCCCTTCTCTTCTTCAACTCAACGAAGGGGACGAAATCACTGTGCTGGCCAAAGCCCCCGGCAATGAATGGTTGTATGTGGAACTGCCCGATGGATCCACCGGCTGGATATTTACCTTTCTGGTTGAAACCGATTATGACTTGACGTCTGTCCCTGTTCAGAAACCCGTGGATGTCCAAATTATCTCGGGACAGGTGCACACCGAGGCCGGGGTGCCGATCAATGGCGTTCAGTTTGCGGTGATACAAACCTCTGCATCCGGCGAGCTGCGGAATGACGCGGTGACAGATGAAACGGGTATTTTTACCGCTTTTATGCCGCTGGATGTTTCCGGCGAATGGACGGTTTCATACGCTGCCATTTCCTGTACCAGCATTGTGCATGATTCATCCTGCAATACGCTCCCGCAGTATGCCGGAACCGTGAAACCCGCCTCTCAAAATGTGACGTTACCCGATCCGGGTACCCTGGAGTTTATCTGGAAGTAAGGTGAGGTTGAATTGCCTGGGGCAGATCAACTTGCCCCGGACAGATTATTTCACCAGAAAAATGACCGCCACACCTGCAATGGCCACCAACGTTCCTGCCACAGCCCGCCAACTGAGTTTTTCTTTGTAAACCAACCTGGAAATCGGTAAAAGAAAGATCGGCGCACAGGAGGTAAGTGTTGATGCAATACCAACAGACGTGTTTTGCAGCGCCACAAAGTTGAGCCACACTCCTCCAAAGGGCCCAATCATGCTGCCGATGAGCACATAGCGCATGGCTTTGGGGTCTTCATGGAATTTTTGAAACATTTCGCTGGTTTGCCGGGTGACCAATACCGGCAACCAGGCAACCAGATTGGCAAAAACCATTCGCATTGTCACCCCGGAAACGGTGGAAAAGCCATCGGACAGACCCATCTTGGACAAAATTGTTCCCAGGGCATACATCAGCACGGCAATAAAACTGGCCAGCAGCCCTTGTATATAAGTCTTGCGATGGCTGCCTCCCTGGCCGATTTCTTTTCCTTCCAGAACAACCACCCCCACACCCAAGACAGTCAGCAGAATGCCGGCCAGCGTCAACGGTGCCAGCGTTTCACCCAGAATTAGCCAGGCAAAAAGGGAGCTGAGGATGGGGGAGAAGGCAGTGACCAGCATGGCTCGACGGGTGCCGATCAGATTGTAGGCCGTGTACATCAACCCGTCCCCAATGGCCAGCCCCAGAATACCCGAGAGGCCAAAATACAACCAGCGTCTGGGCTCTGCGTCAAACGGGAGAGGGGAACCGTACAGGACGGTATTGACGATCATGAAAAGAGACAGGCCGATTATCAGCCGAATGCGGTTTACCGACCCTGCTCCGAAACGCCGTGTACCTTCACTGAAAAGCGTGGAGGAGCAGGCCCAGAAAAAGGCGCTAAAGATGCCAGCAATTTCACCCATAAATTTGGTCGGTTGGCAGAGGCAGAATACCGATTCCCCTGTAAACTGAAAGATTATACCGCCATTTCTTCAGGGAACGGGAGATAAAACGATGCAGTAAATGCGATCTTGTTGTATAATAAAAACAGACCGACCGTCCGGTTTTATACATTATGAAAAATCAAACCCGCAGCGAATTAACAAGGCAGCGTATCATGCAGGCAGCCGCCACCCTTTTTGCAGAACATGGCTATGATGCCACAGGTGTGGCGGTGATCTGCAATACGGCTGACGTGAGCAAAGGGGCGTTTTATCATCATTTCGCCAGTAAAAATGACCTGTTTGTGGCGCTATTGGAGTCCTGGCTGGCCGATTTGGACACCCGGTTGGAAAGTATCGTATTGGAGGAAACCCCCTTTCCTGAGGCGCTTTCTTCCATGGCGAAAATGATCGATGAAATTTTCCTTCGCTACCGGGGTCAGATTCTCATCTTGTTTGAATTCTGGATGCAGGCCTCGCGCGATCCGGAGGTATGGAATGCGGTCATTGCCCCCTTCCAACGTTATGAATCCTATTTTGCGAAGATGATCGAAAAGGGCATCCAGGAAGGAAGCCTTGCCGATATGGATCCCCAGGCAGGTGCCCGTACCCTCATATCACTGGCCGTCGGGCTGCTTCTGCAGGGGATGCTTCTCTCGCGTTCCAGCGCAGGCTCATCCTCGTTGAACGGTTTTGGTGGCGGGAAACCCGCACAAAAAAGTATTTCCATCCTGCTGGATGGTTTCAAGAGGTTAAAATGATTTTAGTCACAGGTGCAGCGGGTCACGTGGGCAATGTGTTGATCCGGGAGCTGCTCGCTCAAAATGAGCAGGTGCGGGCGATGATCCTGCCGGGTGAAGACGTCACGTCCCTGGAAGGGCTGAATGTTGAGCTGGTCGAGGCGGATGTGTTGGATCCACCTGCCCTGGAAGCTGCCATGCAAGGAGTGGATACGGTTTACCACCTTGCAGGTATCATATCCATTCTGCCTGGATCCGAAAACATGATGGAAAAGGTCAATGTGCAGGGTACCCGCAACGTTGCCAACGCCGCGCTGAAAACGGGGGTCAAACGGTTCGTACACACCAGCTCAATCCATGCCTTCAAACGGATGCCGCATGGTGTGACCGTGGATGAAAACACGCCCATTGCAGCAGACGGCCCAAAAGGAACGTATGACCGTACCAAGGCAAACGGAACACTGGTAATCCAGGAAGCTGTTACCCGCGGCTTGAATGCCGTGATAGTCTGCCCGACGGGTGTCATCGGTCCGTATGATTTTCGCCATTCAGAAATGGGGCAAACCATTTTGAACTTCTCCAGGAGTCATTTCCATTTTCTGGTGGATGGTGCGTATGATTTTGTGGATGTCCGGGATGTTGCCAACGGGTTGATACTGGCCTGCAAATATGGCAGAACCGGCGAGGTTTACATTCTTTCTGGTACGCGCATTTTGGTGCGCGAGATTATGCAGATTGTCCACGAACTTGTGGGCAACCGGGCACCGTCCATCACCTTGCCCATCAGCCTGGCATCGATTTTTGCCAGGATCATGGAGCCCATTTACACGATTACAAAACAGGTCCCCCGTTTTACGCGCTATTCCCTGCAAACTTTGCAGGATAATTCGGTCTTCAGCCGCGAAAAGGCGCGTCTGGAATTGGGACACAACCCCAGGGGATTGCGCATCTCCATTGCTGACACACTTGATTGGTGGAGCGAAAGGGAAAGGTGCAAGAAACATTGAGCGGGGAATAATTAACAGCCAGGATCAGACTCGTTTGGGTTTATGCAACACAGAGATGAGCAAGAATCCTGCACCGATCAGGAGCAGGATGCAGGCTGCCAACCCGTTCCAAAATACATACCGCAGTGTAATGGATTGAACAACATCCTGGATCAATTGAAGGATGCCGGGACCGATTTGAATTGTAAACTGCGGCAGGAGAACGTTGGATACCAGCCAGGGTGATGTCAACAGGACCAGTGCTGCGATCACCATCACGATGATGCCGGATATCAGGAGGGGGATTCCCAACCAGCGCCCCGCATCACGCCATGAACGGACCGCAACAGCCCCGATCAGAACCAGCAGAAACAAAGGCATCAGAGGACTTAGCATAAAACCCAGCCGCATCCATTTGATTCGATTGAACGGATATTTCTCCATCGTTTCGCCGGGTTGAACGATTTCCGGCGATGTGTTAATGAGTGTGCCGGCGTTGATAGTAATTTCCGCGGGCAGAGACTGGATCACATTGCGCACTGCTGTATCCATCGTGGTCTCCAGCCAGGGCCTGAATTCTTCCGTTGGGGTACAGAATGGCAGATTGGCAGAGGTTCCCCCCAGCAAAATGGCTGCCAGCGTTAAAAGCTCCTCCGCGTTGCAGACCGGAGCTGTATCCAAAACCGTGCGGGATATTTTTTGATAATCGCCATCGCTCAGGCGGATGCGCCTACTTTCCAGGGATATGATTGCACGGATGGGTTGGTCGGCAGAATTCAAACCGTCAAATATCTGGTCGATGACACCTTCTGTCTGAGTTTGCAGCCAATCGGCCGGCATGAGGACGGAAAAAATGGATTCCCAGCCCGTCTGGTCAAGACTGGCCAGATAAGCAGCGGGGATTTGCATCGAGTACGCCAGATTGTCTACCGATTCCATCCGGCAGGCATCACCCACACAGTTTTCTGTGGCGGCGGTACCGGTAATCTGTTCAGCAGCCAGGGCAGGTATACGGTGGTATACATCCTGTTGGAGAAGAACCTTTTTGTAGGTTTCACGATTCAAAAGCACTGTATTCATATTGAACAGTAATACTGCCAGGACGCTGCTCGAGATGAATACAACAATCAGGAGAATTGAAATAAAGCGTACAAAACCAGACTTCTCCGGGGGAGTTTGAGGGATCATGATGAATTTTTCAACTGCCTTTCAAAAAGTTGGCCGATAGTAGCAATAGATGCCAATGAAAGGCTCTTTGCATTGGAGCTACCGGCGGCACCGGTAAATTTTCGTGCTCTATTATAAATGCAAAAAAATCTGATGGAAAATTTCATACCCTCAGCGGGTACCGGTCGGTAAAGGATCTGTAGGCACACTCTCCATCCCTTCATCCCCGTTAGCCGATTACCACATGCATTTGCGAGGAATTGGTAAGGTGTGTTCGATCTTTGAACACACCCAAAAATCCACCCAGGAGTCGATCAGACAATTATCCTTAAATGCCCACGCCTCGCCCTTGTCATGCTGAGCGATAGCGAAGCATCCGCCCAAGAGCCGGTGATTATTTGACTGGGTGTGGAAACAGACCCTTGGGAGGCCTTCGTTTCACTCAGGGTGACAACCAGCCTGCCACCTGGTCTAGTAGATTTTGGAGAGAGGTATGACAACGAAAAAGGGCTGTCCTAAAAGAATGGACAGCCACTTAGGATATGCTCTTTACCCCGCTTCTACGCCCAACCCCCCGACCCCCTTCCAGTTGGAAGGGGGAGAAAACTGTTTTGTTGGACTTTTTAGCCGTAAGACGGCTAAAAAGTCCAACAAAAATAAAAATCCCCGCCCCCGCCGGGGCGGGGATACAGGGGTGGGGTGAAAAAGAATTCGTTACTGTACCCTTTTCTACATTCTCACGAGTGAATTTTACTTTTGAGACAGCCCCTACGAAATACCAGACAGAATCACGAAATGCTTTTTGCGCTATGAGGAATTGGCTGATACACTTAATCAGGCATCTCACCGGCAGTAATGGGAACGGTTCGAACATTGTCTCGAAAGATACCCCAGGTGGGATTCGAACCCACAACCTAGGCGTTAGGAGTGCCTCGCTCTGTCCATTTGAGCCACTGGGGTACAGGCAATTCGGATTATAGCATTTTCGACTATCTCCAGCAAGAGAGAGCGATAAACTTGTGGAGCGCTGCTTAAGATGCAATCCGGCTTTGAACTGTTCTGGTGAAGGTTTGAATCCTACAATCCTGCGGTATTTTACGATGAAGTCGGCATGGGTGCTAAAGAGGGAGTCATGCTTGGGAACAATGTGGATGTGGGTGTAGCCAAAGTGGAGGTAGGTGAGCTTGTTGACGTTGGGGTTGGAAGAAGTAATTGGATGAATACTTCAGGCAGCCAGCCAATACGCCCATCCGAATCTTGAATTTCTATCCAGATCAAACCGTTATACAGCTCTTTCCCATAAAGTATCGTAACTTTTTGACCGGGAAGTAAATTTCCAATAGCTGGACCACCTGGGCGTTGATATATTTTTAGACCGGGTAATGAAAACCTGACAATTTCTCCATTCGCCGGTGTGGGTGTTGCTGAAGGTGTCGTCGATGGCAGCGGTGTCTGGGTATTCGTTGCAGTCATCGTAACCGTAGGTGAGGCGGTTATGGTTGAAGTGGGTGTATCAGTAGCTGTTGGACTGGGCCCGGGTGTTGAAGTTAACGTTTGCGTTGGAGTTAATGTTGGCGTGGGTGGGATCAATGGGTCGAGATTTTCGGCAATGACCTGGCTGATTTTTAAGGATACCGGCCGGTTAATTTCATCGACAATGGCTTTTTGTAAATTTACGACCTGTTCGTAGCTTAACGAAGCGCTTGTACGAATAGTAATCACCATGTTCAGATTGTCGCCGTTTCGTTTGGTGTTTAACTCGACCAGTTCTACATTACCCAGTTTACTGACCTCATTTTCTACAACCGTGTTGATCTCCCTGTTTTCAGAGGCTTCCCTGAAAAATTTTACGCTATAGTACGAAAGGGGCACCAATAAAAAAGCAGTCAATAATGCCGCTATAATCAGGTTTCTTGGAAGTTTGTGATTGGCTGTGTGAAAATCGGATGAAAATCCGCGTAGAAAAAAAACCAATAATGCCGCGAAAGCAATTGTAATGGTATTTGTTACAAACAGTAGTGTAGCCCCACCAGCAACATCCCAACGATTTAGAGCGATGCCAATCCCAATTGTACAAAGGGGGGGCATTAAGGCTGTGGCAATGGCCACCCCTGGAAGAGCGGCAGAAATATTGGGTTGAGTTACTGCGTAGGCAGCGGCAATACCGCCTGCCAGGGCGATGATCAGATCAATCGGTGTTGGGCGAGTACGGGCCAGAACCTCTTTCGGCAATTCCTGGATACTGAAGAACGGGAGATGGTTATTGACCAGGGTCATCAATGCCGCCAAAGCTATGGCCATTGCTGCTCCCAGTAACAATGCAGATAAAGCATTTCGTAATAATATTGTGTCCCCTGTAATGGAAGCCAGACCAATACCGATAATCGGCGACATTAAAGGAGCTACCAGCATTGCTCCTATAATCACAGCCGGCGAATCCGTGATTAGACCCAAAGTAGCAATACTGCAAGATAATACAACTAATAGGAAAAAGTCAAAGTTGGGCGAGGCAGACGGGGTTATTTCATCAATAACCTCTTTTCTCTTGTCGGCTGGCAAAGGTTTGAAGAGCTTTCTAAACCAGGTCGGTTTTTTCATCGTGGCATTTACCATTTCCAAATTTAGCATGCTCAGGAAGGGTTTTTTGATTGCATATCACAGGTATTATAACCCGCCGGAGCGCATCAGGTTTACTTGCTGCTACTCGATGTGGAGCTCCTTCCATTGTCTCATCCTTTTTTCAATTTCTTCGACTCCTCATACAGTGATTTCAACCGCATCCAATGAATTTCAATCGCCCGGCTTCCTTGCGCGGTGATGGTAATCATCGTGTTCGGGCGGTTTTTGACAAAACCCTTGGTGATCTGTATAAATCCTCCTTCTTCAAGTTTTGCGAGATGGTTGGAAAGATTTCCTACGGACAACCCGGTGATGTTCTTGAGAAAGGTAAAGTCGGCACTTTGCACCACCGAAAGGGCGGTCATGATCGAAAGACGGGCAGGTTCGTGGATCAACCGGTCGAGATTGGCGAGATTTTCAAATGGGTTGGTCACGGTGCGCCTCTTTTGGCAAAGCCCGTATAAAGTAAAAGTGCGAAATAAACCCTGAAATCATAAATACTATCCCCGTTACCATGAACACACCTAACGTTTCAGCCTTTATACCAATTTGGTGCCACCATTCATCCATTCCCAGCACCGGCAGAATGCTGGTTATTGCGATGATCAGGGCGGCAAGCAGTGTTATAGGCGTGTACCAGTAATGGGAATAATGCACCATTATAAAATAATCACCTAGAAACGCAGCAGCAAGCACCAACCCCACAAGGCTAAACGGCAGGTGGGTACTGTTATCCAGCCAGACGGCTGCGAGCGCTGTAATCACGCCGATCACCGACATGATCCAATCGGTGCGGCGGATCTGAGCGGACGTCTTTGCGACACCGAATGTTCGGCGATAATAGCGATCTATTAGCGTTAATAGCACCAGGCAAAAAAGTCCAATGATGATGGGGAAGATAAAATTTGTGGCGGGGCCGGTTTGTACGTTAGCCCATAAGGATATTAGAAAAGCCAAAAGCCCAATCGGAACCGCACGTAACCCCTGCAGCCGGGAGAAATTCGCAGCGAGAAAGCGGGTTTTTTCAATTTCAGAAAATGAAGATGGTTCCATAATTGTTTCCTCAATATATTGATTAGTATTGCAAACTAATCATTATTATAAACTAATTTTAACTGATGTCAAGTAGAAACAATACAGCAGAAATAGCTCCCTTTTTAGCTACCTGTGCCGGCGATCTGCAAGTCATTCCAATAAACTTGCATTATGTCTTTAGATATGGTATGATCTTGTCAACAACGGGCTATCAGAATACTGATAGGTTAACAAAATCGCTCCATTTGGAGGGATTTTTCTTTCATTCATTCCCAAATACAAATCAAAATCCCGTTAAATGGTTTTAACCAGTATCGTGGAGGGAACCATTTGGGTGTGAGATCATTGGCAGAAGAGGATGCAATGTCAACTACATTCTTAACAAAAGAGGGTTATAAAAAATTACAGGAGGAGTTGGATTATCTTCTTGAAGAAAAGCGCGACGAAATTGCCATGCGTTTGCATGAGGCTATGGAGGGCGGAGATTTAATCGATAACGCTGAATATGAAGCAGCGAAACGCGAACAATCCTTTACCGAAGGCCGCATCAAGGAATTGCAATACCTCCTGGCTACCGCGCGCGTCATCGATGAAGCTGTAAAAGTGCGCGATCACATCGATATTGGCTCCAAAGTGACCCTGGTCGAAGTGGGCCAGACCGAAAAAGAATTGTACCGAATCGTTGGCCCAGCCGAGGCTAACCCAAGTCAGGGCTATATCTCCAACGAATCCCCGTTTGGGAAGGCAATTATCGGCCACAAACCAGGTGATCGCGTGAAAATCAACGCCCCTGAAGGGGCTTACGAGGTCGAAATATTGAAAGTCGAATAATTGCGAAACCGGAATGTTTATGCCTCAGCCACATTCCGGCTGGGGCATTTTTGTTTATAATGACCCGGTGTGAGATGGCCCCACGCCATCCACGGTATATTATGAGGTGAGGCATGCCATTATCAGATTTGGAAAAAATGCGAGTGGAAAAAATCCACCGCCTGCGCGCAGAAGGGATTGAACCCTACCCCGGGCGCGCCAACCGTACCCATACTGCTCTACAGGCCACCCGGTTATTTGAGGAAACAGAAACGAACCCAGGTTCGGATGGTATTCATGTGACCCTGGCAGGCCGCATACGGGCTGTTCGCACCATGGGCAAGATTGCATTTGCGCATATCGAAGATGGCAGCGGGCGTATCCAGCTCTTTCTGCGGGTCAATGAAATCGGTGAAGAGAATATGAAACACTTTACCAATGATTTCGACCTGGGTGACTTCATCGAGGCACAGGGAACAATGGTGCGTACCCGTACCGGTGAAATCAGCCTTTTGGTGCAATCATTTCGCATGCTGGCCAAGGCTGTGACCCCCCTGCCAGCCGCCAAGGATGAAATTGTCGATGGGCAGGTTGTCCGCCATGCCACACTCTCTGACCCTGAAACGCGCTACCGCCAGCGGTACGCAGATCTGGCTGTGAACGCCGATGTGCGCGAGATATTTCGCACCCGCACAGCCATTATCCGCGCCTTGCGTCGTTTTCTGGATGAACGCGATTTCATCGAAGTCGAAACACCCATTTTGCAGCCCCTTTACGGCGGTGCGGCGGCCAGACCCTTTACAACTTTCCATAACCAGTTGAAGCAGGATCTCTATTTACGGATTTCCTTTGAGCTCTATTTGAAACGACTGCTGGTGGGTATGTTCGAGGGAGTGTATGAAATCGGTCGTGATTTCCGGAATGAAGGGGTTGATTTCAAACACAACCCTGAATTCACCCAGCTTGAATTCTATTGGGCCTATGCCGATTATCTAAAAGTGATGACATTGACCGAAGAAATGATTTGCTTTGTTTGTGACGAGGTGTTTGGCAGCCGGATTTTTACATACGACGGTCATCAAATCGATGTGAACCCGCCCTGGAAACGCCTGGATCTTCGCCAGGGCTTGATAGAGGTGGTGGGTATCGATATCCAGAAGCACCCGACGACCGAGTCCCTGGCAGACGCCATGCAAGCCAGCGGTCTGGCCGTTAATCCTGACGCCAGCCGTGGCCGGCTGATCGATTCTCTGCTGGGTGATTACCTTGAGCCAACCTTAATTCAGCCGACTTTTCTTTATGATTACCCGCGCGATATCTCACCGCTGGCGAAAAGCAAACCCGGTGATCCCACAATGGTGGAACGGTTCGAAGGCTTCATAGGCGGGATGGAATTATGCAATGCTTTTACCGAGTTAAATGACCCGCTGGACCAGGAAGCCCGTTTCCTGGAGATGAGACAGGAATATACTGAAGATGAAGAGCTTCGCCATCCGATGGATGAAGATTATTTACAGGCGATGAAATATGGAATGCCGCCCAACGGCGGCTTTGGGATGGGTGTGGATCGTTTGACCATGCTGCTCACCGGCCAACATTCCATCCGCGAAGTACTTCTGTTCCCGCCTCTGCGGGAAAGGGAAGAGTAAATTCAGGTTATTTTTCCCCAATAATCTGTGCAGGTTTTGGGCTGTTATACGACTCGAAATCTGCAAAAAATTCCCGCCTCTGAGGCGGGAATTTTTTGTTTCTGAAAGACGCTCTTTATAGCCTAATTAATGACGATCTTGTCTGAAACTGCTGTGATTACCTCTGATAGTTCAGTGGTGTGAACCTCCACAACCCAGTACGAGTCTGAATCTGCATCTGAAGGGATGGTAAATTTTACTGAGTTCTCACCATCGCTATCGGTGGTGCCATCTTTCATCTTCGTGCAATCCGATTTGCTTTTCAGCCTGAGACAGTAATCGATGTCTTCATTGGCAGGAAAACCAGAAACATAGACGGTAATGCTGTCTCCAGCATCAACTGAATAATCCGAAATTATCACCGAAGCATCATCGTTATCAGCAGTGCCATCACCCACTTTTATTTCCGCATAAAAGGTGGGAGATATTTGGGTTCCTGCCGCATTTTTCAATATCCAGGTACTCTTGTATGTACCTTCCGTTTCCGGGGCTGTCATATCCACCGAAACATTCACTGTGCCACCGGGAGCAACAGTCCCATCAAGGTAAATGCTATCTTCATCGGTCATTTGTTTACCGTCGAAGAAGACGATTGCATAGCCAGTTGTCCAGGTACAGGTGCCCGCATTTTTCAATTGCCAGGTTTTCGTAAAGGTTTCACCTGGATCCATTTTTGTGCCATCCGGGATGGTGACATCCGCCACAAATAGCGCCTTGTCGCATACACCTGCTGCTGTGGTGGGCAGGGCAAGGGCGGAAGTGGCAGTGAACAGTGGCACAACTGTTGGCATTACTGTCGCTGTGGCAGTGAGGGTCGGCTCAATAGTATTTGTTACAGTAGGAATAGCCCGGGTTGCGGCCTCAGTCAGTTGAGCTGACACTGTTTGGGCAGCCGAAGTATATATGGCATCGGCGCCTTGTGTTGGCGTGACTTCGCTGTCTGACGTACCACAAGACGCCAGCAGGAGTGCCAGAACGAATATGACCCACATTACATTTTTTTTCATAATTAGTTTACTTTGCTCCTTTACCTGGCAAGCATGGTTGCCAGGTTAAAATATTCCTCGGATAAGGCTTTCTTGTTGGAGGTTGCTTCCTCCAGAGATATAGGATTGATTTCACGTCCCTGCAAGGCGGTCATGATACCAGTTTTTCCTTCCACCAGCAGCCTTGTTGCATGAGCACCGTAACGGGTTGCGAGCATCCGGTCGAAAGCCGTCGGCTTTCCGCCGCGTTGAATATGTCCCAAAATGGTCACCCGGGTATCAAACCCAATTTTCATGGCTGCGATACGCTCGGCGATCACTGTTGTATTGGGTTCAAAACCTTCAGCCACTACGATGATGCAGTGGGTTTTTCCGCGAATATAGGCATTCTCCACGGCCTTAATCACACTTTCAATTTCCACCGGGATTTCCGGTATCAACACCATCTCTGCGCCGGAGACAATTCCGGCGTGCTGGGCCAGATAGCCATTCTTTCTGCCCATCGTTTCGATTAAAAATGCCCGGTTGTGTGAGGTAGCCGTATCACGCAGTTTATCGATAGCGTCGACAATCGTGTTCAACGCTGTATCTACACCAATACACATATCCGTTCCATAGATGTCATTGTCGATACTGGCCGGTATACCAACGACCGGGAAACCTTCCTGCATTAATGATAATGCGCCTCTCAAGGAGCCATCCCCTCCAATTACCACCAGCGCATCCACCCCGGCCGAATTCATCTCCCGTAATGCTTTCATACGACCGGGGATGGTTTGAAAATTATTGCTCCTGGCTGTCTGTAAAATGGTTCCGCCGCGCTGCAAAATACCGCCAACATCGCGGGCGCCCAGAGGGCGGAAACTGCCATTTAGCAACCCTTCATAACCTCCGTAAATACCCAGGACATTCAGTTTTTTATCCAGCGCCGTGCGGACTACTGCCCGTATGCAAGGGTTCATACCCGGGGCATCACCGCCGGAGGTCAATACGCCAATCGTTTTTATATTTTCCATCTTCACTACCTTTACGTCTGATCGAGACTGGCAGCGGTTTTATGGCAGGCACAAAATCACCGTTGTCGATCACGGGGGAAAATCCAGTATGTTATCCGCAATATTTTAATCTGCTTTTGGAAAAAGTGACATATCCGCCTTGCCGGCGGTTTTTCCCCCGAAAGTCGGGAATAATTTTACAACAGCTTAATCTGCTCGATCTGTACGTTTCCTTCTCCGACCAAATCGGTTACCTTACGGGAGAGTGCGGGTGAAATTTCCACTGTGTCGTTTGGAAATTCCATCAGGAAATAATGCCCGTTTTCAAAAATCAAAAATGAAAAGCGATCTTTCCCAGGGCACGCATGCAGCAACCCGTGGACACGATGCAGCCGGCGGATATCCCGGTTCTTGTCGCCGGTTGAGCGGAGAATGACTTTCAGCATGCGCGACTGGCCATTCTCTTCACCTGTAAACCGGCCGGCCGGAGCGACAAGATATGAAAGCGGCACAAGGTTTTCAGGCAAAGCGTTGGGGGAAATGTACATTTCGTCATCCATCCTGTCCTCGTCAAAAGGACGAGCGGCAGGCAGGTGGGATGGAAATACAGCCTGATATTGTTCGGAGGCCGGTTTTCCAATTTCAGAGATGTGCATAGGGGATGTCATGACAGATTCTTGCGGCTGGATCAGTTTTCCCTCGTCGGGTAATGGATCGAAAGAGGCAGCTTCCATAATCGAACCGGCCAGGTCTGCCGGAGTTAATTCCCAAAAGGGATCATCTTCTCCATTATCGTCCGGCCATGTTTTATTCTGGTTGTCATCATCCGGGGCCGGCTCTCCGGATTGAAACCCGGTTTCAAAATCATCAGTCTCCGGATAAGATGCAGGTTTGGCACGGGCAGGTGTCAATTCATCCGGATTGGAATTCTTGCGGAAATTTTCCAGGTCTTGTTGTGTGATCCTGGTAAGCTTGTCGACCAATACCTTGGCATCACCGCTTTCGTTATCCACTTTTCCGTGTGCGAGTAACACCTGATCCACTTCCACCAAAGTGCGATATTTTTCCCATGCTGAAGGGAAGATAATCAATTCTATGGCACCCTGAATATCTTCGATGGTCACGAAGCCCATGTATTTACCGGATTTTGCCAGATGCGGTCGAAAGCGGGTGACCATTCCGGCAACGCATACCTGCGCTTTTTGGGACAGTTCACCCAACTGTGTTGAATAATGAGTGACACGTGTTCGCAGGAACGGCAGATAAGGGGAGAGCGGATGATTCGAAACGTAAAGTCCCATCAATTCGCGTTCCCATTCCAACTGCTGGCGTGGGTCATCGAGACGGGTGTCTTTCAGGATGATTTTGTCTTCAATGCCCTCCACCGTTCCAAAAAAGCTCATCTGGCCTACATTGGCAGCCTGGAAATGGCTGGCGCTGATGGCGAGGATACGATCCAGTGCTTCCAATATGGCAGTACGCGGGCCGAACGAATCAAGTGCACCCACCTTAACCAGGCATTCCAGTGATCTCTTGCCCACCAGGTGAAGATCCACACGCAGGGCAAAATCATTCAAATCAGTAAAACGGCCTGATTTTCTGGCCTCATGGATCAAATCGACAGGCCCATGCCCTACATTTTTGATTGCACCCATTCCAAACCGGATGCATGGTTTATCCTCATCATCTTCTATTGTGAAACCCCAATCGCTGCAATTGATGTCCGGTGGGCGAACATCGATTCCCATGCTGCGGCAGTCGGCAACGTAAAAGGCAATCTTTTCAGCATTGTTGACTTCTGATGTAAGAAGAGCTGTCATATACTCGACGGGATAATGGCATTTCAGGAAGGCGGTCTGCACAGCCAGTACGGCATAATTGGCTGCGTGGCTCTTGTTAAAACCGTAGCGGGCAAACCCTTCCCAATCCTGGAAGATCAATTCTGCAGTCTTCTTTTCAAGGCCGCGCTTTGTGGCTCCGGCGACGAAATGTTTACGATACTTTTCGATTTCCTTGGCATTCTTTTTTGAGATGGCTTTAATCAGGCTGTACGAATCCCCCGCCGCGAAACCGGCAATAGAAATCGCTGCAAACATAAGTTGTTCCTGATAAATGGGGATGCCGTATGTATCCTGAAAAATGGGGATCAATGCCTCGTCACGGTAGGAGACCTCTTCCTCACCGTGCATACGCTTGATGTAGGAAGGGATGAACTGCATTGGGCCGGGACGGAACAAAGCCACCATTGCAATCAGGTTGTCCAACGTCTGTGGCTGCATCTGCAGAATGTAACGGGTCATACCGGTGCCTTCAAACTGAAAAACCCCGGCAGTGTGCCCATTGCGTAAGAATTCATAGGTTTCGGGATCATCCGAGGGGATGTTTCCCAGATCCCACTTTACCCCGTGCCTTTCCTGGATCAGGCGGCAGGCATGCTCCATGATCTTGAGTGTTGCCAGACCCAGGAAGTCCACCTTGAGCAGCCCCATGTAATCGACGATATTCATTTCAAACTGAACCACCGATTTGATCGGGTTATCATCGTTGTTACTGGTGGGGCGGTGGAGCGGTGCATAGTTGATGATGGGCTCATCGGATATCACCACACCGGCGGCGTGGGTGCCGGCATGACGTATGAGGCCCTCCATACCGATGGATGTGTCGATCAAATCACGGATGTAGGGTGTTTCAGGGTCTTCATAAACAGCTTTGAATTCCGGAACTTCTTCCAATGCGCCGCGGATGGTGGTCCCCGGAGCACCGGGGATCAGTTTGGCGACCCGGTCGACCTCGGATAATGGAATATCTTTCACCCTGCCCACATCGCGAATGGCAGCCTTGGCGCCGAGTGTTCCAAAGGTGATAATCTGGGAAACGCGGTCATCACCGTATTTTTGCGCGCAATACTCCATGACGCGGTTACGTTTGTCATCCTGGAAATCCAGATCCACATCGGGCATGGAGATACGGTTCGGGTTCAGGAAGCGTTCAAAAAATAATCCGTGTGAAAGCGGTTCGAGGACGGTGATGCCAAGCGTGTAGGCAGCCAATGAACCGGCAGCAGAGCCGCGCGTGTTGTACCAGATTCCTTCTTCTTTGGCAAACCGGCAAAGATCCCAAACAATCAGAAAATAGGCATCGAAACCCATCTCATGAATGATTTTCAGCTCATATTCCAATCGTTCGCGAATTTTCGGTTCATTTGCCCGTTCGCCATACCGTTTTTGTAAACCCTTGTCGCATAAATCTTTCAGGTAGGTCTGTGGTGTAAAACCATCCGGCACCTGGAAATGTGGCAGATGATAGCCTTTGGGAGTCAGGTCAACCGAACAGCGGTCGGCGATTTGCAGCGTATTCTCCAGAGCTTCTGGCAAATCGCTGAATAACTCCGCCATTTCCTGCGGGGTGCGTAGATAATAGGTCTCACCATCCATCTTGAAACGGTTCGGATTGCTCAATAACGCAGCCGTGCTGATGGCAAGCTGAATATCCTGCAAATAGGCATCTTCCTTGTTGATGTAATGGACGTCGTTGGTGGCAATAAACCGGGCATTATAACGTTTCCCCATGGTCAGAAGGGACTGGTTGACTTTTTCCAGATCAGCCATATCATGACGTTGCAGTTCCAGGAAAAACCGGTCGCGGCCGAAGACTTCAAAATACCAGTCAAGCCGGCGCTGAGCCTTTTCCGGGTTTCCTTCGTTGATCGCTCTGGGTACTTCGCCAACCATGCAGGCAGACGTAGCGATCAGCCCTTCGGAGTGGGCTTCAAGCAGCTTCCGGTCGATGCGAGGTTTGTAATAGAAACCATCCAGTTGGGCGGCAGAGGAAAGTTTGAGCAAATTCTTATATCCAGTTTGGTTTTCTGCCAGCAGGACGATGTGATGCGAGTGTTTATCGAGAACCGGGTCACGATCCTGCATGGTGCGTTCAGCCAGGTAGGCTTCCACACCGATGATCGGTTTAATTCCTTCAGCAACTGCTGTACGGTAAAACTCGACCACACCAAACATCGTGCCGTGATCTGTGATGCCGATGGCGGGCATCTCCAGTTCCTTGACTCGCTTGATGAGCCGGTTGATGTTGCTGAAACCGTCCAACAATGAGTATTCTGTATGGACATGAAGATGAACGAATGACACCCTGAACTCCCGATTGATTGATAGGATGTTACCTGATAAAAAAGAAAACCTGAAGGGTGTAAAACCTTCATTCCATTCGGTTTTCCGCAGCCGCGCATTCTCTGACAGGAATCATTATAGCATGGGATGAATCCCATCTCCAATTTTTAAGAGAATTTGTGATTTCGTCACGATATACATTATTAATCCCAAAAACCGAAATATAAAAGAGCAGTGGGATAAAGTTATTTTACAGTGAATTTTTCACATCCTGTGGGGCGGGAATACAGGGATGGGTGGAAAAGAATATGCAAGGAATGAATATTCCTGGTGCATATAGACAAAAGCCTATGGGATATGGTTAAATGCGGATTCGCATTGCCCGGAATTGTCTAATATAATGTATTTATTCATTACAAATAACGGTTATACGATGGTTGCACCATTCAATGAAAAGAGAGTCACAATGAGGATCAGAATTACCTGTCTGACCAATGACAGTGTTGGCATGGAAGGATTTTTCTGGGGTGAGCACGGCGTTTCATATCTGATCGAAACCGGAGGTAGATACCTCCTTTTCGATACCGGATCTTCGTGGGATGTGCTGCACCATAATTTACTGCAACTGAAGTTAAACGTGAACGATATCTCGTATGTCGTTTTGAGTCACGGGCATTATGACCATACCGGCGGTCTGATGGGTGTTTTATCCCAGGCCCGCCATCCAACCATCGTAGCAGATCCTTTGCTCTTCAACAGAAAAGTATCCCGTAATTCAGAAACCGGCGAAATGCGTGAAACTGGTATTCCACATTCCCGCGCGCAGGTGGAAGCGTTGGCAGACCTGCATCTCACCATTGAGCCGGTGGAAGTGTTGCCGGGCGTGACAGTGACAGGGCGAATTCCGAGGCTGACAAACTTCGAACCTACACCGCCGCACATGTTGACGGAAATGGAAGGCAGACTTGAACCGGATCTGCTGTTGGATGATCGCAGTATGGTGGTGGATTTGGGGGACAGGCTGGTATTGTTAAGCGGGTGTTGCCATTCAGGCCTGATCAATACACTTCTTTACGTGGAAACCATGTTTGGGAAACCGTTGGCCGCTGTTGCGGGTGGGATTCATCTGAATGGAGCAAAACCGGAGAGAATTGAGAGGACCATTGAGGCCTTACAAACCCATTTTCAACCGGATTTGCTGTATTTTAACCACTGTACGGGACTTGAAGCAACGGCTGCATTGATGAACGTTTTTGGAGAACGAGTCAAACCCTTTCTTGTGGGCACCGTACTTGAATATGAATGATGTCTCCGTGTGAAAATCCGATCTGGTTGTTACTGTCCATGAACATAATCTCCTGTTCAATTTTCCAAGGAACCGTATGATGACTGCATCCATGCCTGATGGCAATGAAAGAGTAACAGCCCTTCTGCAACCCTGGCAGAAAGCACTCAATAACCCGGCTCAGGCTCAACTTGAAGTACTGCAAGCCTTCCTGCAAATTTATCGACAAACAGAATATGGCAAATTGCACGAAGCTGCCCGTATAAGCTCCATTGATGAATTTCAACAGCGCTTTCCGATTTCCACCTACGAAGATTACAAACCCTGGATTGAACGGGTGATGAAAGGTGAAACGGAAGCCCTGTTGAGTGAACCGGTGGTTGGCTGGGCCATCACCCGCGGGACAACCAAAGGTGAGACAAAATTCATCCCGATGACGTCGACAGATTTGAAGTCGCGTATCTCGGCCAGCAGGGCGATGCTCAACTATGTGGTTTCGGGCAACCATTATGATCTCTTCCAGGGTGTGAACCTGAATCTGAATTTCCCGTCCATGGTAGGCAAAATAAAGGTCGGGGAACGTGAGTTGGAATATGGATATAGCTCGGGAATTTATACAAAATATGTTTCCACATATACCCCCATTCGCTCGGTTCCTGCCCAAGAGGAGATTGACCGGTTGGGGGGCGGCAAAACCATCCGGGATTGGGAACGCCGGTTCGAGTTGGCTTACGAGATGTGCAAAGATCAAAAAGTGTCCCTGGTGGGCGGGGTGGCTCCCACCGCACTGGATTTTGGGCGTTATCTCAAGGCGAAACACAAGGTTTATCCAAAGGATTTATGGAAAGTTCAGATCATGACGCTGGGCAGCGTACCTGGCATCAATACGCGGCTTGCCTCTGCGTTGAAAGCCATGTATGGCAAGGTGGCCATTCGAGAGATTTATGGCGCGACAGAGGGTATGTTTGGGCAGCAAATGGACAACCGGCGTGCCTGGGTGCCCAATTATGATCTGTTTTTCTTTGAGGTACAGACGTCCACCGGCATCAAGCTGCTGTATGATATGCAGCCAGGCGAAAACGGGAAACTGATTGTGTCCACACCGGTGCTTGCCCGTTATAAAATCGGGGATATCATTCGTACCTACCGCGCGCCGTATTTTCGTTGCATCGGTAGAGATAAATGGTGGACCGGGTTGAAATACCTGTGGGATGAATTTTCATCCCTCAATCTGGGCAGGCTCTAATTCGGTTTATATCCAACCTCTTGTTGGGGCTGTCTCAAAAGCTAACAGCCTTTCCTTCCAAATCAACAATATTTTTCCCCTTCCCAATTTTGGGAATGGTTACATTTTTCGCAAAGATAAGATGGAAACCGACAAAGGCGGCAAATCCAGCCGGAAACGTGTGCCGCGCTTCTCGGGCAGACCGATTTGTTTGGATTTCACATTATCCGGGTTATCGAAACTGTTTACCGCCAGAGCATCATCTTTGCACAAAAGCCACCCTTCGCAGAGCTTCATTTTGGGGAACTCTTTCAAATCGATATTGACATAAGTCCGGCTGGTTGGGTGACGGTTGAGGATGCTGAGAACCACCTTACTCCCATCTGCACTGCGCGTAGCCGTTACGTCCACGTAGGGTACATCCTGCATTGCAGTGATGTTGCCCAGCGCCTGGCTGTCATAAAATTTGCCACGTACGATACACTGAAGTGCAATGTTTTGCATTTCTTTGTACAGCAGAAACGGGTAATACAACGGCGTTGCATAGACTGATTTTTCGTTTGTGACAATCAGCGGCAATACATTCACCAACTGCGCCAGATTGGCAATTTTTAGACTGTCACACTGACGCTGGAAGACATTCAACATGCCGGCTGTATACAGAGAGTCGCGCAGGGTATAAGCCACTTTATGCATGCTGGCAGCATCTTCCGGTGCGGGCAGCCACACATTCCATTCATCCAGGGCAATACCGATTTTCCGTTCCGGTTGCAGCAGTTTTATTTGTTCCTTGATCCTTACAATGATTCGTTCGGTATCCAGGGGTGCGGCACAGATGGTATGATGCAGGATATTCTGCTCATACTCGTCCTGCCAGCCTTCGCGTTCTGGCTGGTACAGGTGAAATGACAGAAAATCAATCAAATCCCCTGCGCCGCTTAAGACAGTCTCGTTCCAGAGCCGTCCCGCGTCATCCGGTTTGTCTGACAGTACCGCTTGACCCACAGCCACCAGTTGGATGGTTGGATCCACGTTTCTCATTGCCTCTGCAAAACTGCGCAGCTTCCGGGTGTAGTGTTCGGCATCGGTGTGCCCAATTTGCCATGCCCCCCAGGCTTCATTACCGATACCCCACAGCTTCACCTGATAGGGTTCCGGATGGCCGTTCTCTGCCCGCCGGCTACCCTGTTCGGTGGAGGCCGGTTCATTGCAGTAAGCCACCCAGCGGGCAGCTTCTTCGGCGGTCCCGTTGCCACAGTTGACCACCAGAAACGGGGCTGCACCGGTCTGCTGGCACAGCTCCATGAATTCATCCGTACCAACCTGGTTGCTCTCGCTGGCTTTCCAGGCTTCGTCGAAACGTAGCGGGCGGGTTGATTTTGGGCCAATCCCGTCTTCCCAATGATAGCCACTGGCGAAATTGCCGCCGGGGTAACGGATCAAAGGGGATTTCAGATCCTTGATCCATTGAAGGGTATCTTCCCGCAGTGCTGAGCCGTCAGGGGTCCAGATACCGCCGTAAATACAATCTTCCAGGTGCTCGATAAACTGTCCGTAAACATTCGGGTCAATCTCGCCGATGACATCGTCATAATGGATTACAACGTCTGTCTTGATCGGTTTTTGAAAACGTGATGGAAGTTGATTGGGGGCAGTCTTCCGGGGCTGCGAAGGAGCCTGCGGCGGTTTTACGTTGAATGACAGACTGCCGATCTCGCGGGTATGGATATTAATGTGTAAATCTCCGCTGCCCAAATCCGTTTCCAGGACACGAACGGTAATTTTTTTTGCCACCGGCAGGGAAAAGGGGTTTTCTGCGCTGATTTGACTGCCGGAACGTGCCTCCTCCACCCCCATCTGGAGAACCAGATTTTGTGGGAGGACGGTTTTGCCATCCACCTCCATTGAGAACCAGAGCATGGTGGCAGGGGCAATGGAATTAATCAATTGAAAAGAGAAGCCGTTAGTTTCAGTTGTCAGACTATCTTTTACAAATAGTCTGCGCAGTAAAAATTCTGGAAGTGGTGGCATTGGTTATCCTCCGGCCCGGGTTTCCTGTTATTTTAATCCAAAAATCTTTTCGATTTTAATCACGAGTGAGCTGGCGGTACTTGATCCGCCTGGGGATGTCGGCTGCCGCACCCAGACGCTCGTGCCGGTCGGCTTCATACTCGGAATAATTACCGTCAAACCATACCACCCGGCTTTCTCCTTCAAAGGCCAGAATGTGAGTGGCGATACGGTCGAGGAACCAACGATCATGGCTGACGACCATTGCGCATCCGGCGAAGTTGACCAGCGCGTCTTCCAGCGCCCGCATGGTGTTCACATCCAGATCATTGGTGGGCTCGTCCAACAGGAGAACATTGGCCTCTTCCTTCAACATACGGGCCAGACTGACCCGGTTGCGCTCTCCACCGGAAAGCATATCGACCCGTTTCTGCTGGTCGGTGCCGGTGAAATTGAAATGTGCCACGTAAGCACGCGAGTTGACTTGCCTGCTGCCCAGTTGAAAGACGTCCTGCCCGCCGGTTATGACTTCCCAGACCGTTTTTTCGGGTTCAAGAGAACCGCGTGTCTGGTCAAGATACGCCAGTTTGACCGTCTCACCCAGACGGATGGTCCCCCGGTCAGGTTTTTCCTGCCCGGTAATCATGCGGAACAAAGTCGTCTTGCCGGCCCCATTGGGACCGATGACTCCAACGATGGCACCCGGGGGTATCTGAAATAAAAGGTCTTCCATTAGAATATGATTCTCGTAGGACTTTGCCACATTCTGAACATCGATGACAACATTCCCAAGTCTTGGCCCGGGTGGAATGAATATCTCCAGTTCACTGGCGGCTTTTTCGTGTTCGGTGGACAGCAGTTCTTCATACGACTTGATACGCGCTTTTGATTTGGCGTGACGTGCCTTGGGTGACATGTGCACCCATTCCAGTTCGCGTTCAAGCGTCCGCTTGCGCTCGCTCTCCCCTTTTTCCTCGATTGTCAATCGGCGACCTTTTTGTTCAAGCCAGGAGGAGTAGTTCCCTTTCCAGGGAATGCCTACACCCCGGTCCAGCTCCAGGATCCAACCGGTTACATTATCCAGAAAATAACGGTCATGCGTCACGGCGATCACTGTACCGGCGTAGGTGTGCAGATGGTGTTCCAGCCAGGCAACGGTCTCTGCATCCAGATGGTTGGTGGGTTCATCGAGCAGGAGAATATCCGGTTTTTGCAACAGCAGACGGCACAACGCCACCCTGCGTCGCTCACCCCCCGAGATCACGTTAACCGGCATATCACCCGGTGGACAGCGCAGTGCATCCATGGCCATTTCAAGGCGTGCATCCAGATCCCATACATTCAACGCATCCAGTTTTTCCTGCACCTTGCCTTGCCGGTCAATTAATTGATTCAGGGCTTCATCATCCATGGGTTCTGCAAAGCGGGCATTGATCTCGTCATATTCTTTCATCAAGGCCAGTTCTGCCTGCACGCCTTCCTCGACAATTTGGCGCACAGTCCGTGTCTCATCCAGCAGGGGCTCCTGTTCCAGGTATCCCACGCTATAACCGGGAGCAAGAATGGTTTCGCCGTTGAACTCCTTGTCCACCCCGGCCAAAATTCGCAGCAGCGTACTTTTACCGGAACCATTCAGTCCCAGAACGCCAATCTTGGCTCCGTAGAAATAAGACAGGTTGATATCCTTGATGACCGGTTTTTTGTCATAATATTTGCTGACACCGATCATGGAATAGATAATTTTATTCATCTCTGCACTCATGGTAATCTCCGTGAATGAAAGATACCAATATATATGCACTGTGTCAAATGAAAGAGGTTAATAACTTTCAATTTATCTTCATATCAATTTTTAATAGAAAAATTTTATAATGAAGTATATGCTGGAAAGAATTACAGGGAACGGTAAATTCCGGGAAAGTGAGCTGTTGAGATGAATAGCGGTATATCAATTGGGAAGATTTGGGGCATACCGCTCCGTTTGCATATTAGCTGGTTTATTATCTTTGTGCTGGTAGCCTGGTCACTGGCGGTTGGCTATTTCCCCCTGGAGACCCCGGGTCTATCGCAGTCGGTTTACTGGCTGCTTGGGGCGGTAACCAGCTTGCTGTTCGGAGCATCCGTTCTTGCTCATGAGTTAGGTCATTCATACATGGCTTTGCGATACAAGGTACCCGTTAATAGTGTGACTTTGTTCATATTCGGTGGGCTTGCACAAATCGAACAGGAACCAACTACGCCGAAAGCGGAGTTTCAGATTGCCGTTGCAGGGCCGCTGGTCAGTTTAATTTTGGGCCTGGTGTTTGCTGCAATCTGGTTGTTGATAAAACCATTGGAAGTCATCTCGCTGCCAAGCATTTGGCTGGCGAGAATGAACCTGATTTTAGCAGGCTTTAATATGATCCCCGGTTTTCCCCTCGATGGCGGACGCGTGCTGCGTTCCGTCATTTGGAAGGCGAATAATAATTTGCAGAAAGCAACCAAAGTTACCGCTCTCACCGGACAAATTTTTGCATTCGGTTTTATTGCTGTTGGGGTCTTCATACTCTTTTCGGGAGATTTCTTCAACGGATTGTGGCTGGCTTTTATCGGCTGGTTTCTCCAAAACGCGGCAGCAGCCAATGTAAGTCAATTTACTCTCAAGGAATCCTTGCGCGGGGTGCATGTCTCGAGTGTCATGCAGCGGAATATTCCTTCCGTTTCCTGGTCAAAGAAGCTGGATTGTATCGTGGAAGAGGATGTCATTCCATCCGGCGGAAGGGTTTTTTTGGTCACCGATGGGAACGGAATCAGTCTGCGTGGATTGTTAACGCTGCGCCATGTGACGGCCATCCCGCGTAAACGCTGGCCCGAACTCACAGCACAAGAAGTGATGATCCCGCGCGCCAATTTTGTAACCGTTGACCCGGATATGCAAATGTTGGATGCCCTGCGTGTAATGGATGATGCGAATGTTGCCCAGGTTCCGGTCATGGTGGATGGGCAGGTGGTTGGAATTCTTACCCGCGAGGATGTGACTCATTACATTCGTATGCGAGCTGAAATCGGGATGTAACAGGAAATGCTGAAATCGATCAAAACGCTGTCAGGCAAGGCAGTTGATCATTAAATAAAGAAGCCGGGTGGAATATAGCCCGGCTTCTTTTCATAGTCGTCGATTGAGAGAAGTTGTTATACAGCTTTCCACATTGCAGAAAAGCGATGAATGATTACAGGATGACCGGAGCAAATAGATAATTGCATTTCGCGGGATAAAAATCAATCCTGAATTTTGTTGTCGGTGAAATATCCCGTGATACTGATCACGGCAAATACCAATCCGACCATTGCCACTACTACATAAATTCCGCCAGCCATTTTTCCCTCCTGTACACACATGCAAACCAGTAAACGACAAACAGGTTAAACTTCTATTTATATAACCCCTATGATAGCCATCAGTTATTATTTTTCTATTAACAATGGCTTAAAAATGGATTAATGTTCTAATGTATATACGCTTTTGGGAGCAAAAAAGTTCCATTTGACGATGCGACTATCAAGGAATTTGTTCAAACGGGCAATTAATCCAATCACGAAACAAACGAACGGCTTATGTCATGTTGAACGAAGTGAAACATCTGCCCGAGAACCGATGATTAATTGGCCTGTTATGGAAATACGCTCTTAGGTAGAACGAGGGATCCGCCCAAGAAATTTGAAACTGGATTTGTGGGTGCAAAATGGTGTCGTGGTATTTCGGATGAGATTATCCAGGCGTAAGGCTGCTGTCTGCGACAAACTCTTACCCAATCATGTTGGGGTAAAATTAGGCACGAAAAGACAGTCTCGATAAAAGGAGATGGCATGACTGACAACAAAGCAATGATGGATGCCCTGCGTCAGGTAATGGACCCCGAATTGGGGAAAAATATTGTCGAACTGGGCATGGTGCAGGATCTGAAAATCAACAAAGCCGGCGAGGCGGCTTTCACACTCACTTTGACAGTATTGGGCTGCCCCATGCGAGAGCAAATGGCCGAACAATCCCAAAAAGCCTTGCTTCAAGTACCGGGTGTGAAAAGTGTAAAAATCGAATTTGCGCGCATGGATGATGCAACCCGCCAGAAATTGTTTGAAACGGTTACCCCGCAGCTTCCAGCGCTGAAAGAATTCAACAAGGTCAAGCGTGTGGTGGCGGTGATGAGCGGGAAAGGCGGCGTGGGAAAATCAACCGTAACTGCACTGCTGGCCGGTGAGGCACGCAGACAGTGCCTGAAAGTAGGTGTGCTGGACGCCGACATCACCGGGCCAAGTATTCCGCGCCTGTTTGGTTTACCATCGGGCGGCCTTCCACAAAGCGAAATGGGCATTTTGCCCGCCTATACCGAGAGCGGAATCAAAATCATCTCCACCAATGTTCTGCTCCCTGATGAGGATACGCCCGTGATCTGGAGGGGGCCTCTCATTACACGGGCCATTACCCAATTCTGGGAAGAAACCCTGTGGGGCGAACTGGATCTTCTGCTGGTGGATATGCCCCCGGGAACATCGGATGCCGCGTTGACTGTGATGCAGAAACTCCCCATCGACGGCATCATCCTCGTCACTACACCCCAGGCATTGGCTGGCATGGTGGTTCGCAAGGCCGTTCATCTGGCAAAAGAGTTGAAAACCCCCATATTAGGCCTGGTGGAAAACATGAGTTATTTCCGCTGCCCGGATAACGGCAAAGAATATGAAATCTTCGGCCCCAGCCATGCAAAGCAAACGGCTGACATGGCCGGCGTCGCAAGCTGGATTCGCGTTCCGATCGATCCACAGGTAAATCAATTATTTGATGCAGGAAAAGCCGAAGAAGCCCGGCTTCCAGAAATTCAAAGTAAATTCAGACAACTGGTTTTTGCTGAATAATCCCGATGAAAGAGATGGGGCTTACCCTTTCCAGGCGATGAGCCCCATCGCAAAAGCCAACAGGCCAAAGCAGACGGCTGCCATAACATCCCGCCCGTTTTGCAGGGAGAAATAAACCCCGAACGGCATGATCACCCCAAGCAGCAGGGCGATTAACAGGATGGTGGAGGTGTGTTTTTTCTTGTGCAGGCCGTTCTTTTGGATCATTTCCGGTTGATCATTCATTTCACCCATACCATTATCAGTGTAACAATTGACATAACGAGGATGGTAATCATGCCGTAAGTCAGGATGCGGCCCATCACCGGCCCTTCCTTGCTCGACAGCCCAACCGTACTGCATCCGACGATGACTTTGGCGGGAGAGAATACGCTCCCCAGCGATCCCCCGGCAGTCTGGGCCGCCAAAATGAGGGGAACACTCAGGTTGAGCAACTGGGCAGTGTTCATTTGCAGTCCGCCGAAAAGGACATTCGAATTGTTATTACTGCCGGTGAGAAATGCTCCCAGTGCCCCAATCAAGGGTGCAGCCAGCGGATAAAGGTTCTTCCCCAGCCCTTCGCTCAAACCCTGGGCCAGCAGTTTTGTCATTTCGGTATGCGACATCACCGTAGCCATACCCACCATGGCTAAAATCCCCAGGCTGGATTTGATGGCACCCTTCTCCACGTTGGAGAGGATTTTTTTCGATGCTCCGGGTTTGAGATAACCGGTCTTGCGGTAAATAAGAAAGGCGATGATGCTGGTATAGGTGAGGATTGCACCCGGGTGAGAAAAAATATGAATGTTTCGGCCGCTTTCAGCCGGTGTAACAAAACCGGTGCTGGTTGTCAGGGCGGGGAATTTTAATGAAAAGGTAACCTGGCCCAGAAAATCTCCAACAGCCGGGATCAGGTTCACCGAGAAGGCTAAAATCACCAGAATGATGTAACACGAGAGAGCGATCAGCAGTTTGTGGTTGATGGGTTTGACTGGGGGCGTCTGCACAGAGGATATTTCCAACTCAGGTTGAGGAACATTCTTTTTCAACCTGGCAGCCTTGAAACGTAATAGACCTACCGCCACGACCAATCCGGCCAAGGATGCACCTGTTGCGCCCAATGTCCACATCCTGTTTGTGGCGAGGAGATATTGTACAACGGACATGACTGTGCCCAGCAGAAGGATAAATGGAAGCGAGCGGGTCATTCCCTTCCATCCGCCGGCGATGAACGCCACAATGATGCCGCATACATAACATGAAATGCCTAAAAGAAATGCTGCATCCGGAGCCAGAATCTCCCCTTCCAGGCCGGTGATGGCGATCAATGTCTGAAAAGAGGTCCCCATCGAACCGAAATTGACCGCCCAACTGTGTCCGATGGAAGCCATTAATACTGCCTGGACAGGGTTGAAACCCAAACCGACCAGCAGCGGAGCGGTGACGGCCACCGGAACGCCAAAACCACCCGTACCTTGAATAAAAGAGGCAAACAACCAGCCCAATAAAAGCCCCTGGATGGTCCGGTCAGCGGTTACAGAAAGCAGGGCGTCTGAAATAATCCGTATTGCCCCCGCCTCGTTGGCGATATGAAAAAGCAGCAGAGCCGTCCAGATGATATACAGAACATCCAGCGAAAGCAGCACGGCTTTGGCTTGTGAATACGCAATCAGTTGTGGCCCGGCTCCAAAGCGGAGGACCCCCAGCAGGATTGCCACAAACCAGCCAACCGCACCGGCCCGGCTGCCACCCCAATGAAACCCCATCATCAGAACAAGAACGATGATGATGGGGGAGAAAGCAAGCACCCACGTTATAAGGTTTAATGTCATTTCAATGTCCAGTAAGAAAATGATCTGCCCCATTATACTCTGACCGTTTCTTAAATTATGAAATTATGGTTGACTCTAACCTTGACTCAGTGTAAACTAATATCAAATGACGGAGTTAATCTGGTAATGCAGATGGGTTTCTCATTTAGTTGTGGGTATGAGGTACGCTATTCTATCGCGTACCTTTTTCTTTAATTCTTGAAAGGAGCCTATGACCATGGACAACAGCCTGATCGGTAAGATTGATAAAGCCAAACGGTATGCTGAAGAGCGAGAAAGATTCCAATTTAATCGATTTGAGATTACTCTGAGTGGGGACAATAACGCACATAAGGTTACTTATAACGAGGGGAATTGGAACTGCGACTGCGATTTTTTCAAATCTCGCGGCCGATGCAGCCATACCATGGCTTTGGAGATTATCCTTGAGGGAATGGTTGCCGAGGGAGAGCGGGTAGACGGCTAAGCCAGTATTCCAGATAGAAATGCAGAAAACACCCCCGACAGCTATTTTTGTCGGGGGTGTTTTTTCACTTAGGCATGGTATCAGGATCAACCGCCGGTTCATTATTCATTTCGTTGTCTGAACCTTTCCGGGTTATACAATGGAAGCAATATGGGCTTAAAATAGACAGGTCATGACAAACCTGATCTGTTCTGCTTGCCATCAGCGAATCAAAGGGAATTACATTCAGGCCGTGGGGAAAAACTGGCATCCTGATTGTTTTCGCTGCGCCGTTTGTGGTGAACTTATCCAATCCAGCGGTTTTTTGGTAAAGGCCGGCAAACCTTACCACCCCGAATGCTATCATCAAAAATATACTCCCCGTTGCAGTGCTTGCGGGCAGGTCATTTCGGGCAACTATATACGGGCATTCAGGAAATATTGGCATCCGGAACATTTTGTGTGTGCCCATTGCCACGAACCGATCGAGGGAAATTTCTTTGCCCATCAAGGTAAACCATATTGCGAACGGGATTACAGGCTGCTGTTTGCCGAAAAGTGCGCCCGATGTGGTGCTGTTCTGACCGGCCGTTATATGGAGGACCTGTGGGGAAACAAATACTGCTCTGCCCATAAAAAAGAGCCGCGCTGTTCAAGCTGCACCAGGTTTATTGGATCGGGTGAAGCACCAACCGGTGTGAAATATGCCGACGGCAGGGTCATGTGCAGCTCCTGCCTCAAGACTGCCGTCAATAGCCAACCCGAGATGAACCGCTTGGTGGAAGACATTCAAAAGGTTTTGGCAAGGTATGATCTCCATTTTGACAAGAAGATTAAACTGCCCATCAGTTTGACCGGCCAAAGGGAATTGCATTCATCACTGCAAAAAAGAAGCCGGGGACAGAATACTGCCGGGGTGACACAGACCTATATCCACACACTTTTTGGTGTCGAAAGCAGCCGCGAAGTAAAACTCATCCAGGTCCTTTACGGGCTGCCTTATGAACACATGGGAACTGTATTGGCACATGAACTGGGGCATGCTTGGCTGTTTCTGAACCATTACCCGCTGCTCCCTCGCCACATCGAGGAAGGAATTTGTGAATGGATGGCTTCACTCTGGCTGGAGACCCGAAGCTCTGAGATGGCAAAATTCAGGCTGCTGATGCTTGAAAAAAATCCAAGCCAGGTCTATGGGCGGGGGTATCGCGCAGTCAGAAAGGCTGTTCAGCGCAGCTCTTCGGCGGATGTCTTAAACTACGTCAAACGTCATGCCAGTTTGCCCGGAAAATAAGCGGTGAGATCGCCTGCACCCTCTGATTCGGAAAATATGTCATCCCACCTCAAGTTTCCCGGAAAGCTGGCTGACTGGGTTCATTTCAATGGAAAAATCGAGCAGCCTTTAAACCAACCGGCATGGTTTAACCAGACCATCATCCAGACCGGTGCGCAGGAAGTCTTTTTCAGCCATTGGGATCATTTCTTCCTGCCCTGGGGTTTGGCGCCGCATGACTTGCCGGGGACCCGGCGGGTGATACGATGGATCGATGAAATGTCTGCTGCCTGTCCGGGGGTCCGGTTCAAACGTCTTTTCCCCTCCTGAACCCCTACGGTATGGGCAATTCCTGGATATCCTAAGCCAGGAAAAGCAGGATAATGCCGGCCATCGCCAACAAGGCACCCAGTACTGCGCGGGCGCTGATTTTTTCTCCGCCCAGTATGGAGATCGGCAGAATAAAAAGCGGGCTCGTTGAAGACAGAGTTTGAGCCACCCCCACCTGTGAGAGCTTGATGGCAGTCTGCTGCAGCCACATCCCCAAAAAGGTTCCCAGAAATGTAGCGCTCACGATTTGAAGAGCGGTTTGGCGAGGTTTTTCGACCCTGATCCACCCACCAATCGGGATCCGCATAATAGCTATCCAGATGGAGAGTGAAATGACACCGGCTCCCAGCCGGAACAGATTACTTTGCAACGGGCTGATGGTAGTTTGTGAGAGCACCGCCCGTGAAAGAACTGCCCCCACCGCCTGGCCGAGCGAAGCGATGAGCCCGAAAATGACACCCTGCAAGGGGAAATGGTTTCCTTCCTGATGATGGTTGCTCTGTTCTGCGATTACCCAGGTGATACCGGCGATGGTGATCGAAATTCCGATCCAGGCTGCCAGGCTTAGATTTTCTTTCAGAAACAGCATGGCAATCAAGGCGGTTATGGCCGGGTTAATCGACCCGATCAGCAGCGCACGACGTGCTCCCAATTGATCCAGCGATTTAAAATAGGCAGTGTCTCCAACCCCGATGCCTATCACACCGCTGATGATGAGCAGGATTGCCGAGCGTAGATCAAAGTTGGTAAATGTCTCGCCTGTGAAGAACAGGGTGGCTGCAATGAATAACAGAGCCAGTACGCCCTTGATCAGATTGAGCTCCACCGGAACAATCTTCTTGCCGGCCCGTTCAAAGAAGGCTGAAGCAATAGCCCAAAGCATGGCCGAGATTACTGCCGCTGTTGCACCACTGTATGCGTTATTGAGCAAATCCATTCGTATCGCAGCTTCTGTGTTGGATTTACCGTTTACGGGGTAGTGGATGATACAGGATTGATGGTGGCCGTTAAGGTGCTTGTTAGGGTTGGTGCCAGTGTGTTGGTGGGAACCGCAGTCATTTCTGCCGGGTTGGGTGGAGGTGCGATGCCGCCACTTTCTGCTGTACCAGCATTGTCGGGTGCAGAAAGCGTGCTGGCAGAAGCGGCATCCGTCTGGATGGTTCCTGTTACCGGCGTGTTCACAGCTCCTGTTGTTATTAAGTCTGCGGTTTGACTCTCTTCAAGAAAACCTTGTTTTTCAGTGGTCGCGGCCGATGGGGATGGTGTGGCACCGGCCTTGTTTTCATTCAGGTATCGAATACCAAAATAGCCGGCAACAACCAGAACGATCGCTGCCAGAATACCCAGACAACCCACAACCAACGTTCTGACCGGGAATGAAGTTTTGGTTTCCTGTTCTGTCTTTTCAGAATCACGGCCGGCCAGGGATTTTCCCTCAATAAAAACTCCTTCTGGGACCTGGATGATGACGATTGTGATATTGTCGTGGCCGCCGCGCTGGTTGGCCAGGGCAATCATTTTATCAAGGGCTTCCGCAGCAGTGTTTTCACTGATCAAAGTCAGAATTTCGTTGTCTTCCACCAGGTCGGTCAGACCGTCACTGCATAAAAGAATCTGATCACCGTTTTTCAGCACAAGCCCCTGATTGGCAATGGATTCTTGCGCGGTTTCGGATGGATTCAGGCGCAACCTGAAATCCACATCCGGTGGTTCGGGGGATCCTACATAACGGCGGATCACGTGGGCATTGGGATGTCCTGTGGCCTGTTCGGGGGTGAGAAGGCCGCTGTCCAGCGCTTCCTGGATCCATGAGTGATCCTGTGTCAGGCGGAAGATGTGGTTGTCACGGATCAGGTAGATCCTGGAATCACCCACATAAGCAGTGTAGAGCTGCTTGCCAATGATCCAGGCACAAACCACCGTGGAACCCATCCCTTTTCGCCCTTTATCTGACCTGGCCATATTATGCACCTGGATGCTTGCCGTTTGCACAGCATCCTTTAAAATGGCCAATGGGTCGGATGCATCGCTTTGGGATATTTTTTGGCTGATCGTATCCACCACCGTAGCGGAAGCTACTTCGCCTGCGTTGTGACCGCCAATTCCGTCCGCCAGAACCGCAAACAGCACCGGCGTTGAGCTTTCCTCATCCAGTATATAGGCCGACACGCCATAGCTGTCCTCGTTGTTCTTTCCAGACATTCCGGCGTGGGTTCCGGCGATGGTTTTGAGGTGAGTTTTTTCGGTTCGGATCATGACTTGTCCGTCTGGCAAGGGCTTATGATTGGCTTTCGTATGCAATCTGGATTGCTCAATTCAAATCGAAATGCCATCAAACCAAAATGAATAATATCACAATGAACCAGTTTACATCCATTTTCATTGACGGGGTCGTAATTCACCCAGGTGCCTGCAACGGATCCGGCATCGGCAACAAAAAACTGGCCTTCACTGTTTTGGTAGATCCTGGCATGGTTGGCGCTGACAGACGGGTTGTCCAGAACGCAGATTGCTGTTTGCGGATCAGATCCCAGGCTGGTTTCACGACGGATAATGGAGATCACCCGCTCCGGAACTGGCATGCCGTCTTCCGAAAGCCTTACAAGCCTGGCAGGGACATTTGAAGGCTCCGGAGGCTTTCTGATGGTCGGGCTGTTGATGACGGCCCTGGTGGCTTTCCGCCGGTTAGTGCCCATCAGAACAGGCTGCGTGAGCGGGTCATTTTTTGCAGGGTGACGTTTTTTCGCCACCCGTTTGCCGCTGCTCTGGCTGGTGAAATAAATCACAAGCCCGAGCACCACAGCAGCCATGGATACTGCGATCACCACGGATAGGCCACGCCCGGTAAAAATCCGGGTGATGAGAGCAGGTTCCGGTTTTTCGACAATTACCTGAACCAGCGTATCGATGCTGGAGGCGCTCATACCAAGCTCATCGACAACCTCCACCCGCAAATGGATTTCACTGCTTTCCTCATATACTTCCAGCGGCAGGTTGAATTGATCAAAGGGAGCTGACAGATTTTCTGCTGTAACAACCTCATTGACAAATAGCCGGCTTGTTTGCAGCTCGCGCGGATATCCATCCGGGAACTCCACCAGGATATTGATCGGTATTTCAGAAGGTACCAGGGTATTATTTTCATCCTCCGCAACAAGTGACCGGGTGATTTGGGACGGCGGATCGAGAAAAATGGGGTTCGGTGGAGCGAGCTGGATTGTATATTTGATTTGCTCTCCGGTGATCTGCAAATCAGGCCGGCTGATGCGGGTCACCAGGGTATGTTCTCCGCTGGTTGTGACGGCGGATTTATAGGAGACCTGATAAATATTCCGCAGCGGGTCAAAATAACTCTCGGGGTTCGGGAAGCCCTCCTGACCGTTGAACAAAAAGATTTCCCCACCGCTCTGGTCGGCAAGCTCACGCAGCGGAGTTATTTCAGGTGCTTCCAGTGAATAACCTGGCGCAACAAGCCAGATGAATACCCGCGTTCCCAGTTGGGCAGCCCGCAGAGATATGTTGGGCAGCGACTCAAGGGACGCGGCATCCGGCAGGGGGGTGATGTACAGAATAGCTCGTTTGCTGTAAGCGTTGGGCAGGGGATTGGTGGTCATATCCAACGCCATGGTCAGGCTGGTTAATCCAGGCTGCGAGTTGAGCAGATCCGGTTCATAGGCTGTCAGCATCTGGGAGAAAATTCCGGGATCGGTTACCTGATCGATCTGGATGCCGTTATTGGTGACATAGCTGTAATTATCGGCCAGCCCCTGGGGAAGAGCGGCTGCCCAGGAATCGAGCGTTTGCATGAAAGTGCGATAATAGGAAACACCCTGGATCTGGTTGGTGAGAGCGGGGGATTCATTGACGGCCAGGATGATCTGGCTGCCGGTTTGTATGCGGGTCAGCTCTGTTACCGGGCGGACAAAGCCGTCTTCCATGATTTCCAGTTGATCCGGCTGCAGGTCGTTGACGATTTTACCCTCAACATTGGTCACCTGCAGGAAAAACTTCACCAACGGAAAGCTGGTGATATCCAGACCGGTTACGCTGACTGAGTTGGCAGTTTGGGCAGATACGGGGAGCACCAGTGCGGATAAACCCAGCACGATTGTAAGGAACAGTGCCATTCCCCCGACGACTCTTTCAAACTGAAGAGGAGTTGGTAAATTTTTTTTCATTATCTCATTGATGCTCTTTTAACCTTCTCCTTCTCCTTCAAACTATTATATTTGATTTTCCTCAGAAGAGCACAAATAATGAGCGTATTGAATAATTCAACTCATCAAAATATCATCCATAAAAACCCCCATCCGAATTCGGAAGAGGGTTAGCTGTTGAGTATGTTATCTTTTGTTCCCACTTGTCAAAAGAAATCAGGTTCTAAGTTTTTTGTACAAATAATTTGATTTCATTTGGTTTTGTTTGATACCAATTATCCCAATCCTATAGAGTGTCTGACTTTCTGCAATTAAAAATCTATCAGACGGGACTACCATAAGTTGAGCTTGACAGGTTGATTAGCTCATTGATGCTGAAGCGAACATGAAAAAATTCATGAAATACTGAGTTATTTTAACTGCTTCCTCATAACAAATTTATGTTCTGTCTCATAATACACGCTAAAACCGCTTTTTATAAACAATTTGACAGGACCCATAAAATCCTCAGCTTCATCAATGAATTCTTTATTTGGATATGCCTCCACAAAATCAAAACCGTCACGAGCCGCATCTTGACAGACACGTTCCAGGAATCGTTTTGCAATCCCCTTTCTTTTCATCTCCGGTGCAATCGCAAAACAAAAAATCGATTTCACCTTTACGCCTGGGATGGTTTCGTCTGTAGGTATGGAACCCATAAACATCTGCCAGCTACAGCATTTCAGGCAATCCGACTTCGTATTGGCATTGCACCACCCCACGACCTCATCATCACGATAGGCTAGATAGCCTTGTATGTTGTTACCCTTGACATATTGGATGGCGTAATCTCTTCTTTTATCCGGTGTCGAAAAATCTTTACCTTCGTAGTCATCATTGCACCAACACACACAATAACATTTGTGATCCTCTATATTGTCGGAATGTGGTGTCGTATCAAAAAAATGCACATAATCCATTGCGAGATCAGATGTCAATTTACGTATCTCGATATTCACACTTTCTTCCTCCATAACCTATCTATTCATTTTGACAGTCGGATTATTCGGATTTTGGCCACAAATTACTTATTCCCACTCGATGGTCGAGGGGGGTTTGCTGGTGATGTCGTATACCACGCGATTGACGCCGGCCACCTCATTGACGATTCGATTGGATACCCGCGCCAACAGATTATGCGGCAGCGGCATCCAGTCAGCGGTCATGAAATCCTCAGTGGATACTGCCCGAAGTGCGATCGTTTCATCATAAGTGCGCTGGTCACCCATTACACCCACCGAGCGCACCGGCAGCAGTACCGCAAATGCCTGTGCGCTGCCACCCTGGTCGGAAAACAACAGCCCTTCGTGATCCAGTTCACCGGTGAAGATCGCATCGGCAGCCCGCAGCCGCTCAAGCCTTTCGTGGGTGATCTCGCCCAGACAGCGGACGGCCAGTCCCGGGCCGGGGAACGGCTGGCGCCATACCAGTTGGCGGGGAAGACCCAGAGCCTCACCCACCGCGCGCACTTCATCCTTGAACAGGTAACGCAGCGGTTCCACCAGTTTGAACCCGAGATCCGGAGGCAGTCCGCCGACATTATGGTGTGTCTTGATGCGGGCGGCTTTGGAACGGTCCGGAGCGCTGGATTCGACCACATCCGGGTAAATGGTTCCCTGGACAAGAAAGGGCGGGAGCCCGATCTGGCGGGCGTGTTCTTCGAAGACCCGGATGAAGGTGGCGCCAATGATGCGGCGTTTCTCTTCGGGATTGGTGATGCCTTTTAGCAGTCCCATGAATTTGTCCACCGCATCCACAGTAACCAGGTTGATTCCAAGCACGCCTTTCAGGGCTGCCTCCACCTGTTGGGGTTCATCCTTTCGCAGCAGCCCGTGGTTTACAAATACTGCCGTCAGTTGTTTTCCCACTGCCTTTTGAACCAGGGCAGTGGCAACGCTGGAATCAACCCCGCCGCTGACTGCCGAAAGAACAGTTGAGCTGCCCACCTGGGTACGGATTTTTTCCACCGCTTGCTGGATAATGGATTCGGCCGTCCACTCCGCTTTGGCTCCACAGATATCCACGGCAAAGCGCCGCAGGATTTCCTTTCCACCGGGGGTATGGTGGACTTCGGGGTGAAACTGTAATCCGTAATAATGGCGCTGGGCATCGGCAATGGCCGCAATCGGACTGTTGTCACTGTGTCCGATTACAGTAAACCCTTCAGGCGGTTGTTCAGTGCGGTCACCATGTGACATCCATACCTGTTGTGAACCGGATGGGAATAAGACGCTGTCTTCAGCACACTCAAACTGGGCCAGGCCATATTCGCGCTCCCCTGACGGAGCCACCTTGCCCTGTAAAGCATGGGTGAGGAGATGCATACCGTAGCAGATGCCCAATACCGGCAGCCCGCTTTGCAGAATGTAATCCGGCAGGGTTGGTGCGCCCGGGTCGTATACAGAGTACGGGCTTCCGGACAGGATAAAGCCTTTCGGATGATAAGCGGACACCTTGTCAGCGGAGGCATCCCAGGGCAGCAATTCACAGTAAACATGGTTTTCCCGCACCTTGCGGGCTATCAACTGGCTGTATTGTGAACCGTAATCAAGAATTATGATGGTATCCATGATCCATTAACCGTCCTTGTGGCTTTCTTATTCTGCAAATTCAAACTTTTCATCATCCATTGAAGTGATGCAAACCAGCGTCTCGATGGGAACATTGAGCGACTTAAGTCTTTCCCGGCCGCCTTCAAATGATTTTTCGATCAGGGCCCCGATTCCAACCAGATTTGCCCCGGCGGCTTCCACCAGACGGACCAGGCCTAATATCGTTTCACCGGATGCAAGAAAATCATCGATGATCAACACAGGTGTGTCGCGTGGAAGATATTCAGGGGATACGATCAGCTCTACCTGGACACCTTTTGTATGGGAGGGCGCGGTGGTGAGATATACCTTGTTGGGCATGGTGACCGGTTTGTGTTTGCGCGCGTAAACCACCGGCAGGTTCAAACTGCGCCCGGCCATGAGGGCGGGCGCAATGCCCGATATTTCGGCCGTCAGGATTAACCTGGCACCCAGGCGGCCAAACAATCGCCCGAATTCTTTTCCGCATTCATCCATCAGTACCGGGTCCACCATGTGATTAATGAAACCGTCGACCTTCAGAATGCCGTTTCCCAAATTGCGACCGTCTTTGCGGATACGCTCCTGTAACAAATGCATGAATGCCTCCAAAAGGTGCAAAGGGATTTAAGACATTTTACAACGGAGTAAATGAATAGGACAGGGTAGAACGCCAAAGCGTAGAGCGCCGAAGATCGAGAAGATGTCCAGAGGAGTTGAATTCAAAAGAATTCAGGACCTGTTTTTGACCCAATTTACAAACCCCAAAAAAGCGAAAGCCCTGCCAGAAGAAAAACAAAACTCAGCACAAACAACGGCCAACCTACCCGGGCATAATCTGAGAAACGGTAATTGGCCGGTCCCACCATCAGGGTGTTGACAGGGTGAGATATGGGCGTAAAGAATGAACTTGAACAGCCAATCGCCGCAGCAACCGCGACTGCCTGGGGATTGACATTCGTCAGCACTGCTGCGGTGATCACCACCGGTCCGGCAACCATGGCAGTCACCTGTCCGCCGATGATCTGGGTCAGTGCGGCACTCAACAGGAAGGCGCTGCCGGCTACCCCGAGGGGGCCCAGAGGGGCTACCATACGGGTGATTGCCGTACCAAACATGGATGCCAAACCTGTATTGACCATCGCAAGACTGACTGCGTACATGCCGGCGACAATAAAAATGGCCTGCCACTCGATGGATCGATAAGCCTCTTCAGGTGTAATCACCTTGAAAATAATGGTCAGCAAGGCTGCAAAAAGCATACTAAGGTAAATCGGAACCCCAATGATGGATGCTATGACGGCAGCCATTAGCATAAATGAAGATTGAAGCGCCAGTTTTTTATCCAAAGGCTGGTCTGCCGGATTTGGTTCAAAAATAATGAAATCCGGAGATTTTTTTAACTCCATGAACCTCTGATTTGGGCCGATTACCAGAAGCGAATCACCAAAAGCGAGCTTAAAGTCACCCACATCGGTGCGGTGGATTGCATCATGCCGGCGCAGGGCAACCACCGATAATCCATATCTCTGCCTGAATTCAATTTCTTTCAACGTTTGCCGCTGTGCCATAGAGTGGGGTGAAAGAATTACTTCAGCAAATATGATCCCCTGTTGGCTGAGTGAGCCGTTCTCCTGGGCTTTACTAATTTCCAAATTAAGTTTCTGCAATTGGAGAACCTTTTCCTCCCTGCCGATGACGATAAGGGTGTCGTACAATCCCAGAACGTGTTGAGAATAAGAGGGGATATAGATATTTTCTTTCTCTTTGCGGAATGCGACGATGGAAATACCCCAGTGAAAACCAAGCCCAATCTCCTCCATTGTTTTTCCAATTACCGGGGAACCGGGCATGATCCTGGCATCCCATAAGCGTTCCTGGATATGGTAAAAACTTTCCAGCTCACTGCCGGTCAGGTGTTGCAAGGCTTGATCCGACGCCGGTTCGCGATCCGGCAGCAAGCGCTTGCCAAAAATGCTCAAAAAGAGGATACCCACGAAGGCAATCAATCCTCCCGTCAGGGCAAAATCCAGCAGTTTAAGCGGTGGTTGGGGCGGATTGGCAATGGCAAGCAAATCACTCATGACGATATTGGCAGTGGTGAAGTAAGTGGCCATTCCTCCCAATAAACTGCCGTACGATACAGGAATAAGGAGTTTGCTGGGCTTGATGCCGGTCCGGCGGCTGATTTCCATGGCGGTGGGAAGTACCAATATACCTGCGGCAACATTATTGATAAAAAGCGAAAAAACTGCTGTAATTGCAGCCAACAACCCGATAAGATGACCTTCGTCATTACCTCCTACCTTGATCAGTCGGGTGGCAATCCAGCGCATTAATCCGCTTTTATCAAGCCCCTTTGCGATGATAAATAGCGACAGGAGTGTAATGACTACTGGCTGCCCAAAACCGGAGATGGCCAGACTGGCGGCTTGTTTTGACCCCGTCGTACCCAGCATGCCTAACCCCGCATATTGGAGAATCCCCAATAAAACAGCCGTCAACAATGCGGCAATATCCAGACGGATCCGGTTTGCAATCACACCGGTCATCGTCAGCGTCACAATACTAATCAAAAGCCATTGCGGTATTGTCATATTCATAAATTTTATTATATAACGACTGAAGAATTAGCTCCGGGGATGTGTTAGAATCGCTGAATATGCCCTTAATCGTATTGGCTTCTGGCTCTCCACGCCGACATGAAATGCTTGAATGGACCGGTTGGGATTTTATCACACGTCCTGTTGAAGCAGATGAAAGCCGTGCGGTGAGCGAATCGCCGGAATTATACGTCTCACGTCTGGCGGAAATGAAAGCACGTGCCGCTGTTCATCCTCTAAACAAAATGGGCGCTGCGGATCTCATCCTGGCGGCTGACACAACTGTGGCCGATGGGAACAGGGTATTGGGGAAACCACTTGATGAAGCTGACGCACGCCGAATGTTGCTGCATTTACGCGACCGGTCTCATGAGGTGTTCACCGCCCTGGCAATTTATCGCGTGTCGGATCACCGATGGTCTTTCGATCGCTGCCGTACTTTGGTTGCCATGCGTGATTATTCTGATGAAGAAATCGAGGCCTACGTACTGTCCGGAGATCCGATGGACAAAGCCGGAGCCTATGCCATTCAAAATAAAACCTTTCACCCGGTGACCGGCTTTAATGGCTGTTTTGCCAATGTGATGGGCCTACCGCTTTGTCATCTTGTTCGTATGATGAAAAAAATTGGAATTGTGGCTCCCGTTGAAACTGCGCTTTCCTGCCAACAACATCTTGATTATGATTGCCCGGTAACACGGGATGTGCTGGCAGGGTTGGATGTGGGTTGAGATCCTGGGGGGATCCCCACGCAGTTGGAGGAATGATTTGATGAAACTTCGCGTAATACTCCTTTTCCTTTTGATTGATGTTTTAATATTTTCCTGCCAGCCGGAAGCTGCGAATGGAACGAAATCAACACAGGCTATCGCTTCCACAGCAACCTTGCCTGGCCCTCAGGTAAGCACCACTCGCGTACCGGATACACAAAAAGCGGCTGAAAAATTTTTACAAACCTGGAAGGATGAAAACTACGAACTGTTGTATTCGTATCTGACGCCACTAACCCGGGAAGCAATTACCCTGGAAGACTTTACAAAAAAATATGACGATGCGGCTATCAACCTTACACTTAAAACATTTGATTATAAAGTACTTTCCTCTCTGACCAATCCAACATCCGCACAGGTTGCTTACAGTGTTACATACCACACAGCAACCATCGGTGATCTTCAACGTGACATGGTGATGAACCTGTCGCTGGAAAACGGACAGTGGCTGGTTCAATGGCAGGAAAACATGATCCTGCCGGAACTTGTGGACGGAAATTATCTGGCTATTGACTACTCGGTACCTGCCCGCGGGAATATCTATGACCGTGATGGCGATGCCATTGCCGCCGAAACGGATGCAGTATCCCTGGGGATTATCCCCGGTCAAATTGAGGATGGTGAAGAAGGAACTCTCCTGGTCAATTTGTCTCTGCTGACCGGAAAAACGACCGAAGCGATTTATTCGTTATACGAGAATGCCGGGGATGACTGGTACATCTCTGTCGGTGAAGCCACCCGTCAGGCGGTTGATGAACGAATGTCGATCCTCTCGTCTCTGGATGGCCTGGTGATGACCGATTATCGAGCCCGCTTCTATTATGGCGAAATTGCTCCCCAAACAGTGGGTTATGTTCAGCCCATCTATGCTGAGGATCTTGAAGAATACCGCAGGCTGGGTTACCGTGGCGATGAGAAGGTCGGAACCACAGGCCTGGAGAAATGGGGTGAGGAGTATCTGGCGGGTAAGAGGGGGGTATCTGTTTATGTTGTAAACAGTGCCGGTCAAATTGTTACCCGCCTGGCACAAACTCAGGCAGAACCGGCATCTTCAATCTACACCACATTTGATGCTACCTTTCAGAACGATGTCCAGCGTTCGCTGGAAGGGTTTACCGGTGCGATTGTGGTGATGGAAGTGGATAGCGGGCGTGTTCTGGCTATGGCTTCCTCGCCTGATTATGACCCAAACCTGTTCCAGGCAGAAAATCTAAACAGCGGTTATTCTTTGGGGATGGTGTTGGAATCGAATGATCGCCCGCTGCTTAACCGTGCAACTCAAGGCTTATATCCTCTTGGCTCGATCTTCAAGATCATCACCATGGCGGCCGCACTGGAAAGTGGTGTGTACACCCCGCAGACAACGTATGATTGCCAGCATTCCTTTACCGAGCTTCCCGGTATCACGCTTTACGACTGGACCTATAACTATCATGGCAGAACGCTGGCTCCCAGCGGCTTGCTGACACTGCAAGAAGGTTTGATGCGCTCCTGCAACCCGTACTTCTACCATATTGGCCTCGACTTGTACCGTCAGGGTATGCCCAACCTGCTGCCTGAACTGGCTCGCTCTTTTGGCCTGGGCAGCGCCACGGGTATTGACCAGGTCGCAGAAGAGGCAGGGACCATTCCCAATCCCCAAACCGAAGGAGATTCAGTCCAGCTCGCATTTGGGCAAGGGGCGATGCTCGCCACACCGCTGCAAACGGCCTATTTTACTGCGGCATTGGGCAACGGAGGTACGCTGTACCAACCCCAGTTGATTGAAAAAATTGTCGACCCCAATAACAACGTTACTTATGAATTCAAACCTGTCGTAAAGGGTCAACTGCCGGTCACCGAGGATAATCTTGCTGCAATCCGGGAAGCCATGCACATGGTTGTCGCGGATCCGCGTGGGACGGCTTACCGCGAATTTTCCAGCCTGAATGTAAATGTGTACGGGAAAACCGGCACAGCCACAGGAAACTGTGAAGAGCCTCATGCCTGGTTTACAGGGTATACGGATATGAATAGTGAAACACGCCCCGATATTGCCGTAGTGGTCCTGGCGGAATGTGCCGGGCAAGGCTCGGATATTGCGGCGCCGATCTTCCGCAGAGTACTGGAATATTATTTTTACGATAAACCCAGCCGTCTGTACCCATGGGAATCCACCTTCTTTGTAACCAGTACACCCACTCCGCTCGCCACCGATACAGCCGTTCCCGGTTCCGGTGAGTCATCTGAATCAACCCCCACCCCTGGTGGCTAGTGTATGCCGATAAAAACAGGATTGGTAATTCGTTTACAGGCAGGATTTTATTTTGTGCAAACTGATGCAGGTCTCTTTATGTGCAATTTGCGCGGCAAGTTCAAGAGAGGCGCTGCGGTGGAAGACATTGTTGCCGTAGGTGACCATGTCACGCTGCGTGTCATATCTCCAAACACTGGTGTCATCGAACAGATTCATGAACGGAAACGGGCGTTTATTCGTAAAGCCTCCGGCAGCCGTAGTGAGTACAAACAAATCTTGATAGCCAATCCAGACCAGCTTGTTCTGGTTTTTTCCTGTACAGAACCCACGCCTCGATTACGTATGCTGGATCGGTTTTTGGTCATCTCGGAGAAAGAAGATATTCCGCCGCTGATTGTGGTGAACAAAATTGATTTAATGGCCCTCGAAGAAGCCAAAGAGCTATTTTGTATGTACCCACCGATCGGTTATGATGTACTTTTCACATCTTCCAAGACAGGCCAGGGGCTGGATGATCTGCACGAGCGATTAATGGGTAAAATATCGGTGTTTGCCGGCCCATCCGGGGTAGGAAAGTCGAGCCTGCTGAATGCCATCCAGCCTCAACTGGGGCTGGCGGTAGGCAAGATCAGCAGCCTGACATCCAAAGGGAGGCATACCACGGTGGTTCGCGAATTATTTCCGCTCAAGGAAGGCGGGTACGTAGCCGATATGCCCGGTATTCGCAGCCTTTCATTGTGGGATACCCAGCCCGAGGAGCTGGACGGGTATTTTCCGGAGCTGAGGTCACTGATCACAGGCTGCCGGTTCAATGATTGTACTCATCAGATGGAGCCGGGCTGTGCAGTGATAAAGGCTGTACAGGAAGGCCAGGTGCACCCGCAAAGGTATGAATCGTATGTTCGCCTGCGAACAGGAGAGGAAGAGGTTGACTATTGACTAAATAACATTTATTTTCACAAGTATACAGATGTAACACAAATTTATTTGACAATCGAAATAAACAAAGGTATACTCATTTTTACATTGTAATGAAATGGCTATTGCTCCCAATGTGCAATCAAAAAACTTATGATACGTAGAGGACCTCTTATATGGCTGAACTCTTAAATTTAAAGGGTCTCGAAACCCGCTTCAGGACAAGAGAAGGCACCGTCCATGCCGTTAACGGCGTTTCCTTTACTCTAAAGGAGGGCGAAACATTGGGGATCGTTGGTGAGAGCGGCTGCGGTAAAACCGTTTCGGTGATGTCGGTGCTGCGTTTGATCCCTATGCCGCCTGGTGAAATTACTGCAGGACAGGCTTTGTACCAGGGCAAGGATTTACTCAAAATGTCAGACGAGGAAATCCGCCATGTTCGTGGGGCTCAGATCGCCATGGTCTTTCAGGATCCGATGACTTCATTTAACCCGGTACTAACCATCGGAAGGCAGGTTTCTGAACCTTTGGAAGTCCACATGGGCATGACCCCGAAACAGGCCGAAGATCGTGTAGTGGAAACCCTTGAGTTGGTGGGTATCCCAAATCCGCGCGATCGGCTGAAGGATTATCCGCACCAGTTTTCCGGTGGTATGCGCCAGCGTGTAATGATCGCCATGGCACTTACCTGTACGCCGCAGATACTGATCGCTGACGAGCCAACAACCGCTCTGGATGTAACCATTCAGGCCCAGATCATCGAACTGGTGAAACGCCTGCGCGATGAATTGGGCATGGCCATCATCTGGATTACCCATGACCTGGGGGTCATTGCGGGCCTTGCTCACCGCATGGCGGTTATGTATGCCGGGTACATTATTGAAGAAGCAAATGTGAAAGATCTTTATGCTTCCCCCACACATCCATACACGCTGGGTCTGCTCGGCAGCTTGCCTCGTTTGGATGCAGACCGTGTAACAGAACGACTTGTCTCGATTGAAGGGCTGCCCCCTGTACTTTATGAAACACCTTCTTATTGTCCCTTTGCACCTCGCTGCAAGTATCAGATTGAACATTGCCTGCATGAAAACCCCACCCTTATTCCTGTCGGTACCGGCCACAACGTAGCCTGTTGGGTTGATACCAAAACCGGGAAGGAGCGTTTATGAACCAGAATGAAGTTTTACTAAACGTAGATAATCTTGTCATGCACTTCCCGATTAAACGTGGGGTTTTCCAGCGTACAGTCGGGTTTGTGCATGCAGTCGATGGTGTCAGTTTCGATATCCGTAAAGGAGAGACGCTGGGATTGGTAGGCGAATCCGGCTGCGGCAAATCCACAACCGGCAGAACAATTTTACAGCTTTATAAACCCACCGGTGGACATGTGTATTTTGGCAAGGATGATCTTACCACCCTCAAAGGTGAAGAATTGCGTATCTTGCGGCGCAAGATGCAGATGATCTTCCAGGACCCTTATGCCAGTCTGAACCCCCGCATGACGGTTGAAGAAATTGTCGGTGAACCGCTGATCGTCCATAACCTTGCCAAAGGCCGTGAAATACGTGATCGTGTAAAAGACTTGCTGGGTTTGGTAGGTTTGAACCCTGCTTATGTTGACCGTTACCCGCACGAATTTTCAGGCGGGCAACGTCAGCGTATTGGTGTTGCACGTGCACTTTCCCTGAACCCCGATTTAATTGTTTGTGATGAGCCAATTTCGGCCTTGGATGTTTCCATTCAGGCTCAGGTTGTTAACCTGCTGGAAGATTTGCAGGAAAAATTTGGTTTGACCTATTTGTTCATTGCACATGACCTTTCCATGGTACGCCATATCAGTGACCGCGTGGCGGTGATGTATTTGGGCGTGATCATGGAACTGGCAAAGCGGCGCGATCTGTATGAACATCCCCTTCACCCCTACACACAAGCCCTTCTTTCCGCCGTTCCCATCCCGGATCCAATTGTTGAGGAAACACGCCAGCGCGTTATTTTGACTGGAGATGTACCCTCACCCGTCAACCCGCCTTCTGGCTGCCGCTTCCGCACTCGCTGCCCCATTGCCGGACAAATTTGTTCGGAGCAAAAGCCGGAATTCCGCGAGCTCCTGCCTGATCACCGGGTTGCTTGCCATTACGCTGAAAGATTTATATAATAGAATCGAACAAACAGGAAAAAACCATAATATTGTCCTAATTCAAAAAGGAGGTGTGTTTTTAAGAGGAATATCTTGCCATTGAATAGTGCGTTTTGTAATGTATAAACCTCTTACAGAAGTTCAAGCCATTTTTTGAGGAGAGAAAAATGAAATCCAAACTTTATGTAGCTCTTGGCATGTTGATGGTCATCTCCATGATCTTCACTGCCTGCGGTACAGCAGCAACAGCAGAACCTATCACCATCATTGAAACCGTCGTGGTTGAAAAAGAAGGTGAAACGGTCATAGAAACCAGGGAAGTCGTTGTGACGGCTACCCCCGAGCCTGTTGTTGCAGCCGAATTCACATCCAAGGATCCCACCACCTGGGTGGAACCCACCTTTGGGGATATGGATACCCTGGATAACGGTTATGCCTATGACTCAGCCAGCGGTGATGTTCTTCAGAACCTCTACGACAAACTGGTCTGGTTTAACGGCGACAGCCCGAGTGAATTTGTTCCCCAACTGGCCGAAAGCTGGGAAATGTCAGAAGATGGTACAGTCTACACCTTCAAATTGCGTGACGGTGTTTTGTTCCACGATGGCACTACCATGACTGCTGAAGATGTTGCCTTTACCTTCCAGCGCAATTTGCTGCAGGGTGGCACCAACTCCCCCCAGTTGCTCTTTACCGAGCCGATCCTGGGTGCAGGAATTTACGACATCGCCGAAATCGTCGAACCTGATACATCCAAGACTCCTTACGATGATGCCACCACCCTCGCAACCTATCCGGCCGAAGATCTGGCTGCCGCTTGCGAGCTGGTCAAATCCAAAATTGCATTCGATAACGATGCCAACACCGTTACCTTCACCCTTGCCCAGCCCTGGGCTCCTTTCATCCCCACCCTGGCAGGGTATTGGGGTGGTGTCCGCAGCAAAGCCTGGGTCATGGCAAATGGCGGTTGGGATGACGACTGCGCGACATGGGTAAACTACTATGCCTGGACCCCAGAGCAGTTGAACGAGCTGGGTGTTGGCAATAGCGAAATGGGTACCGGCCCCTATATCCTTGATCACTGGACTCCTGGTGAAGAGGTAGTGCTGGTTGCAAACGAGAACTACTGGAAGACCGAGCCTTTGTTCGAAGGCGATCCGGTTGGCCCAGCCGCTCTAAAGACCGTTGTAATCTCTCAGGTTGAAGAGTTCAACACCCGTCTGGCAATGGTGCAAGCCGGTGATGCTGACGTGATCACCGTTGGCTCCCAGGAACAGTGGCCCATCCTCGATCAACTGGTGGGTGAAGAATGTCAGGTCACGAACACCACCGACTGCGTCCCCGTCGCGGGGCAGGAAAACCAGCCTTTGCGCCGTGTGATGGGTCTGACCACCGCTTCCCGTACGGATGTGTACTTCGCCTTCACCGTCAATACCGAAGGTGGAAACCCGTACATCGGCAGCGGTAAAATTGATGGCAACGGTGTCCCGGCCGATTTCTTCTCCGACATTCATATTCGCAAAGCCTTTGCATACTGCTTCGACTACGATTCTTATCTCAATGATGTGATGCAGGGTGAGGGTGAACGTTCACTGGGCGTCATGCTGCCCGGTATGATCGGATACCCCACCGATGATCGTTACACCTACAACTACGACCCGGTAAAATGCGAGGAAGAATTCAAAGCCTCAAGTTGGAAGGGCCCGAACGGTGAATCGTTATGGGATATTGGTTTCCGTCTGACCGCCGCCTACAACACCGGCAACGATCAGCGCCAATCCATCTCACAAATCATCCAGTCCGGTATCACCGCCATCAATGAAAAGTTCATTGTTGAGGTCACCGGTTTGCCATGGCCTGCCTTCCTGGCCGACATCCGCGCCACCCGCATCCCGATCTACCTGGTCGGCTGGTCAGCGGACTATTATGATACCCATAACTGGGCGCCGATCTTCACCAATTCATACTATGGCCCACGCCAGAACGTTCCAAAGGCAATTCTTGACCAGTATGAAGAGATCAACACCCGCGCCGTGTTGGAAACCGATCCGGTAAAACGCGCCGAGATCTACCAGGAATTCAACCAGCTTTATTATGATACCTGCCACGGTCTGACTCTGTTCATGACCAAGCCGCGCAGCTACCAACCACGCTATGTTACTGGTGGTGAGTCGAACCCGATGATTGACAGCTTCTACTACGTTTGGGGAAAGAAATAACCCTGAAATAGTAAAAGATCACTAACTGTAAAACCAGGCTGGTGGGGTCCTGAAAAGGAATTCTCTCCAGCCTGATTTCTCAGGATTGTCCATTGTCCCTGCAAAAAATCCTGACAATCCCCAAATGAACAATCTGATAATCGACGATCATAATGATTCCAGCGCTGATCAAGGATAACGGCTCTGGTGATCTGGTGAAAGTCCACCATTGCTGGAGGTGGCAGTGTTAAATTATATAATAAGACGAATAATGATCATGCCAGTAATCCTGCTGGGGGTAACATTGCTGATATTTGGCATGATTTCTTTCCTGGGACCAAACCAGCGCGTGGCAATGTACATTCGCGATTTACCGAAATCAGAACTGCAGATGGATTCCCTGATTAAACGGTACGGTTTGGATGATCCATTTCTTGTACAGTATTGGCACTGGTTGTGGGGACAGTATGATGAAATAACAGACAGCTATGAAGGCGGGATCCTGCGTGGCAACCTTGGGTATTCCCGCAGCGCCTCCCAACCCATCAATGACCTGATCGCCCGCCGGTTCCCGGCAACTGCTGAACTGGCTCTTATCGCAGCCGGGCCGATTATTATTATCGGTGTCTGGTTGGGGATCATTGCGGCTAAAAACCATAACAAATTTATTGACCAGGTTGCGCGGGTTTTTAGTATCCTCGGTTATTCGTTCCCGACCTTTGTGTTCGCACTGCTGGTGCTGATGTTGTTTTATGCGAAATTGCAATGGTTTCCGCCTGGCAGGATGTCAACGTGGGCTATGCTGGCAACCAGTAAACCCGATTTCATCTGGTATACCAATTTTCTGACGCTCGATTCGCTCTTAAATGGACGGTTTGATATATTCCTGGATGCTCTCCGGCATTTGATATTGCCGGTCATAACCCTCTCCTACCTGAACTGGGCCCTGTATTTGCGGATTACACGGTCGTCCATGCTTGAGACGCTGCAGCAGGACTATATCACAACAGCCCGGGCAAAAGGTGCAACAGAACGGAGCGTGGTCAACCGGCACGCATTGCCCAACGCATTAATTCCGGTTATCACACTGGGTGGCCTGACTGTTGCCGGCTTATTGAGCGGTGTGGTTATTACTGAAACCATCTTTGATTATCCCGGTATCGGCTCCGCAGCGGCCAGAGCTGCGTCGAATCTGGATGTTATCACTGTCCTGGTTTTTACCTTGCTGACCGGCGGCATCCTCATCGTAGCGAACCTGGTGGTCGATGTGGCTTATGCATTCCTTGACCCTCGTGTACGTCTGAGTTAACAGGAGGACCAACCCATGACAAAAAATAATTCGCAACCTGAGGCAAAAGGAACTGCAGCGGTCACCACATTGTATGACCTGCCCGAACGAAAAGTCAGCCGTTTGGAATCAATACTGGGTCCAGAAACCTATCGACTCGTTACCGGCATTTTTAAGAACCCGCTCTCGGTAATAGGGTTGATCCTGATCTTGTTCTTTATACTGGTGGCAGTGTTTGCACCGGCAATTGCCCCGCCATTGCCTTCCCTGCGCAGCCCTTACCAAATCCCGCGCGATGGTTTTAGCCCCATACCCCGCCCGCCGGGAACCGTTTGGGAAAAGAACCCCCCTCCGAAACCTTTTTGGATGAGTGAAGATGGTCAATGGACACACATATTTGGCACTGCAGCGGGATCATGGGATATATTCTACGGTGTAGTCTGGGGGACACGCACGGCATTACTGGTGGGCGTATTGATAACGGGTATCACCTTGATTGTGGGTATCATCGTTGGAGCTGCAGCGGGTTTTTATGGCGGGATAGTCGATAATATATTAATGCGTATTACAGAAATATTCATGGCCTTTCCGTTCCTTATGGCGGCGCTTACCTTGTCTGCAATCCTTACTCCGGTCATTGGAAAGGGCATTTGGCCAGCCACCATTGCGCTGGTTGTGTTTGGCTGGATGACTTATGCCCGTCTGGTTCGTGGTGATGTACTTTCTCTTAAGGAACGGGAATTCATCATGGCTGCCCGCATCACCGGAGCTACCGATATGCGAATCATGATGAAGCATATTGTCCCCAATGCAATATATCCTACCCTGGTGTTGGCCTCCATGAACGTGGGTGATGTGGTCATGTCCTTTGCTGCGTTGAGCTTCCTGGGTGTAGGCGTGGAGGTTGGTTATGCTGACTGGGGTCAGATTATCAGCTTCGCGCGTAACTTTATCCCTCAGTTGTACACATACTGGTATATCCTGGTCTTTCCGGGGGTTACTCTGATCCTGTTTGTGATGGGCTTTAACCTGATGGGGGATGCTTTACGCGACATTATGGATCCCAAAATGCGCGGCCGCGGAGCTTGACACATCCTTTTTAGAAATTTGTTCGATGGGGTGGAACATTTCCTGAGAATGGCATATTCCACCCCTTTTTCTTTGGTTTATAATTGGCCACATCATGTGCAAAAGACCCAATATTCTGAATACCTCAAAAAAATACTTTCTTTCACTTTTGTTGTGCCTCCTGTTTTCATTCACCTCCTGCAATATTCCGGCAGTAACCTCGCCTGTACCAGAACAGAATGGGACTATCCAGGAGGATGTGACATCCGTTGCTTTCCCAACCCCACTACCCACTCCCACCGCTACGCAGGTGCCCTCCCGCAATTTGGTTATATGTCTCGAGCAGGAACCGGCCAGCCTGTATCTGTACGGCAGTAGTACACGAAGTACTGCCAGCGTTCTGGAATCCATTTATGACGGGCCCTTCGATGTGCTGGATTATGAACCGCAGCCGGTCATTTTTGAGAAAATGCCTTCTTATGCGGATGGCGATGCGATTTTCCAACCGGTCTCTGTCAATGAGGGCGACCAGGTGGTGGACATCAATGGTGATCTTGTCTCTTTAACGGCCGGCGTGCAGGTTCTGCCTGCGGGATGTACAGGCATGGACTGCGCCATCACATGGAACGGTACCGACGCGCTGCAAATGGATCAGGAAGTGGTCACTTTTACGCTCAGAGCGGATATCGCCTGGTCTGACGGCGCGGCATTGACGGCTGAAGACTCGGTCTATTCTTTTCGGGTTGCTGCCGATGAAAATACCCCCGTCTCACATCAGCTTGTTTATCGCACCGAGAATTACACGGCACTGGATGCTGTTCATGTTCAATGGATCGGTGTCCCCGGTTTCTTTCCGGAACGGCTTGACACCATTTTTTGGTCACCGCTTCCGGAGCATGTCTGGGGAAATATCACCCCTGCCGATTTGCTGACGAATGAAATTTCATCCCAATACCCCATCGGCTGGGGCCCCTATATCATTGAAGAGTGGGTATCCGGTGATCATATTCAACTCAAGAAAAATCCATTATATTTCCGGGCTTCCGAAGGCCTTCCTGCTTTTGATAACCTGGTTTATCGTTTTCTGGGTGAGGGGGGTGATTCCCTTGTGGCTGCACTGGAAAGCAAGGAATGTGATTTGATCGATCAGAGCTCCTCGCTGGAAAGCCAGTTGACAGAAATTCGGGATTTGGAGAAGCAGGGAGCGTTGAAAACCCATATCAACGTTGGCCCTGAATGGGAGCAGCTTGTATTTGGGATTGACAATTCGACTTATGATGACGGATATTCACCATTTTCGGGGGACCGGCCGGATTTCTTTTCCGATTCCCGCACTCGTCAAGCCTTTGCTTACTGCATTGACCGGCAAAAAATTGTCGATGAATTGCTGCAAGGTCTGTCTTATACCCCCTCCACGTATCTTCCCGATACTCATCCCTTGCACGAGCAGGATGCCCAGCTTTATCCATATAATCCTGAAGCAGGCCGCCAGCTACTTGATCAGGTTGGCTGGAAAGATTGGGACGGAAACCCCGAAACACCTTTGCAGTCTGTGGGTATTTCCAATATACAGGATGGTACCTTTTTTAGTATCAACTATTACACCACCCAGGCTGCGCTGAGACAGGAAATGGCCGATGTGATCAAGGATTCTTTGGCTGGCTGTGGGATTGAAGTAAACGTCAACCTGTATACACCGGATGAGATGTACGCTGAGGGGCCTGAAGGGCCGTTGTTTGGCCGTAATTTTGACCTGGCACAGTTTGCCTGGAGTTCAGGTGTTCTGCCGCTGTGCGAGTTTTATGTCAGTTCACAAATCCCGGCGGCTGAAAACAACTGGCTGACGCTCAACATTGGCGGATATCAAAACCCCGATTATGAT